>BCRI01000034.1 GCA_001552515.1 Sphaerimonospora mesophila NBRC 14179 = JCM 3151
CCTCGACCTCGGACTGGGTCCGCGGCGCCCCGAGGAGCACGTCGTCGCCCGGCTGCCAGTTGGCCGGGCAGGCGACCCCGTCCCGGTCCGCTGTCTGCAACGCGTCCACCAGCCTGAGGATCTCCGGGACCATCCGGCCCGCGTTCATCGGGTAGTAGAGCATGGCGCGGACCACGGACGCCGGGTCGATCACGAACACGGCCCGGATCGTCGCGGTCTTCGAGGTGTTCGGATGGAGCATGCCGTACGCCCGGGAGACCCTGGCGTCGATGTCCGCGATGATCGGAAACGTGATGTCGATCCCGAGCCTGTCCTTGATGTTGCGTATCCAGGCGAGATGGCTGTGCACCGAGTCGATCGAGTTGCCCAGCAGTGACACGTTCCGGTCGGCGAAATCGTCGGCGAGAGCGACGAAGGCGGCGAACTCGGTGGTGCACACGGGGGTGAAGTCCGCGGGATGGCTGAAAAGCACCAGCCAGCGGCCGGCGTAGTCGCTGAGCCGGACCGGCCCATGGGTGCTCTCGGCCTCGAATTCCGGAGCCCGGTCGCCGATCAGCGGCAGCCTGCCGACCGGCTCTGTCACGCCGTCCATGATTGCGCTCCTCGCGGTGGTGGGTCTCGGCGGAAGGCGGACCTGGGCGAGGCTCGGTGAATCACGCGCGAACCGGCCGTCCTCCTGCCGCCCCCAGCGCCTTCCGCCCATCCTTGGCATTCTCCGGTGGTCGACCGGCCATTCCACCCGAGCGGCAAGTTTTGTCAAGACTCGTGCCGGGAGGCCGGTCGGCGACACTGGGGTCATGGGAGCACCCGAGGGAGCCGAGTTCGTCCGGCGGCGGCCCGCGCCCGCGCTGCGCCCGCTGATCAGCTGGTACATCGGCTATCGCGAGACGGGCGTGCCGCCGCGGCTGCACCGCGGGCTGCCCTCGCCGCACCTGACTTTGATCATCACATTGCACGATCCGCTCGTCCTCGCAGCGCACCCCGACCCGAGCACCCCTCTCGGGACGTACGAGACGATGGTCGGCGGACTGCACACCGCGCCGGTGCTGATCGCCCTCGACGGCCCGCAGTCCGGCGTGCAACTCGGCCTGACACCGCTGGGGGCGCGGACACTGCTGGGGCTGCCCGCCTGCGAGCTCGCCGGTGTGGACCTGGACGGCACCGTCGTCCTCGGCCGGCTGGCGGCCGAGCTGCGCGAGCGCCTCCTGGAGGCCGACGGATGGCCGGCGCGGTTCGCGACGCTCGACCGCGTCCTCTGCCGGATCCTCGACGCCGGCGTGCGGCCCGCCGCCCCCGCGCCGGAGGTCGCGTACGCCTGGCGCCTGCTGCTGGCCGACGGCGGCGGCACGAGCGTGACCGATCTGGCCGAGCAGGTGGGCTGGAGCACCAGACACCTGAGCCAGCGGTTCCGGACGGAGATCGGCCTCGGCCCGAAGGAGGCCGCCCGGGTGATCCGCTTCGACCGCGCGCGGTGGCTGATGCGGCACCCGGCGGAGGGGGCGGGCCGCCGCACGCTGGCCGAGGTCGCGGCGGCCTGCGGCTATTACGACCAGGCCCATCTGGCCCGGGAGTTCGGCGTTCTCGCGGGCTGTCCGCCCAGCCGCTGGCTGGCCGAGGAGTCCGGCCGGCCGGAGCGGGACCGGCAGGACGAGTGACCGGTTCCGAAACGTCCAAGCCGTGCGGTCAGGCCCGGCGGCAGACTCGGAGCATGACTGCTACCACGCGAGACATCACGCAGGACACCACGCCGGCTCCCCAGGTCTGGCCGACCCTACGTGCCCGCGACGCCCGCGCGCTGATCCGCTTCCTCGTCGACGCCTTCGGCTTCGAGGAGACCGCGGTGTACGGCGAGGGCGACCGGGTGGCCCACGCCGAGCTCGCCTGGCCCCTCGGCGGCGGCATCATGCTCGGCTCGGTCCGGGACTCCGGCGACGACGCATGGGAACTGCGGCCCGGCACCTTCGGCGCCTATGTGGTCACCGACGACCCCGACGGGCTCTTCGCCAGGGCGACCGCGGCAGGGGCGACGGTCGTCAGGGAACCGGCGGACACCGACTACGGCTCCCGCGACTTCGTCGTACGCGATCCCGAGGGCAACCACTGGTCGTTCGGCACCTACCGCGGCGAGCCACGCCGGTGACCGCGACGATCAACGAACCGTTCCGAAACTTGAATGATTGAGCCGAATAGCCGATCAGAAAACGGATAAGGGGCCGTCGAACGAACTAATCACCCAGAGCGCCGGTCAAGTAATCGTCAGCCGGGGGAAGGGAGCGGAGCGGGAGGGAGCGAGGACCGCACGCCGGGCCCCGCTCGGCGGGGCCGGGCAGCGGATCGGAGCCTCCTCCCGGCGCAGCGACCGAAGCCGATCAGAGGCCGACACTTCCTCAGGGGTGTCATCACTCGACCGATGCTCTAGAGACCCAACCGAAAGGAGCGGTCCTGATGACGTCGAGCGTGGGACCGCGGCCTGGGGACGAGCGTCCGATTCTGACGAATCGCCAGGGGCACCCGGTCTACGACAACCAGAACCAGCGCACCGTCGGCCCGAGGGGTCCGGCGACGTTGGAGAACTACCAGTTCCTGGAGAAGATCAGTCACTTCGACCGGGAACGCATCCCGGAACGGGTCGTGCACGCGCGCGGCACGACGGCGTTCGGGTTCTTCGAGACGTACGGCAGGTGGGGCGACGAGCCGATCGCCCGGTTCACCCGCGCGGGCCTCCTGCAGGAGGCCGGCCACCGGACCGACGTCGCCGTACGGTTCTCCACCGTGATCGGCGGGCGGGAGTCCTCAGAGAGCGCCCGCGACCCGCGCGGGTTCGCGGTGAAGTTCTACACCGAGGCCGGCAACTGGGATCTCGTGGGCAACGACCTCGCGGTGTTCTTCATCCGGGACGCCATCAAGTTCCCCGACCTGATCCACGCGTTCAAGCCCGATCCGGTCACCTTCCGTCAGGAGCCCGGCCGGATCTTCGATTTCATCTCGCAGATGCCCGAGAGCCTGCACATGATCGTGAACCTGTTCAGCCCCCGGGGCATCCCCGCGGGCTACCGGTACATGCAGGGGTTCGGCGTCAACACCTACCGGTGGGTGAACGCCCAGGGCGAGACCCTGCTGGTGAAGTATCACTGGATGCCGAGGCAGGGCGTACGCAGCATGACCGCCGAGGACGCCGCCCTGGTGCAGGCCCACGACCTGGGACACGCCACCAGGGACCTGTACACGGCGATCGAGCGGGGTGAACACCCGGAGTGGGAGCTGCTCGTCCAGATGATGAGCGACGACGAGCATCCCGAGCTGGACTTCGACCCGCTGGACGACACGAAGGTCTGGCCCGAGAACGACTTCCCGGCGCTGCCCGTCGGGCGGATGGTGCTCGACCGCACGCTGAGCGACAACTTCGCGGACAACGAGCAGATCGCCTTCGGCACCGGCGTCCTCGTCGACGGGCTGGACTTCTCCGAGGACAAGATGCTGATCGGGCGGACCTTCTCCTACAGCGACACCCAGCGCTATCGCGTGGGGCCCAACTATCTGCAGTTGCCGGTCAACCAGGCCAGGAACGCGGAGGTGCGCACCAACCAGCGGGACGCGCCGATGACCTACTACATCGACCGGGCCGGGGACAACCCGCACGTCAACTACGAGCCGTCGATCACCGGCGGGCTCCGGGAGGCCGACAGCGCCATGCCCCTCGAGTGCGGGCCGATCATCTCCGGGCGGCTCACCCGCAGGCGCATCCCGCGTACCAACGACTACAAGCAGCCGGGTCAGCGTTACCTGCTCATGGAGCAGTGGGAGCGCGACGACCTGGTGGAGAACCTCGCCATCGCGCTGTCGAAGTGCGCCCGGCCGGTCGCCGAGCGCATGATCTGGCATCTGCTGCTGGTCGAGGACGATCTCGGGCTGCGCGTCGGCGAGGGCGTCGGCATCACGCCGGGCGACGTCGGGCACCTCGACCCGCTCCCGGGCCAGGACCTGACCGAGGAGGACCGGCTGCGGCTCGCCAACCTCGGCAAGAACGGCCCGCGCGACGTCACGGGGCTCAAGATGACCCACTGCGTCCCGAACGAGCGGGCGATGCCGACCGGAAACCGCTAACCTACGCGGGACGGTCGAACTTGTTGGGGAGTGTGCGGTTATGCGCGTTGTCGATGCCTTCCGGGATGCCTATGGCGGCGAACCCACCGGAATCTGGCACGCGCCCGGCAGGGTCAACCTGATCGGCGAGCACACCGACTACAACGACGGCTTCGTCCTGCCGTTCGCGGTGCCGTGGGGGGTCACGCTGGCGGCCCGCCCGCGTACGGACGGGGTCGTACGGCTCTCGTCGCTGCAGGAGCCGGGGGATGTCCAGGTCCTCGACGATCTCGGCGGCGGTCTCGAAGGGGCCCGCGGGTGGGCCCGCTATCCGGCCGGGGTGTTCTGGGTCATGCGCGGCACGGGGCTGCCCGTCGGCGGCGCCGACATCGTGATCGACGGCGACGTGCCGCGCGGCGCCGGCCTGTCGTCGAGCGCCGCGCTCGAGGTCGCCACCGCCCTCGCCCTCGACGACCTGTACGGCCTGGGCCTGGCGGCATCGGACACCGGGCGGATGGAGCTGGCCGGGATCGGGCGGCGGGCGGAGAACGACTTCGTCGGCATGCCGTGCGGGATCATGGACCAGGCGGCCTCGGCGCTCGGCCGGGAGGGGCACGCGCTGTTCCTCGACTGCCGGTCGCTGGCGAGCCGGCGGATCCCGCTCGACCTGGCGGCGCACGGCCTCCGGCTGCTGATCATCAATACCGGGGTGCACCACGAGCTGGCCGACGGGCAGTACGCCAGACGCCGTCAGGAGTGCGAGAACGCCGCCAAGCGTCTGGGCGTGGCCGCGCTGCGGGACGTCACCGACCTCGCCGCGGCGCTGGGCGAGCTGACCGGGGCGGAACGCGCCAGGACCCAGCACGTCGTGACCGAGAACCACCGGGTGGAGGCGTTGATCGGGCTGCTGCGGGCGGGCGCCGTACCGGAGATCGGCGCGCTGCTGAACGCCTCGCACCTGTCGCTGCGCGACCAGTTCGAGGTGTCGTGCGCGGAACTCGACGTGGCCGTGGAGGCGGCGATCAGGGGTGGGGCCCGGGGAGCCAGGATGACCGGCGGCGGCTTCGGCGGGTCGGCCATCGCGCTCGTCGCCGAGGAACGCGTCGACCAGGTCAGGGACCGGGTCGGGCAGGCCTACGCGGAGCGCGGCTGGGCGCCGCCGACGTTCTTCACCGCGACGCCCGCCGCCGGCGCCCGCCGTCTCGCCTGATGGCGGGCCGGCGATGCGCCTCGGCCGGAGATCGGCCGGAAAAGCGAAACCCCCGCCCGAATGGGCGGGGGTTCATCGCTCCCGCGATAGGACTCGAACCTATAACCTGCCGGTTAACAGCCGGCTGCTCTGCCGGTTGAGCTACACGGGATCGTGCTGCGCTGCGCCGATCGGCTCGGAGAACCGATCCGTTCCGGCCTTTCGGCCTTCCCGTGCGGCGCAGAACTAGATTAGCGCACTCGGGGGGGTGCCTGTCACATTGATTGCTGTTGGATAGTCGCGAGCCCTCGGGGTAGAAGGGCGGCACACGAGCGCGGAGGTGGAAGATGCGGTACAAGATGATGTTCGCCGCCGGGCTGGCCGTCGGTTACGTCCTCGGCACGCGGGCCGGCCGCGAGCGCTATGAGCAGATCAAGCGCATGGCGCAGCGGGTGGCGGACAGCCCGACCGTGCAGGAGGCGGCCGGGCTGGTGGGCGCGCAGGCGGGGAAGTTGGTGGACCGGGTGCCGTTCCTGCGCAGGCAGGACCCATGGGAGACCGAGCGGGTGGGTGTCGCCACGGGCTGGCCCGACGCCGGGCCGGATTCCACGGCCGGGGCCGGCCGCACGACCGGGGCCGACCGGACCACCTGACCCCGCCGGCCGCCCGTCCCTCCGGAACGTCCACCCCGCAGGCCTTCCGCGGTCAGATGCCCAGGCTGTGGCGCACATCCTCCAGGGCCAGCTCGGCCAGGGTGCGCAGCCCGGGGTCCGCCGGGTCGAGGCCGGGGTCGAAGACGAAATCCCAGCGCGGCGTGTCGTGGCCGGGAATCCTGCGGGCGACGAGCCGCACTCCCCCACGCGCGTCGAGGGGGACGTGCCTGCTCGCCAGGATCGTCGCGGTCACCCGCTCACGGATCACCTCGGGCAGCGTGCCCGGCTCCGGCAGCCGCACCGTATGGACCGAGCCGTCGGTCATGGTGACCTCCGCGCCCGCCTCGTCCCAGGACGCCCGGTCCATCAGATGCCAGGGCAGGCGCGTGCCCCCGGGCAGATGCAGCGCCATGGTGGTGGCCACGACATGACCGCCCTCGGCCGCCGGGGCGTGGCTGATCACACGTTCGCCCGGCTCGACGGGCAGGGCCGTACGGACCTCCCGCGGCAGGCGGCGGAGACCGAACAGGGAGCGCAGAGAACCAGCCAAGCAGAACACCGCCCGAGACGACGACCGTTGCCAACGGCAGGCTAACCCGAAGCCTCCGGCGGTGACGACGCGGTGTCCCACCGCATCGGTATCCCCGGGGGTCTCAGTCCGTCACCGCGGCGATTCGCTTGCGCAGCCGGCCGATCCACCCCTGGGCCGTGTGCACCGGCACGTCGTAGTGCTTGGCCACGCCCGTGATGCTGCCGACCTCGCTGAAGACCCGCTGGAGCTCGCTCGGCTCGGGCATCTTGCGGTAGGCCCTCGCCCTGGCGACCCGGCTCTCGGCCGAAGCGGCGGACGGACCCGACCTGGCCCGGGCGGCCTGCCTGCTCGACGTGCCGCCCTGCGGCCTGGGAACGCTCGGCTGCTCCGCCGCCACGGCGACGGGGCTCCCTCCGACCGCAGCGGACTCGAGGACACCGGGCTCGCCGCCGGGCTCGCCGCGCGCGCCCTCGGGGGCGAAGGCCCGGGCGAGGTGCTCCAGGTCGACCAGAGGCAGGGGACCGCTGGCCAGGTCCGCACCCGCGTTCGCCCGTACGGTCAGCTCGACCACGTGCGGTTTGCCGTCGATGATCTCGATCTGAACGACCATCTGCGGTCTTGTTTCATCACTGATGCCGTCTTCCGCCGTCGGGGCGACGGTCACCGTGTATCGCTTCACCACAACCTCTCCTACGGAAACCGCGAAGTGCGAGGCCGAGACCACAGGCCGATCAAGCGGTACGACGCGGGCCCCTACGGACACTCGTGGTTATCGAGCAATCGTATCAAGAGGACAGGCCAGATGCGAGACAGGCGACCGATCAGGAGCAGGCGCCGCACCACGGCGCTATGAGCGCGGAGGCGAAGGCGGTGCGCACGTACTGCCCGGCCGACTCGGGACAGGAGGAGAGCAGTCCCGACGCGGTCAGCGCGGCCAGCTCCTTCCGCGCACTCTGCGCGTCCATCCGATGACGGTGGGTGACCTCCTCCAGGCTGCGCGGCTCGTGCAGGTCCTGCAGCAGCGACAGCCGGCTGCCGCCGGCCAGCATCCGCAGCTCGGCCATGGACGGCAGCGCACCGCCGCCGCATCCGCTCGCCGCCCTGACCGGATAGAGCAGAAGCACGGATTGCGTCGGCTCAGAAACGAGAACCACCATCCGGTCGCGCAGAATCGTTGGCATCAGGGTGAGACGGCCGGCGGCGAGGCTGATGTCGCCGTCGCAGCGGGTGTCCACATTGAGCACGCCCTCCTCGAAGCGGACCCATACCCGCAGGTCGACGAAGAGCCCGCGCAGGCCGTCCTCGGCGAGCCGCCGCATGCGATATCTCAGGTCGGTCTCCAGCAGTTCGCGCAGCCGGGCGCAGGCCGTGGCGAAATCATCGGCGCTCGCCCCGTCGCCCCCCTGAGACCTGCGGGGACTCGACGCCGTGCAGTGGGCGAAGCCGCGCGGGTCGAGCTGGCTCGCGACGAACCGGGAGCGCCCGACGGGATCGGGACGCGTGTGCGCCGCACGCGTCGCCTGCCCCTGCCGTCCCGGCCTGATCGGGCGCTGGACGCCGGGCCGGCGCGGCTGGTCGTACGGCGTGACGTGCAGCCGCGGCGACCGGTGCGCCGGGCCTGCGTCGCCGCCGCATCCGTCGAATCCCCGGCCGTCCACGAAGCGCATGCCGACGAGGGCGGCTGCGATCGGGGAGACCGCCAGCCGGATACTCGGCGGTAATCGGCGATCCAACACCAGACGCAAGGCCATACGTCAACTCCCCCCCGGGAAAGACGATCTCCTAATGGGTGTACGGACGCGAGCACGCCTCCCGGCGTCAGCATCGCCGGAAGGCCTCCTGGAAACGGCGCCGGTCTCCGCTGACGTTCGCCGGTTCCATCAGCCCCTCGCTACCCGCCCGACAGACTCTCATCGCCCTCCAGATCGGGTCAATACCACATAAACTTTGCCGCCAACCATGCCTTTCTGTCCTATATCTGGCGCTTTGTGCCCATCAGAGTCGTGTGGGGTCCTCGTACACGGGCGGCCGCGGGGGATGCGCCGGCGCCGCCGCGCGGGCGGTTTCGACCACCGAAGAAAACAGATACAAGTTGCCATCTTCTATCTATTGACAAGGGCCGGAGGGGAATTGGAGGGTGGGCGACTATGACCGCCATTGTTGAGTTACGGCATCTCAGCAAGTCATTCGGCACAACGGTCGCCCTGGACGGGCTCAGCCTGGCCATACCGGAAGGGAGCGTGGTAGGGCTGCTGGGGCCCAACGGCGCCGGCAAGACCACCCTCATCAACTGCCTCACCACGCTCTTGCGTCCCGACTCGGGAAGCGCCACCATCGCCGGCCACGATCTGCTGACAGAGCCGGACAAGGTACGCGCCCACATCGCGGTCACCGGCCAGTTCGCCGCCATCGACGAGACCCTCACGGGCCGCGAGAACCTGGTGTTCTTCGGCAGGCTGCTCAGGCTGGGCAAGGACGAGGCGAAAGACCGGGCCGGCGGCCTCCTGGAGCGCTTCGGCCTGTCCGCCGAGGCGGACAAGCCGGTGAAGACCTACTCGGGCGGCATGCGCAGGAAGCTCGACCTCGCCGCGAGCCTGGTCGTCCCGCGCCCGGTGCTGTTCCTCGACGAGCCGACCACCGGCCTCGACCCCGTCAGCCGCGAGACGCTGTGGGACACGGTGCGCGACCTGCGCTCGACCGGCGTCACCATCCTGCTCACCACCCAGTACCTGGAGGAGGCCGACCAGCTCGCCGACCGGATCGTGGTGATCGACCACGGGAAGGTCGTCGCCGAGGGCACGGCTCAGGAGCTGAAGGACCGCGTCGGCGGCGGAGCCGTGTGCGAGATCCGCATCGCCGACCCCGGCGTCCGGGAGAAGGCGATGGCCGTGCTCGGCCGGTCGGCCGAGGGGGAGGACGGGCCGATCGTGCTGCCCGCCGAGGGTGTGGAGGCGCTGGCCGGCATCGTCAAGACGCTGGAGGCCGCCAAGATCGAGCCCGACGACCTCGCCCTGCGCAAGCCCACGCTCGACGACGTCTTCCGGTCGCTCACCGGGAGGCCCGAGTGATCCACGACACCGGCGTCCTGATCGGCCGGAACCTGCGCCTGTCCCTGACGACGAGGTCCTTCTTCCAGCTCGTCGTCAGCCCGCTGGTGTTCTTCGCCGGGTTCGCGATCGTGCTCGACCGGCTGCTGACGCTCCGCGGGGTCGACTTCGGCCAGTTCCTTCCCCCGGCGATCGTCATGATGGCGATGGGTCTGGCGCCGGTGTCCACCGCCTTCTTCATCGGCAGGGAGCGGCAGAGCGGCATGCTCGACCGGTGCCGCACGATGCCGATCAACAGCCTCTCGGTGCTGATCGCCAGGCTCGGTACGGACGCCGTCCGCAGCCTGATCCCCATCGTGGTGCTGGTCGCGGCGGGCCACGTCATCGGCTTCCGCTTCGCCGGCGTGCCGTCCGCCGTCGGCTTCGCCCTGCTGGCCGTGGCCTTCGCGCTGAGCTTCTGCCTCGGCGCCGCGGTCGTGGCGATACGGTCGCCCGATCCCGAGTCGTCGGCCTCCGCGCTCTTCCTGCCGATGCTGCCCCTGATCAACCTGTCGACCGTGTTCGCGCCCATGTCCGTCTTCCCCGACTGGCTGGAGCCGGTGATCCGGATCAATCCGTACAGCGTCGTGGTCGACGCGCTGCGCGCCCTCGCCGCGGGGCAGCCGGTCTCCTGGTGGCCCCCGCTCGCCTGGATCGTGGGGCTCTCCCTGTTCTTCGGCCTGGCGGCCGTCCGAGCCTTCCGGAGGGCGTGATGACGAGTACGGCGCTCCTGCTCAGCGGGCGGACGATGAAGCGGTTCCTGCGCACCCCGCCGCTGATCATCATCGCCTTCGTCTTCCCGGTCGTGCTCATGTTCACGATCCTGCCGCTCTACGGCGGGCTCATCGAGGACGACTACATCCAGCGCCTCGCCCCGCTGATCGTGCTGTCCACCGCGACCTTCGGCATGGCCCCCAGCGCGGCCGGGCTCTACGCCGACTTCCGCGCGGGGATCTTCAACCGGCTGCGCACCATGCCGATCAGCGCCGCCTCGACCGTGGCGGGCCGGATCGTCGGCGAGGTGCTGCGCATCGTCGCGGTCGCCGTCGTGGCCATCGCCGTGGCGCACATCCCGGGGTTCCGGTTCACCGCCGGCCCGGCCGGCGTACTCGGGTTCTTCTGCGTGGTCGCCGTGTTCGGGGCGATGTGCACGTCGGTCTCGCTGCTGGTCGCGCTGACCGGCCCGGACGAGGACACGGTGCAGAGCGCGCTGGGGACGCCGGCCACGCTGGCCTTCTTCCTGTCCTCCGGCTTCATCCCGGTGACCGCGTTCCCCGGCTGGATCCAGCCCGTCGTGCGGGTGAACCCGCTGTCGACCGCGAGCGAGGCGCTCATCGGCCTGACCGGCGGCGGCCCGGTCGCCGCGCCGCTGCTGCAGACGCTGGCCTGGGCCGTGGGTCTCGGCGGGCTGTGCGCACTGCTGTCCGTGCGCGCCTACCGCAGGCGCGCACGGTAGTTCACGGGAGGAGGCCCCGGCGCGGGCGTCAGGCCTCCTCCAGCAGTCCCTCGCGGCGCAGCAGCGGCATGACGCCCTCGCCGAAGGAGTATGCCTCCTCCAGGTGCGGCTGTCCGGAGAGGATCAGGTGGTCGACGCCGATGGCGTGGTATTCCGCGATGCGCTCGGCCACCTCCTCGTAGCTGCCGACCAGGGTGGCGCCCGCGCCCGGGCGGACCAGCCCGATGCCCATCCAGATGTTGGGGTGGACGACCAGCCGATCGGCGCTGCCGCCGTGCAGCGCGGCCATCCGGCGCTGACCCTCGGACTCGGTCCGCCGGAACCTGCGCTGGGCGGCCTCGATCGTCCGCGGGTCGAGGCCGCTGACCAGCCGGTCGGCCTCCGCCCACGCCTCCCGCGCGGTGTCGCGGGCGATCACGTTGAACCGGGTGCCGAGCCGTACGGTCCTGCCCTGCTCCTCGGCCCGCCCGCGCACGCGCTTGAACAGCTCCTCCATCGCGCCGGGGGGCTCGCCCCAGGCGAGGTAGACGTCCGCGAGGTCGCAGGCCACCCGCTGGGCCGACTCGGAAGACCCGCCGAGGAACACCGTGGGGGGTGTGCCCGGTGGGCGGGTCAGCAGCGCGGCCTCGACCCGGTAGTGCTCGCCGTCGAAGTCGTACGGCCGGCCGGCCCAGACGCCCGACAGCACGCGCAGGAACTCGGCCGTCCTGGCGTACCGGCCGTCGTGGTCGAGCCGGTCGCCGTAACGCCGCTGCTCGTCGGGGTCTCCCCCGGTGACCACGTTGAGCAGCAGCCGGTCGCCGGAGATCCGCTGGAAGGTCGCGGCCATCTGCGCCGCCAGCAGCGGGGAGATCAGGCCGGGCCGTAGCGCGATCATGAATTTCAGCCGTTCCGTCCGGGCGGCGAGGGCCGAGGCCACCACCCACGGGTCCTCGCAGAACAGCCCGATCGGGGTGAGCATGCCGGCGAAGCCGAGCCGATCGGCCGCGCCGGCGACCTGGGCCAGGTAGGCGAGGTCGGGCCTGCGCCGGGTCACCCGCGTGACCGGTTCCGCGGTCTTCCCCCTGTCACGTCGTTCCGCGAGGTCCCTGCCGTCTCCGTGCGAGGGAAGGAACCAGTGCAGTTGCAGGGCCAAGGTGCGCTCCTCATCCGAGTCCGCCGGCCGCGCCGAACCGGGCGGGCAGGCGGGTGATGGCGTTCATGAAATTCGACCGCATGCGCTCGTCGGGACCGGTGCGCCGCAGGCCCGGCAGGTGCGGCAGGAGGGCGCGCAGCATCTCCGCCGCCTCCATCCTGGCCAGATGCGCGCCGAGGCAGAAATGCGGGCCGATGCCGAAGGCCAGGTGGGGGTTGTCCCGGCGGCCGAGGTCGAGCCGGTCGGGGTCGGCGAACACGCTCGCGTCGCGGTTCGCCGACGCGTAGTAGAGGACGACCTTGTCCCCGGCGCCGATCCGGCGGCCGTCCAGCACGGTGTCGCGGGTCGCGGTGCGGCGGAACTGCATGACCGGCGTGACCCAGCGCAGGAACTCCTCGACGGCGGTGGGCACCAGGCCGGGGTCGGCGACCAGGCGGTCGCGCTCGGCCGGGTCGTCGAGCAGGGCGGACACGGCGCCGGAGATGAGATGGCGGGTCGTCTCGTTCCCCGCGATGACGAGCAGGAGCCACAGCTGGCCCAGCTCCGCGTCCGTCGGTCCCTCCCCGCCCGCCTGCGCCGCGACCATCCGGCTCACCAGATCGTCGCCGGGGTCGCGCCGCCGCCGGGCGATCAGCTCGGCGGCGTAGCGCAGCGCCTCGACGAACGTGCGCCGGTAGGTGTCGATCCGGCCGTCGCCGTACCTCGGGTCGTCGAAGCCGACGAGGTTGTTGCTCCAGTCGAACAGCAGCTTCCTGTCCTCGCGCGGCATGCCGAGCAGGTCGGCGAGGACCAGCAGCGGCAGCTCGGCCGCGAGATCGGTGACGACGTCGACGTCGCGGGCCGCCGCCGCGCGCGCCACGACGGCGGCCGCGTGCCCGCGCACCATGTCGTGCAGCCGGGCGACGGCCCGCGGCGTGAAAGCGCCGCTCACCGCCCGCCTGATCCTGGTGTGCCGCGGCGCGTCCATGTTGATCAGGAGCCGCCGGTTGCGTTCGAGGTCCTCCCTGGTGCGCGGGTCGGCCAGGAACGCGCCGCGTTCCGCCGAGGAGAAGACCGCCGGATCGCGGGAGGCGGCCAGCACGGCCTCGTGCCTGGTGACCGCCCAGTAGCCCGTGCCGCGGTGCGTCCTGGCCCCGTCGGCGCCGTGCCGTACGAGATCGACCTCCGCCACCCACGCGACCGGGTCCTCGGCGCGCAGACGGGCGAACTCGCCGTACGGCACGCCGCGGGCGTATTCGGCCGGGTCGGCGAGGGAGACCGCGCGCGCGTGGGTCATATGCGGCGGCCCTCCCCGCTCCAGTAGAGCTCACGCAGCCTGGCCCGGGCGAGCTTCCCGGTGGGCTCCCTCGGCAGCTCCTCGACGAAGTCGTAGGACCTCGGCACCTTGAAACCGGCCAGCAGGTCCCGGCAGTGCCGGTCCAGCTCGGCGGCCGTCGCCTCGGCGCCGGGTTCGATCTGGACGACCGCCTTGACCCGCTCGCCGAACTCCGCGTCGGGGATGCCGAGCACGGCCGCGTCGCGGACCGCCGCGTGCCGGAGCAGGGCCGCCTCGACCTCGGCCGGGTAGATGTTGACGCCGCCCGAGACGATGATCTCCACGGACCTGGCCGTGAGGAACAGGAAGCCGTCCTCGTCGAGGTGGCCGACGTCGCCCACGGTGAAGGTGTCCGGCGCGACGAACGCCCCGGCGGTCTTGTCGGGCGCGCGGTGATAGGAGAACCCGGCGCCAGAGGACCGGTGGATGCCCACCCGGCCCTCCTGCCCGTACGGCAGGGCCGCGCCGTCATCGCCGACGATCACCACCTCGTTGGGCGGCACCGCGGTGCCGACGCTGCCGGGCTTCTTGAGCCACGTCTCGGAGTCGATCAGCGTGACGATGCCCGCCTCGGTGGCCGCGTAGTACTCGGTGAACACCGGCCCCCACCAGTCGATCATCGCGCGCTTGACGTCGGGCGGGCAGGGGGCGCCGCCGTGCCAGATGCGCAGCAGGCTCGCGCCGCCGAACGCCTCGCGTGCCCGCTCGGGGGCGCGCAGCATCCGGATGAACTGGATCGGCACCAGGTGCGAGATCGAGATGCGCTCCCGGTCGATCAGTTCGAGCACCTCCACGGGCTCGAACCTGCGGCGCATGATCAGCGAGCAGCCGTTGAGCAGCGGATAGAGCGAGAAGAAGATCTGCGCGGAGTGATACCAGGGCCCGGCCAGCAGCGCCCGGCCCTCGGCGGGGATGCCGAGTCCGCCGCAGATCTTCGCGGCGCCCAGGGCGGTGTGGCTCACCGGCGCGCCCACCTTGAACCTGGCGTTCACCACGCCCTTCGGTCTGCCGCTCGTGCCGGAGGTGTACAGCAGGACGGCGCCGGACAGCGGCTCGGGCGGCGGCGCGGCGGGCAGCCGGTCGAGCGGTTCGAAACCGTCCCGCCGGGCGTCCACGCAGATCCTGACCGGCACGGGGGCCGTCGCCTCGGCGACCGCACGCGCCGCCGTCTCCGCGTGGACCGACTCGGTGATCAGCGCTCTGGCGCCGGAGTCGTCGATGATGTAGGCGATCTCGCCGGGGGTCAGCCGCCAGTTGACCGGCACCGCGACCAGGCCCGTGTGCATGCAGGCCAGCAGGGCCTCGTACGTCTCGATGCGGTTGCCCAGGAAGAACGCGACCCGGTCGCCGACCTCGAGCCCGGCGGCGGCGAAGGCGGAGATCCACCGATCGACCCGCTCGTCGAGCTCCCGCCAGGTGCGGCTTCCCGTCTCGTCCGCCAGGGCGATCTCGTCACCGCGATCCGCGGCCCGCGCCGCCAGCAGTTCGGCCATGTGGTGCTCCTCGTCGTGCGATCGTCGCGCGCGCGTCGCGCGGCGGATGTGCAGGGCAGGGGCCGGTCCGCGCCGTCCCCTCGGGATCTCAGGTGAGGTCGGAACAGGTGGCCAGTACGTGCTCGCGCACCGGGCGGAAGTTGAGCCGGGCGACGGCGGGTGAACCGATGAGGTCGCGGGCCGCCCTGGCAGCCGGCGGGCCGATCGGCTCGGCCTTGCCCGCCGCCGCCTCGACCAGCAGCTGGACCTGGCAGCAGCGGTCCATGGCCAGGAACCACCACGCCGCCTCCTCCACCGAGCCGCCCGCCGTGAGCAGGCCGTGGTTGCGCAGGATCACCGCCTTGTGGCCGGCGAGCGTGGCGGCGATCCGCTCGCCCTCGTCGCCGTCGAGGACGACCCCGCCGTACTCGTCGTGCACGGCGTGGTCCTCGTAGAAGGCGCAGGCGTCCTGGGTCAGCGGTTCGAGCAGCCGGCCGAGCGCCGAGAAGGCCCTGCCGTACACGGAGTGGGTGTGCGCGACCGCGACCACGTCGGGATGGGCCCGGTGGATGCGGGAGTGGATGGCGTAGCCCGCCGGGTTGACCTTGCCCTCGCCCTCCACCACCGCACCGTCGTGGTCGACGAGCAGCAGGTCGCGGACCCGCACCTGGCCGAAGTGCCGGCCGAAGGGGTTGATCCAGAAGTGGTCGGGCCGGCCGGGGTCGCGGGCGGTGAGGTGGCCGCCCGCGCCCTCGTCGAAGCCGGCCTGCGCGAACGCACGCAGCGCGACGACGAGTTGCAGCCGCCGGTGGTCGCGCTCTTCCGCCGTGGTGCGGGGAACCCGCCGATCGCCCATCGTTCCTCCTCAGCCGGGCGGCTCAGCCGCAGCCGCCGGCGGTGTCGGTGTCGTATGCCTCGCCGGGTGTCTCGACCTGTGTCTCTGCCTGTGTCTCTGCCTGTGTCTCTGCCGGGGCCGACGGCCGGGCGGCGCCGCCGGGCACGTGGTCGCGCGCCAGCTCGGCCAGGAAGGCGTCGACCCGGTCCAGGCCCCAGAAGCGGTGGCGGCCGACGCGGAAATAGGGGATGCCGAAGATGTCGTCCTCATAGGCCCGATAGAGGCACTCCACCCCGGCGGCGCGGATCCGCTGGTCGGCGGGGGCGCCGACCAGCTCCCCCGGGGGCAGCCCGCACTCGCGCGCCAGCCGCTCGATCGCCTCGGGCGTGCAGACGTCCTCGCCGCGCTCCCACCGCGCGCCGATCACCGCGGCGTAGAACTCCGCGCCGGCGCCGAGCTCGCGCGCCCGGAGGAACGCCAGGTGCGGCAGCTCCCACCACGGATCGACGTCGATCGGCCAGCGCATCGCCAGGCCGAGCCGGGCGGCCTGCCGCTTGGTGTCCTGCAGGATGTACAGGTGCTTGGCCTTGCTCATCTGCACGTAGTGGAACGCGCCGCCCCGGGCCTCCAGGCCGCTGCCGGTCACCGGGTCGGGGTCCCAGAACGGCACGAACTCGAGCACCCGGTGCGGGTCGCCGAGTTCCTTCTCCAGCCGGTTGATCGCCATCCAGCTGTAGGGGCTGCGGAAGGAGAAGTGCACCCGTGGCCCGCGCTTCACGACGGCGCTCCGGTGAGCGCCGCGAGCACCGGCGGGTCGAGCTCGGCGAGGCGGCCCGCCTCGGGACCCCGGCTGACCGCGTAGCCGTGCAGGATGCGGGCGGTCGCCACGTGCACCAGCCGGTCGCCGCGGCGGACGTGACAGTCCATCCGCGCGTCGTAGCTGACGCCGCCGAGCACCTCCTCGACCCGGAACGTGGTCAGCAGGATCTCCTCCATGTGCGCGTCGGCCAGCAGCGTGACGCGCGACCTGGAGACCACCGGGATCCAGCCGCGTTCCACGAGCATCCGGCCGACCGAGATGCCACGGTCGGCGAGGAACCGGTCCACGGTCTCCTCCAGCGTCCGCAGATATCCGGAGTAGGCGACCCGGTCGGAGAAGTGGCAGTGGAAGTACGGCACCCGCCGCGACCAGCCGAAGGCGGCGGGGTCCCGGCCGAGCAGCGTCTCCATCGGGTCGGCCCCCGGCGGCAGCGCGAGGTCGGCGGCCTCCCCGCCCGCGCCGGCCACCCCGTCGGTCACCATCGCCGCCACCGGGCCGTCCGGGAGGGGGGCCTCGCCCGGCGCGTCCCGCTCACGCACGAGTACGACGGTCGCCTTCGCCCGGCAGATCGTCACCTCCTCGCCCGGCTCTCCTCGCCGGACGGACAGTCGTACGGCGAAGCGGCCCGGTCTGACCTCTTTCGCCGTGGCGGTCACCTCGTCGTCGACGTCGAGCACGGCGGGCAGCAGCATCGAGCAGTCGGCGATCTCCAGCCCGAGGCCGAACTCGTGGTAGAGCCGGCCCGGCCCCAGGCCGCGGTCGCGGAACCACTGCAGGACGGCGGCCTCGACGAGATAGCCGAAGTGCTTGAAACCGACCCAGGTGCGGATGTTCGCCCCTTCGTAGCCGGGCCGGCCGCGCAGCGTGCTCGTCCGGTCGGCCCCGACGGTCACCGTCACCGGTTCTCCTCTCTGGTCGGCACGCCCGGCGGGGCCGGGACGCGCACTCGCTCGGCGAACGACCGCACGTGCGCGGCCACCGCCTCGGCCTGGTTCACCTGGCAGAAATGGCCGAAGTCCGGCTCCACGGCGATTTCGCCGTACGGCAGACGCCGGCCGAGCGCGGCGGCCCGCCCGCCGTCGAGCGCGGGGTCGAGCCCGCCGGCGATGACCAGCGACGGCACGGTCACGGCGGCGAGATCGAGCTCGGCAGTGGCGAGGAACTGGTCGAACAGCACGGTGAAGCCCACCGGGCCGATCCGGTCGATCATCTTGGCGAGCATCGACTCGGCCACGTCGGGATCGATCCGGCCGAGGCGGCGGCCGAGGCGCAGTTCGAGCCCCTCGCGGATGATCTGCTCGAAGTCCCGCAGAGCGCGTTCGAAGACCGGCCAGGAGATCTCCAGTTCGGGCGGGCAGTAGAACGGCGTCACCAGCACCGCGCGTGCGGCCGCCGGGGACGGCCCGCCCGTGAGCGCCTCCAGCACGGCGTTGGCCCCGAGCGAGTGCCCGATCAGCAGGTCGGCCGGGGCGTCCAGCGATGCCAGGGCGGCGCGCAGCCAGCCGCCGGGGGTGCCGTACCTGCGCCAGGCGTGGTCGGAGCCCGCCTTCCACGGCATCTCCGCCGCGTAGAGCCGCCAGCCGGGGTCGAGCAGCCCGGCGAGCGCGGTCCAGCCGCGCCACTCGTCCTCCATGCCGTGGACGAGCACGACCACGTCGCCGCCGTCGTCGCCGCGAGTGAGCGGATGCAGCCGCGGCCACGCGGGCGGCGTACCGGGCGGTGTTCCACCTGGCGCTCCCGGCGGTTGGGACAGCGGTGACCTGGGCGGCGCGGTCATCGCGGCCTCACCAGCAGCTCGCGCCGGCCGTCCTCGGGGTCGCCGCAGATCACCCGGGTGGGGCCGCCGCCGCCTTCGACGTCGGCGACGGCGAGCCCGGTGAGCAGCACGCCCGCCGCGCCGTAGGTGTCGCCCAGGTCGCCGGCCAGCTCGCCCGGCGTCCACGCGGCCGGCGCGTCCTCCCGGCCGGCGAAGCGGCCGAGCTCGATCACGGGGGCGCGGGCCGCTTCGGCGGGTTCGAGCACGAGGCAGGCGGCCGCCGCCCGCAGCGGGACGCCCGGCGGCACGCCGGCCCTGGCGGCGTGCAGCAGCGCGGCGTCGGCGTCGTCCGGCTCGACGCCGACGACCACGACCCGCCGGGCCCGTCCCGCCCGCAGCAGCAGGCAGGCCAGCCGGACGGCGTCGAGTCCCGCCGTCGCGCCCGAGCAGACGGTCAGGTTGGGCCCGCCGAGCCTGAACCAGATGGCGATCGCCCCGGCGATCACGTTGCTCGACGCGCCGGGCGCGTCCATCGGGCTGACCGCGCGCGGCCCCTGGTCCAGGGTCTCCCTGGCGATTTTGGCGACGGTCGCCACGTTGCCCAGGTTCGAGCTCACCACGACGGCGGCGCCGGGGTCGGCCGGGCCGGTCGGGCGCGGGGCGCGCGGCGGCCGGCCGAGCGCCCGGTGCACCGCGCACAGCGCCAGCCGGGTGGCCTGGTCCTTGGCCAGCAGGCCCTTGCGCCCGAGCAGCTCGGCCGCCTCCGGTCCGTCGCAGGCGGGCCCGCGCAGCGCGGCGGGCAGCGTGCCGGGCTTGTCCCCCGGCACGTGCAGGGCGTAGGCGGTGACCGCGGCCGACATTACGGGCGGCGCGGGCGCGGGGGACGGCGCCGCCATCTCAGGCCGCCTCGATCAGGGCGACCGCGTTCACACCGCCGAAGCCGAAGGCGTCGATCTGCACGGTCGACGCCGCGGTGCGCATCGGGGCGTCGCGCACGAGCCGCAGCCCCGCCGCCTCGGGCAGCGGCCGTCGCAGCCCGCTCACCGGGGGCACCACCCCCGCCTCCAGGCCGTGTACGGCCATCGCCAGGCTGAGCAGCGCCGATCCGCCCGAGGTGTGGCCGACCGCGCCCTTGACGGCGGTGACGAGCGGGCCGGGGTCGCACTCGCCGAAGAGCTCGGCGAGCGCCCTCGCCTCGGCCGGGTCGTTGAGCGCGGTGCCCGTGCCGTGCGCGTAGACCACGCCGACGTCGCCGGGGGCCCGCCCGGCCCGGTCGAACGCGTCGCGCATGGCGCGCAGGATGCCGGTGTGGTCGGGCGCCGTCTCGTGCCAGGCGTCGCAGGACAGGCCGGTGCCGAGCAGCCGCACGTGGCCCGCCCGCCCGGCCGCCCCGGCGGATCCGGCGGGGTCGTCGGGGACCAGCACGACGGCGACGGCGCCCTCTCCCAGGAGGACGCCGTGGTCGTCGGCGTCGAAGGGCCGCACACGGGTCGTCGGCGTCTCGGCCACCCGGCCGATCATCGCCAGCATCGAGACCGTCATCGCGTCGGTGCCGCCGACGAGCACGGCGTCGGCCTCGCCGAGCTCGATCAGGTCCTGGGCCAGCGCCAGCGCGTGCCCGCCCGCGCTGCACGCCCCGGCCAGCGTGTGGACCTCGCCGATCCCGGGGACTGCGCCCGCGAGCGCCGCGCCGAAGTGCAGCGACTCGGTGCGGAAGCGTGCCTCGCCCACGGCCATGGCCTCGACGGCGGGCAGCTCGCGCAGGCCGGTGCCCACGATGGCGGTCGTACGGCGGGCCGCCGGGTCGACTCCGGCCGCGGCGAGCGCCTCCCGCGCGCAGTCGGCCAGCCAGGCGCTCGCCCGGAACGGGCCGGGCGTGGGGTCGTGGATCTCGTAGCCGTACTCGACGCCCGACCGGGCGGGGTCCTGGTGGCGCAGCGGACGGGCGCCGCACTCGGCGCGCAGCAGCGCGGCGAAGGTGGCCGGGCCGTCCCCGAAGCAGCTGCGCACTGCGCTACCCGCGATGCGTACCGGCATCCCGCCATCCCCTCACCAGGGCGGCGGTGACCGCCCCGTCGGCGCCGCGGCCCGTGATCACGGTGAGCCCGCCGTCCGGCGCGTCGCCGCACCTGTGCTCGGCCAGCACCCGGGCCAGGGCCACGGCCTGGGTGGCGGCGCGGCAGTCGCCGAGCGCGTCGCCGACGCCGAGGTGCGCCACCTGGCGGCCGAGCACGGTGGTCACCGCGTCAGACTCGGCGGTCTCCCCCGGCAGGTCGCCGGTGGCCATCGCGCCGACCTCGTCAGCGCTGACGTTCGCCCGGGCGAGGGCCCGGCGGACGCATCCGGTCAGCGTCTCGGTGACCGAAGGCCCGCCGGTGGGGCTGAAGCCGGTCGTGACGGCCAGGACCTCGCCGAGGGCCGGTCCGTCGGCCCGGGCGTGGCGGTCGAGCACGAACACGGCGGCCGCCTCGCCCGCCGGCCGTGCCCCCGCCAGCTCGGCGGCCCACGCCGCCTGCGGGGTGAACTCCTCGACCGCGCCGACCAGGATCGTGTCGGCGAAGCCGCGGTCGAGCGCGTTCATCGCGTAGCGCAGCGACTGGAGGAACGCCAGCGGCCCGCCGGCCACGGTGGCGTTGACCCCCTTGAAGCCGTACCAGATCGCGGCCTGGCCGCTGGCGCAGTTCATCACGGTGTTGGGGAAGAGCACGGGGTTCACGAGATAGGGCCGGTCCTGGACGAGCGTCTCCCGGGAGTAGTCCATGGTGGAGCCGAGGCTGCCCGTCGTGGTGCCGAGCACCAGGCCGATCCGCGCCGGGTCGGCGGTCTCGAGGTCGAGCCCGGCGTCCCGTACGGCATGGCCGCACGCCACGATCGCCAGGGCGGTCGCCCGGTCGAAGAAGCTGGTGCCCTTGCGGCCCAGGGTCGCCCGCACGTCGAAGCCGGCGATCGCCGAGGCGGTCGGGCGGGGCAGGTCCTCGTACAGCCCGGTCACGTCCACGCGCACCGCCGGGGCGCCTGCGGCGGCCACGGCCGGCGCGGCGAGCGCGGCCGGTCCCTCGCCCGCGGCGGTGAGCACCCCGCACCCCGTGATCGGCACCCCGGTCATCGCACCGCTCCGAACATCGTGATCGCGTTGTTGCCCCCGAAGGCGAACCCGTTGTTCTGCGCGACCCGCACCTCGGCCGGCCTGGCCGTGTTGGGCACGGGATCGACCCAGGGCATCCCGGGATCGGGGGTGGTCCAGTTGATCGTGGGCGGCAGGAAGCCCTCGGCGATGGCCAGCGCGGTGGCGATCGCGCCGAATCCGCTGGCCGCGCCCATCGTGTGCCCGAGCATCGACTTGATCGAGCTGATCGGCGGCGCGCCGTCGCCGAAGACCTGGCGTACGGCCCTGGCCTCCACCAGGTCGTTGGCCGGCGTGCCGGTCCCGTGCGCGCTGATGTAGTCCACGTCCTGCGGGCGGATCCCGGCGTTGCCGTGCGCGATGCGCATGCAGGCCGCGATGCTGTCCTCGTCCGGCGCGACCATGTGTCCCGCGTCGCAGTTGACGCCGTAGCCGAGGACCTCGGCGTAGACGCGCGCGCCGCGCGCCGCAGCGTGGTCGGCGTTCTCCAGCACCAGCACGGCGCCACCCTCGGCCGTGAGGATGCCGCTGCGGCCCGCGTCGAAGGGACGGCACTCGCGTTCGGTGAGCGCGCCGAGCCGGTAGAACCCGGCGTGCGCCCAGCGGCACACCGAGTCGGCGCCGCCGGCCAGCATCACGTCGGCCTCGCCACCGGCCACGCAGTCGTAGGCGTAGCCGATGGCGTAGTTGCCCGCCGAGCAGGCCGTGGCCAGGGTGAGCGCCTCGCCGGTCAGGCCGAGCTCCTCGGCGACCGCGTAGGCCAGCCGCTCGGCGGGCAGCCGCCTGATCGCCTCGGGGTCCATCCCGGCGAAGCCGTCCGCGAGCTGCTGGGCGACCAGCAGCTCGACGACCTGCGACTCGCCGCTCGTGGTGCCGATGACCGCGCCGGCCCCGCCCGTCCACGAGCCGCCCGGGTCGAGCCCGGCGTCCCGTACGGCGAGGCGTGCGGCGGCCGCGGCGAGCTGCGAGGAACGCCCCCACGCCTCGGGCTTGAGCCGCCGCAGCACGGCCTCCGGCCGGAAGTCCTTCGTCTCCCCCGCGTGCCGGTGCGGGAAACCCGACGCGTCGAAGCTCTCGATCGGGGAGACGCCGGAACGCCCGGCGCGCAGCCCGCCGAGGAATGCGGTCACCCCGATCCCGATGCTCGACACGGGACCGAGGCCGGTGACCACGACCCGGCTCATCCGATCATTCCCCCCAGCCCGCGTACCGGGCGACGACGTCGTAGACGGCCTTGAGGTTGCGCATCTCGTTCAGCTCCGACTGCGGGATCTCGACCTTGTACCTCTTCTCGATGCGGGCCAGGATCTCGATCGCCCGCAGCGAGTCGGCCTCGTACTCCTCGACGAAGTCGCCGCCGTCGGCGACCTCCTCCGGCTCCAGTTCGAGGACCTCGGCGACGATCTCGCGCAGTTCCTCCAGGTGTCCGGCGGGCTGGCTCATCTGCTGCTCCTTCTGTCGTGAGGGTTGTCGCCGTCGGCCGCCCCTGCGGCGAGCACGACGTCCGTGGGCCGGATGACCGCCATCAGCGAGGCGTAGGACGCCACCCGGGAGGAGCCGACCCTGCTCTCCCCGCCGGCGAAGGCGGCGCCGTCGACCACCTGCTCCAGGCGGACCAGATGGCGCACCACGTCTCCGGGGTGGACGGGACGCTCGATCACACAGTCGCGGGCCGCCGCGAACATCGGCACCGATGGCGGAGCCGGCTCGGCGCGCGGCACCGACAGCAGCCACAGCAGCGCTGCGGCCTGCCCGAACGACTCGATGAGCAGGCTGGCCGGATAGGCGTGTCCCGCGGGCCCGGCGTCCTCGGGCAGGGACCGGTAGCAGGGCTCGCAGGCGCTGATCGCCTTGACCGCCACCAGCGACTCGCCCGGCACGAACGTCTCGACCCGGTCCACGAGCAGCATCGGATGGCGGTGCGGCAGCAGGTCGCGGATGGCCGCGTGGTCGAGCCTCCGGGACAGGTCAACGGCCATCGGCCACCTCCGGTGCGAACCGCACGCGTACCGTCGCGACGAGACTCCCGTCGTCCCGCTCGCAGCGGGCGTCCACCTCGAAGCCGTCGTCGCCCGGCGTGATCACGGCGGTCAGCCGGAACGCGTCACCGTCCAGCAGGGGGGACAGGAAGCGGACCGACCGCAGCCGGGTCAGCCGCAGCGGGCCGCCGAGCGCGGCGGCGGCCGCCTGCTCGACACTCTCCAGGATGAACACGCCGGGATAGACGGTCAGCCCGGGGAAGTGCCCGGTCATGTACGGATCCGCCGACGTCACGGTCTTTCCGGCCCGGACCGTCAGCCTCCCGTCGGGCTCGCGGTCCCACTCGACGTGTTCCACGGCGGTCAGCGGCGGCGCCGTCACAGGACCATCCCCCCGTCCACCTGGATGACCTGGCCGGTGATGTAGGAGGCGCGATCGGACAGCAGGAAGGCGACCAGCTCCGCGACGTCGGCCGGCTCGCCGAACCGGCCGAGCGGGATCTTCTCCAGGGCCTGGGCGCGGAGCCTGCCGGAAAGCTCCTCGGTCATGTCGGTCTCGACGAAACCGGGCGCGACCACGTTGACCCTGATGCCGAACCTGGCGACCTCCCGCGCCAGCGACTTGCTGAGCCCGATGATCCCGGCCTTGCTCGCCGCGTAGTTCGACTGCCCGGCGTTGCCGTGCACACCGGCGATCGACGACAGGTTGACGATCGCCCCGGCCTTCCGCTTCACGAAGCGGAAGGCGACCGCGCGGCACAGGTGCCAGGTGCCGGTGAGGTTGGTGCCGAGGACCGTGTGCCAGTCCTCCGGCGACATCAGCACGGTCGGCCGGTCGCGGGTGACCCCGGCGTTGTTGACCAGCGCGGTGAGCGGCCCGACCGCCGCCTCCGCCTGCCGTACGAACTCCTCGACCGCCTCGTCGTCGCGCACGTCGCAGGCCGCGAAGTAACCGCGGGTCCCGAAGGACTCGATCTCCGCGCATGCCTTGCGCGCCGCCTCCGTGTCGGTGCTGAAGCAGCCGGCGACGCGGTAGCCCTCGGCCGCGAGCCGTACGGCCACGGCCCTGCCGATGCCGCGCGACACCCCGGTCACCAGTACGGATCCCGATTCCCGGGCCTCCGTGACGGTCTCGCTCAATCAGATCGCCCCCAGATCGCGTAGCCGGGCGCGGGCCGCGCCGTCGAGGCCGAGACCGTCCAGGATCTCGGCGGTGTGCGCCCCCGGCTCCGGCGCGCCGGCCCGCACCCGGGACGGGGTGCGGGAGAACTTCACGGCCGGGCCGGTCAGGGGGGCGGCCGTGCCGTTGCTCAGCCGGGTCTCCTGCAGCATCTCCCGCTCGGCGACGTGCGGGTCCTTGGCGACCTCGGCGAACGATCGCACCCGCTGGGCGGTCAGGCCGCGACGGGTCAGCGCTGCCTCGACCTGCTCTGCCGTACGGCCCGCGCACCAGTCGCCCACCAGGGCGTCGACCGCCTCGCGGTTGGCGACACGCTCGGCATTGGTGGCGAACCCCGCGGCCCGGCCGAGCTCGGGCCGGCCGAGCTCCTCGGCGAAGGCGCGCCACTCCTTGTCCAGCCCGATCGCGATGTAGACGTGGCCATCGGCGCACCCGTAGGCGCCGGCCGGCACGACGAAGCCGGCCGCGTTGCCGGTGCGCTCCAGGCGGGCGCCGGTGGCGGCCAGGGTGAGGTTTCCGTCGCTGGTGGCGAGCATCGCGTCCAGCATCGACACGTCCACGTGCTGCCCCTCGCCGGTCGCGTCGCGGTGGCGCAGCGCGGCGAGAGCGCCGATGACCGCGTGCAGCCCGGCGAGGTCGTCGGCGAGGAACGTGGGCGCCTTCAGCGGGCCCCCGTCCGGCTCGCCGTTCAGCGACATCCAGCCGGCGGCCGCCTGCACGGCCGGGTCGTAGCCGGGGCGGCGGGAGTGCGGGCCGTACTGCCCGAAGCCGGAGACGGAGACGAACACCAGGTCGGGCCGGACCGCGCGGCACTGCTCGTACCCCACCCCCCAGGCCGCCAGCGTGCCGGGCTTGTAGTTCTCCAGCAGCACGTCGGCGCTGGCCACGAGCCGCAGGAACACCTCGGCCGCCCCCTGTTTGCGCAGGTCGAGGCCGATGCTGCGCTTGCCGCGGTGCACGATCTGGCGCCACCAGGGCAGCCCGGTGCCGGGCAGCTCGGGCAGCGCCTGCCCCTCCCGGTTGCCGGGCATCTCCACCCTGATGACGTCGGCGCCGAGGTCGGCGAGGATGCTGGACGCGTACGGACCGGACCAGACCTTGGTCAGGTCGAGCACGCGCACGCCGTGCAGCGGCCCGGGCAGGTCGCCGCGCGCGTCTCGGTAGAAGGTCTCGCGGTCCACGGCTAGACCCTGGCCAGGATCGAGGCGGTGCCCAGCGAGCCGCCGCAGCACATCGTGGCCAGCGCGGTCTCCCCGCCGGTGCGTTCCAGCTCGTGCAGCGCGGTCACCAGCAGGCGCGTCCCCGAGCAGCCGAGGGGATGACCGAGCGCGATCGCGCCGCCGTTGACGTTGACGGTCTCCAGGTCCGCCTTGTCGTACGCGGCGGCCCAGGCCAGCACGACGGCGGCGAACGCCTCGTTCACCTCGAACAGGTCGATGTCGCCGACGTCCATGCGGGCCCGGTCGAGGATCTTGCGGGTGGCGACCAGCGGTCCGTCGAGCAGATAGTAGGGATCGGCGCCGGTGACCACCTGATGCAGCAGCCTGGCCCGCGGCCGCAGGCCGAGCGCGTCGGCCCGCTCGCGCGACATCCACAGGATCGCGGCCGCGCCGTCGGAGATCTGGGAGGTGGTGCCGGGCGTGTGCAGGCCGCCCTCGACGTTCGTGCGCAGCCCGGCCAGTGCCTCGGCCGAGGTGTCCCTGAGCCCCTCGTCGGCGGTCACGCCGTCGATCGGGACGACCTCGCGGTCGAAGCGTCCCGCGTCCCACGCGGCACGCGCGCGCCGCTGGGACAGCAGGCCGTACTCGTCGAGCTCGCGCCTGGTGAAGCCCTCGCGCGCCGCGATGCGCTCGGCCCCGCCGAACTGCGCCTCCGGCGGGTCGTCCCAGGGATAGTCGGGGGTCTTGTAGTGGCCGGGGCCCTGGTAGAGGTTGGTGCCGATGGGGACACGGCTCATCGACTCCACGCCGCAGGCGATGCCGACGTCGATGACGCCGGCGGCGATGAGTGCGGCGACCAGGTGGTTGGCCTGCTGGGCGGAGCCGCACGAGACGTCCACGGTGGTGCAGGCCACCTCGTAGTCGAGGCCGGTGTTCAGCCAGGCGTTCCTGGTGACGTTCAGACTCTGCTCTCCCGACTGGGTGACGCAGCCGCCGATGATCTGCTCCACCTGCCCCGCTTCGAGGCCGGCCCGGCGGATCACCTCGACCAGCACGTGGCGGAGCAGTTCGACCGCCTTGCGACCGGCCAGCGCTCCGCCGCGCCTTCCCATCGGGGTGCGGACCGCCTCCACGATCACCGGTTGTCCCACAGGCACTCTCCGATCCGATGGAGTATCTGCTATTCCGATACCCGCTTCGCCACACTAACCCGACCTCGCCAGCGCGAACAAGGTGCGTTTCTTGTGTTCTCGGCCATTGCCTAAAACGAAGATAGAAGACAATACTTGGGGCATGTCCACAGCCGTGTCCGGCCTTCCGCCCAGGTTCGACGCGCTCGATCCCGAGGTGGCCGCCGACCCCTACCCGGTCTACCGGGAGCTCAGGCGGGCGGGCCCGCTGTGCCGGATGGGGCCCGGGAGCTTCGGGGTGACCCGGTACGACGACGTGGTCCGTCTGATGCGCGATCCCCGTCTGGGCAGCCGGTTCCCCGAGAGCTACCACCGCATGTCGGCCGGTGACGGCGCCGCCGGAGCGTTCTTCGGGCGGATCGTGCTCTATCGCGACCCGCCCGAGCACACCCGGCTGCGCCGCCTGATCGGCAAGGCGTTCAGCCCCTCCCTGGTGCGGGCCTTCCGCCCCGACCTGGAGCGCATGGTCGACCGGCTGCTCGACCCCGTGGCCGCGCGCGGCTCCTTCGACGCCGTGGCCGACCTGGCCTTCCCGCTGCCCGTGATGGCGGTCTGCGCGCTGATGGGCATCCCCGAGGCGGACCACGAGCTGATCCGGCCGCACGCGGTCGACCTGGGCAAGGCGTTCGCCGCCATCGTGCCGGACGCCGATCGGCCGGCCGCCGACGCGGCCGTCGCCTGGCTGCGCGGCTACCTCGGCGAGATGCTGGACCGGCGCCGTTCCTCCCCCGGCGACGACCTGCTCACCCGCATGCTCCAGGCCGAGGAGGGCGGCGACCGCCTCAGCCACGAGGAGATCGTGGACAACGCGGTCTTCTCCTTCTTCGCCGGCTTCGAGACGACCACCAACCTCATCGCCACCGGCTGCGCCGCGCTGCTCGACCACCCCGGCCAGCAGCGGCTGCTGCGCGCCGATCCCGGCCTCGTGCCCCGTGCCGTCGAGGAGTTCCTGCGCTACGACTCCCCGATCCAGGGGATCGCCCGCATGGTCCGCGAACCGGTCGAGGTAGGCGGCCGTACGATCCGGGCCGGCCGCGTGCTGATCCTGCTGCTCGGCAGCGCCAACCGCGACCCGTCCCGCTTCGACGACCCGGACGAGCTGCTGGTCGCCCGGGACCCCAATCCGCATCTGGCCTTCGGCGGCGGCACGCACACCTGCCTCGGCGCCGCGCTCGCGCGGGTCGAGGCCGACGTGGTGTTCCGCGCGCTGCTGCGCCGTTTCCGCGTCCTCGCCCCCGCCGCTCCCGCCACCCGGCGGGACGGCACGTTCCGGGCGTACGCCCGGGTGCCGATCGAGGTCGAGGCCGCCGACTCATGACCGGGACCGTACGGTCCGGAAAGGCAGGGATCATGGCGACCGCGGACGGGCAGCCACAGGCGCCCGAGTCCGGCGAGGGCACCGGGCCGGACCGGGGAGCCCGGTCGGTGGAGGCCCGGCCCACCGGCGCCCGATCTCCGGGGGCGCCGAGCCGGGCGCCCAGGTTCAACGCGCTGGACCCCGATGTGATCGCCGACCCCTATCCCGCGTACGCGGAACTGCGGGCCGCCGGACGGGTGTGCCGGGTGCACCCGGCGAGCTGGGGCGTCACCCGGCACGCCGACGTGGCCGCGCTGCTGCGCGACCGCAGGCTGGGCAACGAGTTCCCCGCCGACGACCCGCAGTTCCGGATGGCGGAGAACCTCGCGCGCGACGTGTTCCGACGGATCATCCCCACCCGCGACGCCGCCGACCACGGGCGGCTCCACCACCTCGTCATCAAGGCGTTCAGCCCGGGGGTGGCCCGGCGGATGCGCGCCCGCATCGTCGAGATGGTCGACGAGCTGATCGCCCCCTCGCTGGACACCGGCCGCCTCGACGCCGTGGCCGACCTGGCCTTTCCGCTCGCCGCCACCGTGGTCCTCGAGCTCATCGGCATTCCGCGGGAGGCGCGGGCGGAGATCTGGCCCCGCTCCACCGCCCTGGCGAAGGCGTTCACCCCGTTCCTGCCCGAGGGCGACCGCAAGGAGGCCGACGAGGCCCTGGAGTGGCTGCGCGCGTACGTGCACGAGCTGGCCGGGCGACGCCGCCCCGACCCCGACGGCGACCTGCTCGGCCGGCTGCTCGCCGCCGGAGCGGACGACCCCGACTCCTACAGCCGCGACGAGATCGTCGACAACGTGCTGTTCCTCTGCTTCACCGGCTACGAGACGACGATGAACATGGTGTGCACCGGCTGCTCGGCCCTGGCCGCCAACCCGGGCGAGTGGCTGCGGCTGCGAGAGACTCCGCGGCTGGCCACGACCGCCGCCGAGGAGTTCGTCCGCTACGACGCGCCGATCCAGTACACCGCGCGGCTCGCCCTGGAGCCCATCCGGATCGGCGACCGGCTCATCCGCAAGGGGAGGTCGGTCTTCCTGCTGCTGGGCTGCGCCAACCACGACGAGGAGGTCTTCGAGCGCCCCGACCGGCTCGACATCGGCAGGAGCCCCAACCCGCACGTGGGGTTCGGCGGCGGAGTGCGCGGCTGCCTCGGGTCGGCGCTGGCCCGCGTCGAGGGCGGCGTCGTCTTCGAACGGCTCGCCGCCCACGTGGCCACCATGGAGGCGGCGCGCCCGCCGGTGCGGGTGCCGAGCACCCTGTTCCGGTCCTACTCCAGCATTCCGCTCGCCGTCACCCCCGCCTGACCACGCGGACCCGACGTGATCGAACACCTGCTCCCGCCCGGCGTCGCCGGCGCCCACCTGCGCGACTTCTCCACCGCCGGGCCGCTGCCCGCGGCGGAGGAGACGTCGCTCGGCCCGGTCGGCCCCGCCCGGGCCGGGGAGTTCGCCGCGGGCAGGCACTGCGCGCGTGCGGCGCTGTCCGCACTCGGCCGGCCGGGGGCCGAGCTGCCCCGCCGGGGCGACCGCGCGCCCGGCTGGCCGGCCGGCACCGTCGGCTCCATCACCCACTGCCGCGGCTACTGCGCGGCCGCCGCCGGTCCGACCGTGTCGTACCTGTCCATCGGCATCGACGCGGAACCGAACGAGCCGCTGCCCGCCGTGGTGCTGCCCCGGATCTCCAGCGCGGCCGAGCGGCGCTGGATCGGCGCCGCGCCCGGCGGCGTGCACTGGGACAGGCTGCTGTTCTCCGCCAAGGAGAGCGTGTACAAGACCTGGGCGCCGCTGACCGGCGCCTGGCTGGGGTTCCTCGACGCGACCGTCACCGTCGAGCCCGCCGAGATCACCGAGGTCGCGGGCGCGCATGTGACCGGCCGGTTCCGCGTCGCCCTGCACGTGCCGCCACCGCGTATGAACGGCGTGCCGCCGCGCGGCTTCGACGGCCGCTTCCTGGCGCTGCCCGACCTGCTGCTGACCGCGATCGTGTTGCCGCGACCCGGGGCTCCCGGCGTCCGGGAAGGAATGTCATGAGCCTGATCGGACGGTCCGTCCGGCGTACGGAAGACCGGAAGCTGCTGACCACGGGCGGCGTCTACACCGACGACATCGTGCTGGCGGGCTGCCTGCACCTGGTGCCGGTGCGCTCGACGGCGGCACACGCCCGGATCGAGGCGATCCGCACCGAGGCCGCGGCAGCCGTCCCCGGCGTGGTGGCCGTGCTGACCGCGGCCGACGTCGACCTGCCCCCGCTGCTCCCCCCGGCGAGCACGCTGCGCCAGGACATGCCCCAGCCGCTGCTCGCCGGTCCGGTCACCCGCTATGTGGGGGAGGCGGTGGCGGCGGTCGTCGCGGAGAGCCGGGCGGCGGCGGAGACGGCCGCGGCGCTGGTCGAGGTGGACCTCACTGCGCTGCCGCCGCTCGTCGACCCGGAGGAGGCGGCGGCCGACGCGCTGCTCCTCCATCCGGAGGCCGGCACCAACACCGCGCTCAAGCTGGCCTTCGCCCGCCCGCCCGGCCGCGCCGACATCTTCTCCGGCTGCGAGATCGTGGTGCGCCAGCGCATGGTCAACCAGCGGGTCGCCGCCTGCCCACTGGAGACCCGCGGCGGCATCGCCCGATGGGAGGACGGGCGGCTCGTCTACCAGGCCGGCGGGCAGGCCCCGCATCTGTGGCGGGACGCCCTCGCCGCCGCCCTCGGCGTCGAACCCTCCGCCGTGCGGGTCGTCACCCCCGATGTGGGCGGGGCGTTCGGCTCCAAGGCCTTCCCCGCGACCGAGGACGTGCTGGTCTGCTGGGCCGCCCGGCGGCTGGACCGGCCGGTGCGCTGGCGCGAGAGCCGTACGGAGAACCTGACCGTGGGCGGACACGGCCGGGGCCAGGTGCAGGAGGCCGAGCTGGGCGGCACCCGCGACGGCCGCATCCTGGCCTACCGGCTGTCGGTCGTCCAGGACGCCGGGGCCTATCCGCGCATCGGGGCCGTGCTGCCGTTCTGGACCAGGACGATGCTGACGGGTCCGTACGTCATCCCGAAGGCGCGGTTCACCTCCTCCAGCGTGGTCACCACGACCGCGCCGGTCGGCTCCTACCGCGGCGCCGGTCAGCCGGAGGCGGTGGCGGCGCTGGAGCGGATGGTGGACCGCTTCGCCGCCGAGATCGGCATGGACCCGGCCGAGGTGCGGCGCCGCAACCTCATCCCCCGCGACCGGTTCCCCTGGACCACGCTCACCCGGGCCACCTACGACAGCGGCGACCACCACGCGGCGCTGGAGCGGCTGCTCACCGCGGCAGGCTACCCCGCCCTGCGGGCCGAGCAGCTCCGCAGGCGAGAGCGGGGCGACACGCTGCAGCTCGGTCTGGGCCTGTCGGTGTTCGCCGAGTTGACCGGCGCCGACATGCGGCCCGAGCACGCCGAGGTGACGCTCGGGGTGGACGGCCGTTTCGTGGCGACCGTCGGGACCTGCGGCCACGGCCAGGGGCATCCGACCGCATGGGCCGTGCTCGCCGCCGAGGCGCTCGGTGTCGAGCCCGGCCAGGTGGAGGTGCGGCAGGGCGACACGGACGCGCTGCCGGAAGGCGGCGGCACCGGCGGCTCGCGCTCGCTGCAGACGGGCGGCCTCGCCGTACACCAGGCCGCGCTCGCGCTGGTGGAGGAGGCCCGCATGCGCGCGGGAAAGCGTCTCGGCGTCGACGCCGAGCTGGTCGCCTTCGACGGCGGGCGCTTCCTCACGCCGGGGCAGGACGGGGCCGAGCCGGGCCGGGAGGAGCTGAGCTGGGCGGAGCTGGCGACGGACGGGCCGATCCGCGGCTCGGCCGTCTATCGGCCCGGCGGCGGGACCTGCTCGTCCGGCGCGCATCTGGCGGTGGTCGAGGTCGACGTCGAGACCGGGAGGACCCGCCTGGTCAGGCTGGTCGCCGTCGACGACGCCGGCGTGCTGCTCAACCCGCTCCTCGCCGAGGGCCAGGTGCACGGCGGCCTCGCCCAGGGCATCGGACAGGCCCTGTTCGAGGAGGCGGGATTCGGCCCCGACGGCACACCGCTCCACCCCGACCTGCACCACTACGCCTTCGTCTCGGCGGCGGAGCTCCCGTTCTTCGAGACGCTGGCCATGCAGACCCCCGCGCCGGGCAACGCCCTCGGCGTGAAGGGGATCGGCGAGTCCGGGGCCGTCGGCGTGCCGCCCGCGGTGCAGAACGCCGTGGTGGACGCGCTCTCCCACCTGGGCGTCACCCACATCGACATGCCCGCGACTCCCGAACGCGTCTGGCAGGCGCTCCAGAACGCCACCCCCACCCCATAGAGCATCGGTCACGTAATGTCACCGGTGTCCGGCGGCTTCGGTCCCTCCACCCACGAAAATTCCTCGCAGGCTCGGAATTTCCGCGGGGCCCGGGATGCGCCGGGAGGAAGCTCCGGTCCGCTGCGAAACCCGCCGGCCGCGGGTTTCGCGTGCGGTCCTCGCTCCCTGCCCCCGGACATCGGTTACCTGACAGGAGTTCTAGACGTTCTCCGTCCGCGACCTGATCGGGCAGACGCTCCCGCCGGGTTCGCCGGAATACCGTTGATCGCTGTCCCGACCGCTGCGGGCAGGCGGATCGGCTCGTCCACGGCGAACTCTTCCAGGAGACCGGCGGTCTCGCTGCATGTCTGGGAGGACGGGCGGCTGACGACCCACACGCGGGCGATCCCGGTCTGACCTTCACCTATCGGCGGCCCTGGCCGACTCGGGGATCACCCGGTCGTTCGAGGGGAGAGCGGGGGGTGGTCAGTCGGAGGCGACCGACAGGGCCTGCTTGGGGCAGCGTCCGACGGCGGTGCGCACCCGGTCGGCCACCGCCCCCTCGACCTGCTCGGTCAGCAGGTGGACGCGGTCGTCCTCGCCCACCTCGAACACCTCGGGCACCAGGCTCTCGCAGACCGAGTGCCCCTCGCACAGCGCCCGGTTCGTGATCACACGCATCTCGCAGACCTCCTACGGGCCGCCGCCGCTCAGACGGGACGGATCTCCAGAATCGGGAACATCATGGTGGGCACGGTCCGCTCCAGCCGCAGGCCGGCCTGTGCCAGCATCTCCTCGATCCGCTCCTGCGACCGGGCGCCGCCGCCCACCATGCACAGCAGCAGCAGGTCGTACAGCTTGCCGACGTCGAACTCGTTGCCGGGCCGTACGACCGGTTCGAGGATGAGCAGCCTGCTGTCCTCGCGCATCGCCCTGCGCACCGTGCGGAGCAGGACGAGCGCCTGCTCGTCGTCCCAGCCGTACAGGATCCGCTTCAGCATGTAGCCGTCGGCCCCGGCGGGGACCTCCTCCAGGAAGCTGCCGCCGCGCACCTCGCACCGGTCGGCCACGCCGTACTCCGCCAGCCGCTCATGGGCGCCGGCGACCACGTGCGGCAGGTCGAAGACGGTGCCGTGCAGATCGGGGAAACGGGCGAGGATGCCGCCGAGGAAGGCGCCGTTGCCGCCGCCGACGTCGACCAGCGTCCGCATGGACCCCCATTCGTAGGCGGGCAGCGCGGTCCGCAGCTCCAGCCGGGTGGCGGCCTGCTGGGACGCGTCGAACCTCGCGCTGTCCTCGGGGTGCTGCTCCATGTACTCCCAGTAGCCCTGGCCGTACACCTGGTCGAAGGCCGCCTTGCCGGTACGGACGCTGTGGTCGAAGGCCGCCCACGCCTCGATGTCGGGCACCAGGAGGGGATAGGCGGCGCGCAGCGACACGGGATGGTCGGAGCGCAGCGGCTGGGCGAGCGGGGTGAGGTCGAAGACGCCGTGCGTCACCTCGGTGAAGATGCCCTTGGCGGCCAGCGCCCGCAGCGCACGGTGCAGCGACGGCGCGTGGGAGCCGGTCGCCTCGGCCAGCTCCTCGACCGGGCGCGGCCCCTCGGTGAGGTGGTCGGCCACACCGAGGTCGCAGATGGCGCGGATGGTGAACGGGACGATGTAGTCGGCCAGCTCGGTCAGCCGGAAGACGGACTGGATGTCAATGCGCGGGCGGGTCTTCACGGTCATCCCGTCATCTCTCTTCCTGTCGAGGGGTGGGGCACGTGCCGTTCGGGCGCGCCTCCAGGAGCGTGAGCGTCGGAGTCGGGACCGCCCGCAGCAGTTCCAGGCCGGCCCGGGCGAGCAGCCGGCCGAGCTCGTGCCTGTCCCGGTGCCTGCCGCCGGTGAGCACCATGGTGTGCACGTCCACCAGCTTCGCCACGTCGAAGCCGTCGCCGTCCGGGATGATCGCCTCGAGCAGGACGAGCCTGCTGTCCCGGCGCATCGCGGCGCGCACGTTGCGCAGGATCCGCTCGGCCGGTTCGTCGGGCCAGCCGGGCAGCACGGTCTTGAGCACGTAGAGGTCGGCCCCCGTGGGCACCGAGTCGAAGAAGCTGCCCGGCACGACCTCGCACCGGCCGGCCAGGCCCGCCTCGGACAGCAGCGCGGGCGCCGCGGCGACCACGTGCGGCAGGTCGAGCAGTACGCCACGGGCGTCGCGGTGGCGGGACAGCAGACCGGCCAGGAACGCTCCGTTGCCGCCGCCCACGTCGACGACCGTGCGCGCACCCGACCAGTCGTAGGCGGACAGGACCGTGCGCAGATGCAGCCGGTTCAGGCTCTCCATCCACCGGTCGACGGCCGCGCCCTCCTCCGGGTTGGCGCCGAGATAGGCCCAGTAGTCCCGGCCGTACAGCAGGTCGAAGGCGGCCTCGCCGGTCCTGAGGGTGTGGCCGGTACGGCCCAGGGCCCTGATGTCGGCGGGCAGCAGCGGGTAGGCGTCCCGCAGCGACAGCGGATGGTCCGACCGCAGCGGCTCGGCCAGCGGGGTGAGTCCGAAGACGCCCGGCGCCACCTCGGCGAACACCCGCGTGCTCGCCAGCGCGCGCAGCAGGCGGTGCAGCGACGGCGGATGCGTGCCCGTCTCCTCGGCGAGCTCGGCCACCGGGCGCGGGCCGTCCGTCAGCAGGTCGGCCAGGCCGAGGTCGCAGGCGGTGCGGATCGCGAACGGCACGATGTAGTCGGCCAACCGGAGCAACTCGGCGATCGCGTCGCCGTCGGCTGCCTCAGCCGGCCGTACCGTCATCGCACCCCCGTCCTCGCCTCGGACCATACTCGTATCTTGTCTTTGAATCCAAGAAAACACTAGCGTGTGAGTGTCCGTCCTGTCATCGAGTATCTGTGGCTCTTTTCCTGCGAGAGGTCGGAGGTAACCATGCTGCAGGGGTGCGTGCCGTGGCCCGAGGAGGCGGCCGCCCGCTATCGCGCCGCCGGCTACTGGCGGGGCGAGGTGCTCGGCGGCCTGACCGCCGAGACGGCCAAGAGCGATCCCGGCAGGATCGCGATCGTCGCCGGGGGCCGGCGGCACACCTACGCAGAGGTGAACGAGCGGGCGGACCGGCTCGCCGCGGGACTGCACGCGCTCGGCGTGCGGGCCGGCGACCGAGTGGTGGTGCAGTTGCCCAACTCCGTCGAGTTCGTGGTGCTCTGCCTCGCGCTGTTCCGCCTCGGCGCCCCTCCCGTGCTGGCCCTTCCCGCCCATCGGCGCAGCGAGATCGGCTACCTCTGCTCGCTCACCGAGGCCGTCGCCTACGTCTGCCCCGACGTGGTGCAGGGTTTCGACTACCGCGAGATGGCCAGGGAGATCGGGCGGGACGCGCCGGGCCTGCGGCACGTGCTCGTGGCGGGCGACCCCGCCGGGTTCCGCTCGCTCGACGAGGTGGCCGAGGCCGTCCCCGCCGAGTTGCCCGCCCCGGATCCGGGCGAGGTGGCGTTCTTCCTGCTGTCCGGGGGCACGACCGGCCTGCCCAAGCTGATCCCGCGCACCCACGACGACTATGCGTTCCAGATCCGCGCCACCGCCGAGGCCATGGGATTCGACGAGAACGGGGTCTATCTGGCCGCGCTGCCGATCGCGCACAACGCCGCGCTCGGCTGTCCCGGCGTCCTCGGCGCGCTGCGCGCGGGTGGTACGGCCGTGCTCGCGGGCAGTCCCAGCCCGGACGAGGTGTTCCCGCTGATCGCCCGGGAGGGGGTCACGCTGACCACGCTGATGCCCGCGTTCCTGCCGCTCTGGCTCGACCTGGCCGACCTGTTCGACGTCGACCTGTCCAACCTGGTGATCGAGGTGGGCGGGGCGAAGCTACAGCCGGAGATCGCCGCGCGCGTCCGGCCCGAGCTGGGCGCCACGCTCACGCACTGGTTCGGCATGGCCGAGGGACTGCTGTGCTTCACCCGCCCGCAGGACCCGCCGGAGGCGCCCGTGCACACCCAGGGGCGGCCGCTGTGCCCGGACGACGAGATGCGCGTCGTGGACGAGGACGGCCGGGACGTGCCCGCGGGCGCCGTGGGCGAGCTGATCGCGCGCGGGCCGTGTCTGCTGCGCGGCTACTACCGCGCGCCGGAGTACAACGAGCGGGCGTTCACCCCCGACGGCTACCTGCGCACCGGAGACCTGGTCAGCCTCACCGAGCGGGGCGAGCTGGTCGTCGAGGGCAGGATCAAGGACGTGGTCAACCGGGGCGGAGAGAAGGTGCCGGCCGAGGAGGTGGAGGAGCACCTGCTCGCCCATCCGGCGGTGCGGGACGTCGCGGTCGTCGCCGTCCCCGACCGGGCGCTGGGCGAGAAGACCTGCGCCGTCGTCGTCGCCGCGGCGGGCGCCGAGCCGCCCACCCTGGGCGGGCTGCGCGACTTCGTCCAGGCCCGGGGGCTGGCGGAGTACAAACTGCCGGACCGGCTGCGGTTCGTGGACGCCCTGCCGCGCACGAGCATCGGCAAGATCGACAAGGTGACGCTGCGGCGGCGGTTCGCCGACCGGGCGGATCCCGCGCAGAGACGCTGAGACCGGCCGCGACGTCGTCGCGTACGGCTCCCGTACGTCCTCCGGCTCGAAGCCGAAGAGCCGGAGGACGTACGGGAAGACCTATGGGTGGACGTCGGCCGGGTCCAGGAGCCGGTAGAGCCGGTGGAAGCGGTCCCCCACGGGCAGCTCCCGCACGTCGCCGAACCCCGCCTCGCGGGCGAGCGATCGGACCGCATCGGGGCGCAGCACCGTGCCCGTGCCGCCCGCCCCCGAGTCCGTACGGCTGACGGGCAGGCAGTGCAGCACGCTCGTCGCGTACTGGAACCGCTCGATCTCGTCGCCCGGCGCGGTGAACCGTTCCGCCACCCGGGCGTCGAGGACGAGCACGACGCCGTCCGGCGCGCGCAGCTTCCCGCAGGCGCGCAGCACCTCGACCGGCCTGCTCATCTCGTGCAGGGTGTCGAACACGCACACCAGGTCGTAGCCCTCGCCCGGATCCACGGCCGCCGCGTCCGCCACGTGGAAGGCGGCCCGGTCCCGCACCCCGGCCTCGGCCGCGTTGGCCGTGGCGGCGGCCACCGTCTCCGGGTCGAGGTCGAACCCGTCGACGGCGACCCACGGGTAGGTCTTCGCGAGCGTGACGGCCGCCCAGCCCGCGCCGCAGCCGACGTCGGCCACGCGGGCCGGTCCCGCCCGGAGGCGGGCGTGCAGTTCGGGCAGGGCCGTACGGATCCATCCCGGCAGGGCGTGCGTGAACAGCGCCCGGTTGGCCCCGGAGTGCCCGTCGCGCCAGTCGTCGCCGTACGCCGAGTCGGGCACGCCGGCCCCGGTCCTGAAGGCGTCGAGCAGCCGCGGCAGCGCGGCGGCGACCCCACCCAGCGGCAGCATGGTCAGCGAGACCATGGACAGCGGGCTGTCGGAGGCGAGCAGCACCTCGGCGTGCTCGGGCGGCAGCCGATAGCTGCGCGCCTCCGGGTCGGCCGACGGACCGCCGGACGGCGCAGCCGGCGGGTCGGCCGCCTCGATGAACCCGGCGACGGCCTGCTGCTCCAGCCACTCCCGGGCGTACCGTCGCGACACCCCGGCGCGGGCGACCAGTTCGGCCGGCGTGGCCGGAGCCTGCGCGAGCGCCTGATAGAGGCCGAGCCGCACGCCCAGGTAACCCGACAGCAGTTCCTGGGTGTGCAGCATCGCCATGAACAGCCGGACGTTCAGGGCCCGGGCCCGGCCGCCGGGCGGCGGTGCGGTCAAGTCACTCCGCCAGTTCGCCGCGGGCGCGCAGGTTCGACACCACGTGCCCGGCCACCGCGTCGATCGTGGTGATCTGCCGGGCGGTGTTCTCGTCGATCGGCGGCAGGTCGAACTCGTCTTCCAGGGTGAAGGCCAGCTCCAGGAGCGCCAGCGAGTGGAAGCCGAGGTCCTCGACGAGGCGGCTGCCGGCCCTGGCCTCCGCCTGATCCGGGTTGGGCGCGAGCTCAAGGACGATCTCGCTGACGTACGCGCGCACGTCCTGCTCTGAGCGGCCCTCGACGGCGGTCGACTGATCAGTCATCTCTGCCTCCTGCTTGAGCTGTGATCACGGTTCCCGGCAGGCGTTCGTCGATGAACGCCTGCCACAGCTGGCGACGCTTGGGCTTGCCACTGGAGGTCCTGGCGATCGCCCCGCGCGGCGCGCTGACGAGCACGACCTCGGCCCCTTCCGTGCGCATGGACAGCAACCGGGAGGCGGCCTCGACCCAGGACTGCTGCGCCTGCTCGAACATCGCCACCACGGTGGCGGTGCCCGATCTGTATCCGAGCAGCGCGGCCATGCGCTGCTCCGGGATGCCGGCGTGGTTCATGGCCAGTTCGAGGTCCTCGGCGAACAGCGCCCGGCCGCGCAGCTTGAGGCTGTCGCCCAGCCGGCCGAGGACGTAGAGCTGGCCGTCGTGCCGGAATCCGACGTCGCCGGTGCGCAGCACGCCGTCCTCGATCGAGGTGAGCGAGCCCGACCCGGCGGCGCACCCCGCCACATATCCCGGCGTCACCGACTCGCCGCGCACGACGATCTCGCCGACCACGCCGTCGGGCAGCGGCGCGCCGTCCTCGTCCACCACGCTCACCTGTACGCCGTCGAGCGGTCTGCCGCACCCGACGACCGGCTGCGCTCCGCCGGGGTCGGCCGCGCCACGCGGATCGGCGTCGTCGGCGTCGGCGTCGGCGTCGGCGTCGGCGATCGCGGCGCCGAGGTTGAGGCTGGACGGCCGCACCCGCAGCATGCTCCAGCCCTCCCCCAGCGGCAGCCCGGTCACGGCCAGGGTCGCCTCGGCCAGGCCGTACGCCGGGAGGATGGCGCGGTGGTCGAAGCCGTACGGCTCGAGCAGCGCGCAGAAGCGCTCGAGCACCTGGGGGTCGACGCGCTCCGCCCCGACGATCACGGCGCGCAGCGCGGACAGGTCGAGGCCCGCCAGCGCGGCCGGCCTCGCCCTGCGCACGATGTAGCCCAGCCCGAAGCTCGGCATCGAGGTCAGCACGGCATGGGGTTCGCCGAGGTCACCGGTTCCGGCGTCGAAACAGCGCAGGAAGCGGATGGGGTCGCGGACGAACTCCTCGGGCGGGAGCTGCCACAGATCGCCGCCGCCCACGACCGGTGTGATCAGACAGCCGATCAGCCCCATGTCGTGGTGGACGGGCAGCCACGACGCGGTGGCGTCGCCGGGGGTCATGCGCAGCCACGCGCGGATCGCCGCCACGTTGGCGGCCAGCGCGTGGTAGGGCACGGCGACCCCACGCGCGTGGCCGCTCGATCCGGAGGTGAACTGGAGCAGGGCCACCTCTCCCGGGTCGGCCCGCACCGGCCCGTCACCGGCCGCGATCACCTCCTCCGTCGCCACCACCCGTACGGCGCCCGCCGTCGCGGCGATCTCCGATATCCGCGGGACGAGGTGGGCCTCGGCGACGACCAGCGCGGGGGCGGCGGTGCCGATCAGCCCCGCGACGTGGCCGCGGTAGACGTCGCGGTCGGTGAACGCCAGCGGAGGGGCGACGGGCGAGGCCGCCGCCCCGGCCAGCAGCGCGCCGAACAGGGTGGCCACGAAGTGCGGCCCGGCCGGCTGGACGACGGACACCACGTCGCCCCGGCGCACACCGTGGGCGCGCAACCCGGCGGCGACGCGCTCGGCCAGCCCGGCCAGACGCTCGTAGGACCAGAACTCCCAGTGGTCGTCGCGGGCGAAGCGGATGCCGCGCCGGGCGTCCGGTGCCGCGATCCACCCGAGCAGCGTCTCGTGTGCGTCCGTCTCGGTCGGCATGTCCCGCCCCCTCAGGGTCAGCGACAGAATACAACAAGCAAGATTTATCTAATATGCTGAGAAAATACCAGCGGCAAATCAAGATACGAGACCTCCGCGGTCTCGTCGGCCCGGTGGAGGCGCCCGGTGAGCGAAACCCTGTCCAACGTCGCCGAGGTCGCACCGCTCATCCGTGAGCGCGCGGCGGAGATCGAGCAGGGCCGGCAGGTGCCCGCCGACGTCGTCGGTCTGCTCGCCGAGGCGGGCTGCCTGCGCATGCTGGTGCCCGCCCACCACGGCGGCGACGCGCTGCCGCTGGCCGACGCGCTCCGGGTGATCGAGGAGATCTCCCGTGCCGACGGCTCGACCGGTTGGCTGATCGGCCAGATCGGGCTCGCGCATCTGCTGTTCGCCTGCTTTCCCGAGCAGGCGCAGAAGGAGATCTACGCCGGCGGCCCGGACGTCGCGGGCGCCGGCGCGGTGGCGCCCAAGGGCAGGGCCGCCGCCGACGGAGACGGCTGGCGGGTCACCGGACAGTGGCCGTTCGTGACCGGATGCACCCACGCCGAGTGGGTCTATCTCAACTGCATGGTGGTCGAGGGGCGCACGCCCCAGGTCGGGCCGGGCGGCGTGCCGCTCACCAGGATGGCGCTGTTCCCCGCCGCCGAGCTGGAGATCCTCGACACCTGGGACGTCGTGGGGCTGCGCGGCACCGCCAGCCACGACGTCCGCGTCAGCGGCGCCTTCTGCCCGGGCAGGCGCGGGTTCAGCCTGCAGGGCGACACACCGGGCGTACGGCAGGCCGTCTTCTCGATCGCACAGGCGGGGCTGCTCATCGCCGCCGTCGATCTGGGCATCGCCCAGGGCGCGCTCGACGAGATCGCCGAGCTGGCGGCGGGCGGGCGGCGGCGCTCGTTCAGCCGGGGCTCGATGGCCTCCTCTCCGGTGTTCCAGGACCGGCTCGGCGAGGCATGGCTCACCGTACGCGCCGCCCGGGCGCTGCTGCACGAGGAGGCGGGCGCGGCGTGGGAGACCGCGACGGCCGGGCGGGTGGCCGAGCCGCTGGGCCGGGCGTGCCTGCGCGCGACGGCCGCCAAGGTGACCGACCTCGCGGCCCGGGCCGTACGGACCGCACACGAGCTGGCCGGAGGGGCCGCCGTCTACCAGACCTCCCCGCTGCAGCGCCGACTGCGGGACATCCACACGGCCACCCAGCACTTCGTCAACGGCCGCGACTTCTACGCCACGGTCGGCGCCCTGCTCGTCGGTGAGAAGGTCGACCCGGCCGGCTTCTGAGATCCTCCAGAACATCGGTCGAGTAACGACACCTTGAGGAAGTCCCTTATCGGTTCCGGTCGCTGCGCCGGGAGGAAGCTCCGGTCCGCTGCCAGGCCCCGCCGAGCGGGGCCCGGCGTGCGGTCCTCGCTCCCTCCCGCTCCGCTCCCTGCCGTCCCGCGCTCCGCTCCCTGCCGTCCCGCGCTCCGTTCCCTGCCACCCGGCCGACGACCACGTGACCGCCCCGCTGGACGGGTCCGGACGGGCTCGGGGCTCAGGGCGTGGGGACCGCCTGCACCCCGGTCACGCCGGCGCCGAAGTAGCGCTCCCGCAGGGTCTGCTCCGCCGGGTCGTAGGCGGTGCGGAACAGGCCGCGCCGCTGCAGCTCCGGGATGAGGAGGTCGCAGATGTCGTCGATGCCCTGGCTGGTCGGGCACGGGATGAGGTTGAATCCGTCGACGTCCGCAACGGTCAGCCACTCCTCGATCCGGTCGGCGACCTCCGTAACCGTGCCGAAGAGGGTGACCGGGCTGCTCCGGCGCGGCCGCCGCGGGGTCGCCACCAGGTAGCGCACGTCGCCCACCGTCCACTCGCGGCCCGGGCCGAGCCGCTTGAGGAAGCCGACGAAGCTCTGGCTGCCCTGCCCGGCCACCTCGGAGACCGGCGTCTCGTCGGGGTAGGCCGCCAGGTCGACGTCCATCCAGCCGCACCACTTGGCCAGCTGTCCCTCTCCGCTCCACAGCGTGACGTACTCCTCCGCGCGGCGCCTGGCCTCCTCGCGGGTCTCGGCCACCATCACCATCGTCCCCTGCAGGGCCTTGACCGAGCGGGGGTCGCGGCCGGCCTCCGCGGCCAGGCCGCGCAGCCGGGAGACCTGTTCCGCCCCGTTCTCGGGGTCGGAGAGGGTGAGGAAGACGACCTCGGCGTGCCGCGCCGCGAAGGCGAGCCCGCGCGGCGACGACCCCGCCTGGTAGAGCACGGGCGTGCGCTGCGGCGACGGCTCGCACTGGTGCGGCCCGCGCACCTCGAACCAGTCGCCCTTGTGGTCGATCTCGTGCACCTTCGCCGGGTCGGCGAACACGTCGGCGGCGGCGTCCCTGACGACCGCGTCGTCCTCCCAGCTGCGCTCCCACAGCGCCCGCGCCACCGCGACGTACTCGTCGGCCCGGTCGTATCGCCTGTCGTGGTCGAGATAGTCGCCCAGTCCGTTGGCTGTGGCGGAACGCAGATACGAGGTGACGATGTTCCACGCGATCCGGCCGCCGGTGAGGTGGTCGAGCGAGCTGAACAGCCGGGCGCACTCGTACGGCGCGTGATAGGTGGTGGAGTACGTCACGGCGAACCCGAGCGACCTGGTCGCCGCCGCGGCCGCCGGGATGACCAGCACGGGATCGATGGACGGGATCTGCACCGCGTGCCGTACGGCCGGCCCCCACGAACCCCGGTAGTTGTCGTAGACGCCGTGGATGTCGGCGAAGAAGAGCGCGTCCACGCAGGCGCGCTCGAGACGCCCGGCCAGCTCCGTCCAGTACTCCAGCGAGCGGTACCCCGTGGCCGTGCGGTCGGCCGGATGCCGCCAGAACCCCTTGAACTGCGGCGAGGGAGAGCACTGCGTGAATACGTTCAGGTGCATGACACAAACGCTACATACGGACCGTCGCCGAAGATACCTTCCGGACCAACATTCTCGTATCTTGTTACCAGTGTCGTGTCTTCGGGAGAGGAAACCAGCATGCCGGTACGGCCCCGCATCGACATCACGTCGGTCGTCCAGCTCACCGAGCTCGCTGACTACATCGTGCCGTTCGCGATCAGGGTCGTCTGCGATCTGGCGGTGGCCGACGAGCTGACCGAGGGCCCGCGCACGGTCGAGCAGCTGGCCGAGGCGACCGGCGCGCACGCCCCGTCCCTCCACCGTGTGCTGCGGGCGCTCGCGGGCCGCGGCATCTTCACCGAGACCGCCCCCGGGACCTTCGGTCTCACCCCGCTGGCCGAGCCGCTGCGCTCCGACCATCCGTTCTCGGTGCGGGAGTGCTTCCCGCTCATGCCGCCCGACATCCACTCCTGGGCGCGGCTGTCGGACGGCATCAGGACCGGACGCACGTCGTTCGACGAGCTGCACGGCACCCGCTACTACGAGTGGATGGCCGACCACCCCTACGAGTGCCTCCGTTTCGAGCGGTCGGCCGAGAGCGTGAACCCGCTCGTGCTGCGGACCCTCGTGCCCGCCGTCGACTGGTCGGGCATCGGCACGCTCGTCGACGTGGGCGGCGGCCACGGCACGTTCCTCGCCGGAGTCCTCGGCAGGCTGCCGGGCACCCGTGGGGTGCTGCTCGACCTGCCCCACGTCGCGGCCGAGGCCGCCCGGGTGCTGGCCGACGCCGGGTTGGACGACAGGTGCGAGGTCGTCGGCGGCGACTTCTTCACGTCGGTGCCGCCGCTGGGCGACGGCTACCTGCTCAAGACGATCCTGCACGACTGGGACGACGAGCGTGCCTCGCTGATCCTGCGCAATGTGCGTACGGCCATGCGCGACGACAGCCGGGTGCTCGTCGTCGAGTCCGTGCGCCACCCGGGCGACGGCTACGACGTGGGGAAGATCATGGACGTCAAGGCGCTGGCGCTGTTCGGCGGGCACACCCGTACGCCCGAGGAGTTCGAGGCACTGTTCGCCGGCGCCGGTCTGCGGATGACCCGCGTGACCGAGACCCCGACCATGTCGGTCATCGAGGCGACCGCCGCCTGAACACGGCCCCGTCCGCCCTGGCGCGCGAAGACCACGAACCGGAGACCACGGGCCGGAGACCACGGGCGGGAGACCACGGGCGGGAGACCACGGGCGGGAAGCCGCGGACCGGAAACGAGAGACCAGAACCGAGTCGGGCCCCACGGCCGGCACAGCACGGAGGAGCAGCCATGCCACGCCTTGACGGCGCCACCCACATCAACCTGACCGTCACCGACCTCGACATCAGCGCCGAGTGGTACGGCAGGGTGTTCGAGATGGTGCAGGTCAACGACGTCACGCCGCCCGGGTCGGGATTCCGTTTCCGCACCCTGGTGCACCCGGCGTCCTTCGCCTCGGTCGTGCTCGGCCGACCGGAGGAGGGCGCGGCGGGCGGGACCTTCGACGAACGCCGGATCGGGCTGCACCACTTCGCCTACCACGTGCCGGAGCGCGCCGACCTCGACCTGTGGGCCGACCACCTCGACGCGGTCGGCGTCGGCCACTCCGGCATCACCACCTCGGCGCACGAGGCGGGATCGCAGATCTGGCTGCGCGATCCGGACGACATCTGGCTGGAGCTCTACTGGGTCAACCGCGACTTCTTCGCGGGGCGGCTGCGCGAGCAGTGGCGGGCCGCACGCCGGGCCGGCGCCCGCCACCCCTTCCTCCCCACCCCCCTTGCCCGTGATCTTGCGAATTCTCGCAGATCACCCTCCTGACCTGCGCGTACCCATCGCATGATCTTGCGAATTCTCGCAGACAAGCCCTCCGACCTGCTCCTACATGTTTCGTGATCTTGCATTTGGACACAGAATACAAGATCACGAACGACGTTCTCGCTGCTCAACGGCCAGGTCTGCGAGAAACTGCAAGATCACGGAAGGAAAAGCGCCTGCTCGCGGCACCTGTGTGCGAGCATTCGCAAGATCACGGGGTGGGGAGGTCGTCCTCGCTCCGGGCGACCAGGGTGTCCCCCAGGACGAGCAGGTCCAGCTCCTTGCCGCGGACGAACGTCGAGACCGCGTCCGCCGCGGAGGCGACGATCGGCTCGCCCGCGAGGTTGAACGACGTGTTCACCACCGCGGGCACCCCCGTGATCTCGCGGAACGCGTCGATCAGCGACCAGTAGTCGGGGTTGGTCTCCCGGTGCACGGTCTGCGGCCGGGCCGAGCCGTCCACGTGGGTCACGGCGGGCACGGTGAGCCGGGCGTCGGCGCGGACCCGCGCGGCGGCCAGCATGAAACGCGACGGCGGGCCGACCGGCCCCTCGATCAGGCTCTCGACGTGCTCGGCGAGGATGCTCGGCGCGACCGGCCGCCACATCTCCCGCCCCTTGATCACGTTGAGCCGTTCCAGGCTCTTGCGGTCGCGCGGGTCGGCGAGGATGCTGCGCGTGCCGAGCGCGCGCTGGCCGATCTCGCCCCGCCCGCGAGCCCAGGCCACGACCTTGCCTTCGGCGAGGCTGCGGGCCGCCGCCCGCGCCAGGGCGTCGCGATCGAGGCGCCGGGCGACGAGCCCCGCCTCGGAGACCGAGGCCGCCGCGCCGGCCGGATCGATGTCCAGCGACCAGTACGCGTGGTCGATCACGGTCGGGCTGAAGTTCTCCGCCTCGGCTGCGACGACGAGCGCCGCGCCCAGCGACACCCCCGCGTCGGTCGGCACCGGCGGCACGTAGACCGTGTCGAAGAGGCCGCTGCGCACCAGCCGTCCGACCATCGTGCAGTTCATCGCGACCCCGCCGGAGAGCGTGAGCACCGGCACGTCCGTACGGCGGCGCGCCTCGGCGGCCAGCTCCAGCACGGCATCCTCCAGCGCCTCCTGCACCGACGCGGCGAAGTCCGCGTACGCGATGGGCTCCTCACCGGTGCGGGGGACGAAGGGGAAATGACGGGCGAAGGCCGGATTCACCCCTTCGGCGACGACCGGGTAGTAGGCGAGCAGCGGCCCGGCGGCCGACCTGCGCACGCCGGCCTTCCCGGCCTGCTCGTCGTGCCTGATCTCGTAGCCGCCCGATACGGCGCGCAGCGGCATGTCCTGCCCGGCACGGCCGTACGCCGCCAGGCCCATGAGCTTGCCGGTGCCCCAGTAGCCGAGGCCGGCCCACTCGGCCGCCGCGTTGTAGAAGAAGCCGAGCGACTGGGTGACCGGCCACTCGCGCAGGATCTCTATGTCGCCGTCGAGCGCGCTGCCGACCGAGGTCGCCTGGGTCTCCCCCGCTCCGTCGATGACCAGCACGGCGGCGTCGCGGACCCCCGCGCTGTAATAGGCGCTCGCGGCGTGCGCGATGTGGTGCTTGACCCAGCGCACCGGCGGCATGACCAGGTCGTCGGCCCCGGGGAACAGCATGGCCCGCAGTCCCTCGTCGGTGAACCGCCGGTTGCGGCCGAGCGGGAGGACGCGGAAGTCCCATCCGATGGCCACGGCGTCCAGGTCGGCCGGGCCGATGCCTTCGGCGGCCAGACAGGCGGCGACCGCCTCTGCCGGGGGCTGGCCCACCGCGTGCTTGCGCCGGCTCAGCCGTTCCTGCTCGATCAGCACCCGCAACGCCCCGTCCCGCAGCAGCGCGGCCGAGGAGTCATGAAAGCCGATGTTCACTCCCAGCACGTAGCCCGTCGGCATCGCGATCTCCCTTCACCGCCGAGTCCGGCCCGCCGCGGGCGGCGACTGCCAGAACGGCACGGATGATGTTGTGGTAGCCGGTGCACCTGCAGAGGTTTCCGCGCAGCCCGCAGCGCACCTCGCGCTCGCCCGCGTCCGGCTGCTCCCGCAGCAGGGACACCGCGGCCAGCACCATGCCCGGCGTGCAGTAGCCGCACTGCAGCGCGTGGTGCTCACGGAAGGACTCCTGGACGGGATGCGGCCGGTCGTCGGCGGCCAGGCCCTCGGCGGTCACCACCTCGCGGCCGTCCGCCTGGGCCGCCAGCACCGTGCACGACTTGACCGACCTGCCGTCGAGCAGCACCGTGCACGCCCCGCACGAGGTGGTGTCGCATCCGTGGTTGGCGGCGGTCAGCCCGAGCCCGTCGCGCAGGTGACCGAGCAGGGTCGTGCCCGCCTCGACGTCGGCGACCTGCCGTGACCCGTTCACCGTCAGCGTGACCGTGAGCCTGGTCCGTCCGGGCGGCTCGCTCATGGCGCCACTCCCCTCCCCGCTGTCTCCACGCCGATCTCCTCGAGCGCCCGGCGCGTCAGCACCCGGGCCAGATGCCGGCGGTAGCCGCCGCTCGCCCGTACGTCGTCGGGCGGGGCGGTGCCGGCGTCGGCCAGCGCGGCGGACGCCTCGGCCCCATCGCCCCGCGCGAGCGCGGCCTCGGTCTCCCCGGCCCGTACGACCGTCGGGCCCATCCCGGACAGCGCCACCCGCGTCGTCTCCCCGGCGACCGCCAGCACCGCGACGACCGCCCACTCCAGCGCGTCGCGGCTGAACTTCCGGTAGCTCCAGGCGGCGGGTACGGCCGGCGCCGGGACGCGTACCTCGACCAGCAGTTCACCGGGGGCGATCACGGTGCTCCCCCGCGCGCGGGCGAACCCCTCGAAGGGCAGCACGCGGCGGCCCCCCGGCCCGTCGAGCACGACGCGCGCGTCCAGCGCGAGCGCGGCGACGGCGAGGTCGGCCGCCGGGTCGGCGTACGCGAGCGATCCGCCGATCGTGCCCATGTGGCGCACCTGCGGGTCGCCGATCGCGGCCGCCGCCGCACGCAGGGCGGGCAGCCGGGCGGCCAGCAGGCCGCTCGCGGCCAGTTCGTGGTGACGGGTGGCGGCCCCGATCGCGATGTGGTCGCCGCGGTCCTCGACGAACGACAGCTCGGGCACCCGGCCGATGTCGAGCAGGACCTCGGCGCGGGTCCGTCCGGCACGCAGGTCGGGCAGCAGCGACTGGCCGCCCGCCAGCGGCGTGACCCGCCCGGGGTGCTCGGCCAGCACGGCGAGCGCCTCGGCCAGCGACTCGGCGCGGTGGTAGGCGAAGCTCACGGCCCTCCCCCTTCGCGGTAGGCGAGCGCGGCCACGCCCGCCGTGATCGCCTTCAGCACCGAGGCCTGCTCGGAGACGAGATAGAAGTGGTCGCCGGGGAAGGCGGTCAGCGTGAATTCGGACGACGTCCAGGCCGACCAGCCCCGCGCCTCGTCCTCGGTGACCTCCGGGTCGCGGTCGCCGTAGAAGGCGAGCACCGGCACCGGCAGCGGTGCGGCCGGGCCGGGCAGATGGGTCTCGGCGACCTCGTAGTCGGCGCGCAGCGTGGGCAGCGACAGTTGCCGCAGCAGGGCGCTGCCGAGCACGTCCTCGTGGGTGCCGCCGAGCCTGCCGGTCTCCGCCCACAGCGTGTCGTCGTCGGCGAGGTGCACGGTGGTGGCGCGCAGCCGGTGCGGGGCCGGCCGTCCCGAGACCACGAGCGCGGCCGGTGCCGTCCCGCGTGCGGTCAGGCGGCGGGCGACCTCGTGCGCCACCGAGGCGCCCAGGCTGTGGCCGAACAGCACGACCGGCCCCCGCCGGGCCAGCGGGGCCACGGCGAGCGCGGCACGGTCGGCCATCTCGGTCATCCGCCGGACCAGCGGCTCGGAGGCGCGGTCCATGCGCCCGGGATACTGGACGGCGAGCAGCTCGACGTGGCCGGGCAGGAGGGGCGCCCACGGCCGGTAGAAGGCGGCGCTGCCCCCCGCGTGCGGGAAGCAGATCAGCCGTGCTGCGGCGAGGGGCCGGGGCAGATAGCCGCGCAGCCAGTCGTGGCCGGTCGCCGGGCCCATCTCGATCTTCATGACGCCCCCTCGGCCGCCGTCGCCAGTGCCTTGACCGCGTCGGGCCCGAGCATCCGCGGTTCCTCGCCGCGCACCAGTTCTGGCGGGCCGAGCAGCGCGGTGATGTCCTGCCAGAGCCGGCACAGGGTGAGGTGGTACTGCCCCTCCCGCGCGGGTGACGTGCCGGCCGACGCGGCCGCGTGCAGCCGCCGGAGGGCGTGCTCGATCCCCTCCGGCCACACCGTGTCGAAGATCCGCCGGTAGCTCGGCGCCTCGGCCGGGCCCAGCGGTACGGCACTGGGCACGTCCAGGTGGTCACCGGCCGCGCCGGAGTCCGCGCCGCCCGGCGGGCCCTCCGCGAAGTGGACGGTGCCGGTGGCGGCGTCCTGGACCTCGCGCGGGAAGTCCGGCCGCGGGCTCCACACGACGGGTCCGTGCGTGCCGACCAGGGTGAGGTTGCCCGCCTCCGTGCCGATCGTGATCCGGTGCAGGAGATGGGCGTGGTTGTCCGGATCGGCCGGGTCCAGCTGGTTCTGCACGCGCAGCGTCAGCGGCACGCCCGCGAGCACGCCGTCGAGGCCGCGGAACGGGACGTCCAGCGTGGTCAGCCGGGCCGCCGCCGCGTCACGAGGCGCCGGCGGCGTGAACGCCCAGGGCCGTACGCCGCCGAGCGACCGGCCGAGGATGTCGAGCAGCGCGTAGGCGACCTGGAAGCCGCAGGCGGCGTCGACGTAGCGGGCCGGTCGCCGGGCCAGCAGTTCGGCCGCGGCGGCCAGGAAGCGCCGCACGGGGGCGACGTTCACGTAGAAGGAGTTGAGGTGGTAGACGACCCCGGCGCGCTTCGCCGTGCGCAGGCACGCCGCCAGCTCGTCGTGGTGCAGCGGGTGCTCCTGCAGCACGTGGACGCCGCGTTCCATGAGCGCCTGGGCCACCTCTGCGCCGGGACCGCCGAGCAGCCCGCCGCGGATGACCACGCACGCCAGCCTGACGTCTCCGGGCACCTGGCCGGGGTCGGTGTAGAGCGGCACGCCGTAGTGCTCGGCGCAGGCCAGCGACCGCTCGCTTCCCCTGGCCAGGATCCCGGCGAGTTCGAAGGGGAAGCCGGGCCGGCGGAACGCCTGCAGGTAGACCTGGCCGAACTTGGTGCCCGCGACCAGCACACGGGGCCGCGGAACCCTGAGCGGACCCTCTTCCGACCCATCCGTCTGCCCGTTCAAATGGTGCCCTCCTCGTCCGCCTCGTCCGGATCGCCGTCGAACACCTCGAGCGCGGTGACCGCCCGGCTGCCGCGCAGCAGGTCCACCGCCCAGCGCGGATCGAGCACGTCGGCCAGGTGATGCACGCCCGGACCCACCAGGCCGCCGGCGACGGCCAGCGCGGCCAGCCCGGCGGTGGTGCCGCTGAGCGCGCCCGCGCCGACGGCCCGCAGGGCGAGCGTCCTGGTGCGCGCTCCGTCCGAGAGGCCGAAGACCATGAGCTGATAGCGGTCGTGCCCGAAGCAGTCGAGCTCGGCCGCCGCGCGCAGCCCGTCGGCGGCGGCGCGCAGCGCCGCCTCGTCCCCGGCTGCGCCCCTCGACAGCGCCGCGACCACGTGCTCGCCGGGGAAGGCCGACCACCAGTCCACCCGGTCCAGTTCCAGCCGCGCGGCCAGCCGCTCGGTCTCGGTGCTCAGGTACGGCACGGCCGTGACCCGATCGGGAAACCGGGGCAGCCGGACGCCGGTGCGGGTGCCGAGCGCGCCGGCGACCCGGCGTCCGTCACGCCAGGCCGCCCTGGCCGCGCCGTACCCCGCGCCGGACGCGCCCAGATAGTCGAGCGCGGCGGCGACGGTGAAGGTGTCGCGGCCGCCGACGTACGCCTCGAGCGTCCGCCCTCCGCTTCCCGGGACGAGCGGGTCGGCGAGCAGCCTGGGCAGCAGGCCGCTGAGCCCCGGCATCATCCCCGCCGACACAACGGCCGGGCGGCTCCAGGACAGGGCGCCGAGCGCCGCGTGCAGCGGGTCGTCGCCAGCCGCGTCGACGTAGGCCGCCCCGGCCGCGTGCGCGGCCGCCGCCACCCTCGTCCCGATCACCCGGGCCGGGCCGGCGCAGTTGACGACGATGTCGCACCCGGCGCAGAACCGGGCCAGGGCGGCGGGGTCGGCCGCGTCCACCCGCAGCGCCCGCGCGCCGCCGAGCTCCTTGGCCTGTGACTCGGCGCGTGCGGCGTCCCGCCCGCCGAGGCGCAGCCGTCCGGCGCCGGCGTCGCGCAGCCAGGCCGCCGCCGCGGCGCCGACGTCTCCGTAGGAGCCGACTATGCCGATCTCCGCTTCGGTTCCTCCCGGCGCGGGGGGAGCACCCGGGCCCGCCGTCATCGGCCGGTCTCGCCGTCCAGCGCCCGCCCGATCTCGGCGGCCTCGTCGGCGGCGCGGCGTACGGCGCACTCGCCCAGGCAGGCGTCGCGCCACCAGCGCACGGCGGCGGAGTCGTCCGGCGTGTCCGGGGCCAGGATCAGCGCGACGTCCCCCGCGTAGACGGAGGCGGGCTCGTCACCGGCCGGCGGATCGACGACGGTGAGCGCCGTCACCTCGATCCCGCTCTCGGTGAGCTGACGGGCGAGCTCGAGGGCGAGCGGGCCGCCGCTGCCGTACCCCACGACGTGGTAGGCGTCGTCGCGTGGCACCTCGGCGACCGTCTCGGCGACCACCAGCTCGCGCAGCGTCGGCGCGGGCAGGTCGCCGCGGCCGGCCGCTGCCTCGCCGGAGACGCCCAGCACGGCGCCGCGTTCCCGCAGGGCCCGCAGCAGCCTGGGGTGCCCGAGAAGGCTGCCGGACGCGTCGTGTGCGAGCAGGTAGCGGGCCGGGCCGCTGCCGCCGAGCGGCACCAGCGCGGCCTCGGGCCCGTCGTCGGCGGGCGGCCCGCCGGGCACGCCGAAGGCCGGCGCGTCGGCGTCCGCCTGCCCGGCCAGGTGAGCGGCGAGCGCCCCGACCGACGGGTGTTCGAGCACCTGCCGCAGCAGCTCGTCGAAGAACACGCCCGCCGCCTCCGGGACCTCGTCGACGATGCGGGCGCTCAGCTTGGCCGCCTGCAGCGAGTCGCCGCCCAGCGCGAAGAAGTCGTGGTCGCGGGCCACCTGCTCGACGCCGAGCACGTCCGCCCAGATCGCGGCGACCCGCCGTTCCAGGTCGGTGCGCGGCGCCTCCCCGCCGGCCGGCGCGGCCGGCCCGCCGCTCGGCAGCAGACGACCCAGTGCCGCCCGGTCGAGTTTCCCGCTGGAGTTGTACGGCAGCGCGTCGACGATCTGGATCGCGGCCGGGACCATGTAGTCCGGCAGCCGCTCGGCGAGGTGGTCGCGCAGCCCGGCCGGGTCGAGCGGCGTGCGGTCGGCCTTGAACCTGGCCGCGAACACGCGGATGCCCACCTCGGCCATCGGGTCCCCGGCCTCGGGCAGCCGTACGGCGGCCTCGGCCCCCGCCCCGGCGAGCACCTCGGCCCACTGGTCCTCGCGCAGGAACGTCTGGTCGGTGCCCCGCCGCAGGTCGGCGAAGTCGCCCAGGGTCTCGTCGAGGCGGACGAGCAGCTCCAGCGACGTCATGATCTGGTAGTGGTCCCGGGTCATCTCGACGAAGACGAGCCATCCGCCGGGCGCGAGCAGTTCCCTGAGCCTCGACAGCGTCTCGGAGACGTCGCGGGTGGCGTGCAGGACGTCGCCGGCGACGATGACGTCCACACTGTTCGGCGACAGCCCCTGGGCCGGGAAGTCGGCGTCCAGGTCGAAGGCGGCGAAGCCGACCTGCGGGTGGTGGCCGAAGCGGCGCCGGGCCTCGTCGAGGAAGAACGGCGACAGGTCGGTGACCAGATAGTCGTACGGCACCCCGTCGAGCAGGTCGAGCACCTCGGCGGTCGTGCCGCCCGCGCCCGCGCCCACCTCGAGGATCCGCACCGGCCGGTCCCCCGCGAGATCGTCGGCGAGACCGCGCACCAGGGCGGCGGCCGTACGAGCCGCCCAGCGGTTGAACAGCGTCCCCGCGTACAACCGGTCGGAGACGTCGAAGCGGCCCTCGGGGAACAGCAGGCGGGCGGGGTCCTCCTCGCCGCGCAGCAGGGCGGGCAGGTTCGCGGCGTTCTCGCGGAAGTAGCCGAGCAGGTCGGCGTCGGCCCGCCCGGCCGCGGCCGGGGCGTCCCCCACACGCCGCCAGGCGGTCGCGGTGTCGGCCGCGGCGCCGGCCGGGGTCAGCCGGTGACCGTGGTGCGCGTCGCCGGTGAGCAGCCCCTCCTCGGTGAGTGCGCGCAGGAAACGGCGGACCAGCCGCCGGTGCCGGGGGGCGACGCCCGCCTTGGCGTTGATCTCGTCGAGCGTGTGCGTGTCGGACTCGGTGACGAACAGGCCGCTCGCGCGGAAGGCGTCGAGCATCGTGCCGAGCGACACCTCGTCGAGCCGGCGCAGGTGGTCGAGATAGGCCGGCAGGTCGACGCCGCGCAGCGGCTCGCGTCCGGCGGCGACGGCGGGTCCGGTGAGCCCGGCGGCCTCCGGCAGCGGCGGCGGCTCACGCCTGGCCGTCTCGGCGAATCCCACCAGCCGGCGTTCGAGCGGCTGGTCGCCGTGTACGACCACGGCGCATCCGGCCACGCCGGGATGGGCCGCGAGCGCGGCCTCGATCTCGGCCGGCTCGATGCGGTGGCCCCGGATCTTGACCTGGAAGTCCTCCCTGCCGAGGAACTCGATGGCCCCGTCGGGCAGATAGCGGCCGAGGTCGCCGGTGCGGTAGAGCCGCTCGCCGGTGACCGGGTGGGTGACGAACCGCTCCGCCGTACGGCCGGGGTCGTTCAGGTAACCCTCGGCCAGCCCCGACCCGCCGATGTAGAGCTCGCCGGGCACCCAGTCCGGGCGGGGGCGCATCGAGTGGTCCAGGACGTGGAAGGTCTGGTTGGCCAGCGGCACGCCGTACGGAATGCTCCGCCAGGCGGGATCGACCGCCTCGATGGGGTGATGGATCGACCAGATCGCCGCCTCCGTCGCCCCGCCCAGGCTGACCACCCGCAGGCCGGGCAGCCTGCCGCGGATCTGGTCGGGCAGCGGCACCGGGATCCAGTCGCCGCTGAGCAGGGCGAGCCGGAGCGTGGGCAGCTCGACCGCCGGCGCGGCCCGCAGATAGTCGGCGAGCATCTGGAGCTGCGCGGGAACGGAGTTCCACAGGGTCACCCCGTGTTCGGCGATCAGCTCCGCCCAGTGCACGGGGTCGCCGCGGCGCGCCGGGCTGGGCAGCACCAGGCGGGCGCCCGCGGCCGGCGGGCCGAAGATGTCGTAGACCGACAGGTCGAAGCCGAGGTTGGCCAGGCCGAGCACCCGGTCACCGGAGTTCACGCCGAAACGGTGGTCGATGTCCGCGACCGTGTTGAGCGCGGCCCGATGGCTGATCATGACTCCCTTGGGGGAGCCGGTCGAGCCCGAGGTGTGGATGACGTACGCCAGGTCGTCCGCGCTCACCCGCCGCTCCGGCAGCCGGTCGGGCATGCGGCCGCGCAGGCCGTCCACGGCGACGACCCGGCAGTCCCCCGGCCACGGCCCGGCGGCCAGATCTTGCTGGGTGAGGACGAGCCGGATGCCCGCCGAGCCGATCATCAGGTCGCGCCGGGCGGGCGGCTGGTTGGTGTCGATCGGCACGTAGACCCCGCCGGCCATCAGCGTGCCCAGCACGGCGACGATCTGCTGCCACCCCTTGTCCGCCACGACGGCGACGAGCTCGCCGGGCGCGAGGCCCTGCCGCAGCAGCTCGGCCGCGACGCCGTCGGCCCTGACGACCAGGTCTTCGTAGCTCAGCGTGACCTCGCCCGCCACCACGGCGGGGTCGCGCGGCGTGCGCAGCGCCCGGTCGAGCAGCCCCTCATGCAGCAGGTCCCCGGGGGAGTGCCCGGGCAGCGTCGCAGCGGTGTCGTTGACCCGGGCCCGCCGGTCGCGCTGGGCCTCGGGCAGCGGCACGGGGGCGATCTCCCGCCAGGGCGCGTCGGCGGCGGCCAGCCCGCGCAGCAGCGTCTCGTACGCGTGGAACATGTCGTCGGCGAGCCCGTCGGGGAGGACGCCCTCCCGGATGTCCCAGTTGGTCCACAACTCGCCGCCGCGCTCGATGTTCTGGCAGTCGATCCACACCTGCGGCGTCTGGCTGATGCCGTACCCGAGGCGGGTGAAGCCCTCCCGGCCCCTGCCGTCGTCGAGGCCGATGGCGCTGGTGAAGACCACGGGCATGAGCGCGGCCGCCGCGCCACGCCGTCTGGCGATCTCCCGCACCACCTCGACTCCGGAGAACAGCCGGTGGTCGAGATCGGTCCACAGGGTGGCCTGTGTGCTCTTGGCGCGGTCGGCGAACGTGGTGTCCGGCCGCCGCTCCACCGCGAGCAGGTCGACCGAGGTGAAGTCGCCGACCAGCCGGTTCACCTGGGGGTGCACCGGCGGCCGGTTGAGCAGCGTGATGTCGAGGCTGAAGTCGGGCTTGGTGCTCCAGACGCCGATGACCTCGGCGAAGGCGGCCAGCACGGCGCCCGAGGGGGTGATGCCGTGCTCGCCGGCGCGGCGGCGCAGCTCCGCCCACTCCGCCTCGGGCAACGTGAGCGCCAGACGGCGGAACCGCGGCGGGGACGGCTCGGCGCCCGGCGTCCTCGATCCCCCCGCGGCCGGCGGCAGCTCGGGCGCGGGCGGCAGCTCGTCGATCCGGGACAGCCAGTAGTCGCGGTCACGCTCATATCGCGGCCCGGAGCGGGTGCCCGCCTCGGCGAGCAGGCAGTCGCGGAAGGTGATCTCCAGGGGCTCCGGCGGCTCGTCCGGGTGGCGGTAGGCCTGGTAGAGCTCGTCGAGGAGGATCTGCAGGCTGACGAAGTCGCAGATGAGGAAGTCGATCGAGAAGTGCAGGACCGCCCGGTGCGGCCCGCGGGTGACGCGCAGCGTGAACAGCGGCCACTCGTCGGTGCGGTAGACCCGGTGATCCAGCTCGGCCCGGTTCTCGGTCAGGGTCGCCTCGAACCCGTCCTCGCCGGTCTCGTCCACCCGGATGCGGTACGGCTCCGCCTCCGGAAGGACCCGCTGCACGCCGCCGGGGTCGATCACCGCGCGGAGCATGTCGTGCCGGGCGATCACCGTGTTCCACGCGGTTTCGAGGCGCGCCGGGTCGAGACCGGTGACGTCGATCTCTCCGTAGCCGTGGCAGCCCACTCCGCCGTAGGCGAAGCTGTCGCGGCGGCCGAGAAGATAGGCGCTCTGCACGTCGGTGACGGGGAACGGCTCGTGCCGCTGCTCGGGGTGGGGGACGGCGACCGGCCCGCGCAGCGCGTCGAGCACCGCGTCGCGGTTCGCGCGCAGCGCCTCCTTGCGCTCCTCGGTCATCACGCCGCTCGGCGCCCGGAAGCGGAGCCGCCCGTCCTCCTCCCACAGCCGTACGCCAAGGGAGTCGAGCTCGAGGATCAGCTTCTCGACGCTCACAGCAGGCCCTCCTCGTAGTCCACCGGGTCGGTCTGTTTGAGCTGCTCGGCGACGACCTCGGCGAGATCGGCCACCGTCGGCCGGTCGAAGAGGGCGCGTAACTGCACCTCCGCCCCGTAGCGCGTCCGCACGGCGGCGATCACGCGGGTGGCGGTGAGGCTGTCGCCGCCGAGTGCGAAGAAGCTCTGCCCTCTGCCGCGCACCGGCGTGCCGAGCAGTTCGGCCCACAGCCCGGCCAGCTCGGCCTCGATGCCCTCGCGCGGGGGCTCGTCGGACGGTTCCTCGTCTCCCGCCTCGATCAGCCGCTCGATCGC
>BCRI01000035.1 GCA_001552515.1 Sphaerimonospora mesophila NBRC 14179 = JCM 3151
GGTGCGGAACGGGCGGCGGCCGAGGGACTGCTTGCGGCGCTCGGCGTCCTGCGGCGGCTGGGCGTCCCCGTGGACCGGGCCGAGGAGCGCCGGGCCAGGCGGGACCTCGCCAGAGCCGGGCGTTTCGCCGCCGTCGTGAGCCGTCAGTTCGCGCCCCGGCTGGACGCGTTGACCCGGCTGGCGGACGACGACACGCTCGTCTGCCGCTGCGAGGAGGTGACGGCCGGGCAGGTGCGGCGGACGCTGGCCGAGCATCCCTACGTCACCACGGTCAACGCGGCCAAGCTGCTGACGCGCTGTGGCATGGGGCCGTGTCAGGGCCGCTACTGCGGGGTCACGCTCGCTCACCTCGTCGCGGAACACACCGGCCGTCCGGTCGAGGAGACGGGAGTGTTCACCGCGCGGGTTCCGGTGAAGCCGCTGAGCGTGGGTGAGCTGGGCGGGTCCCCCACGCCGTTCACCGATGTTCATGATCGTGAACATGGCACGAGTGTTAAGTATTGATATCGCAGGTAAAGTGAGCCTTGTCGGGTTCATGTTTAGTCTGATAGAACATCCATGCAAGGTGAAAGTTCCGATCCCGAGGGGCAGCTGATGAGCGTCGAGCACGGAGATCCCGGCTTCGACGCCGCCGCCGTCGGCCGCCGCATCCGCCAGGTGCGCCAGGCCAAGGGCATGTCGCTGCGCGAGCTCAGCGCGAAGGCGGGCCTGTCCCACGGCTTCCTCTCCCAGGTCGAGCGCGGCCTGTCCTCGCTCGCCCTCACGTCGATGTCGTCGGTGGCGGCGGCGCTGGGCCTGTCCGTACGGGACTTCCTGGCCGGCTCGCCGGCCGAGGCCGACGGGTCGTACTGGTGGATCCAGCGCGGTGCCGAGGCGGCGGAGACGCTGCAGATCGGCGACCGCTACTACCGGTTCCTCTCCAAGCGCTCGGCGCATCTGCAGCTGGAGCCGATGCTCGTCCGCATACACGCGGGGGAGCGGTGGGACCGCGAAGGCGTCCACGAGGGGGAGGAGTTCGCCTACGTCCTGGAAGGCGAGCTGGTCGTCACCGTCGACGGCGTCGACCACCTTCTCGGCCCCGGCGACAGCGTTCACCTGCGATCGTCGATCCCGCACAGCATCCGGAACGACGGCACGGCCACCGTCACCGTCGTCTCCGTCCTCACCCCGCGGCTGTCCTGACCCAGCCGCCGCATATCCGTAAATCCCGATCTCGCCGTAGTGAGGCGTGCCCGAGCCGCCTCCCGCGCCCCGTCACGTGCTCTCACTCGAACTCCATGGAGGACAGCCATGGCCCCGCTCAAGGATTCCGCCGCGTCGAACGCATCCCGGTTCTCCCGCCGGTCGTTCTTCCAGCTCCAGCTCGGCGCCGGCGCGCTGCTCCTGGTCGGCTGTGCCCGAGGCACCTCGACCGACGGGGCGGGCGCGCAGTCCGGCGGCGGTTCGACCGACACGCTGCGCATCGCCGTGCCGTCCGACCCGGGCAGCCTGGACCAGGACTACCTGGCCTTCGACCTGGTCGGCCTCGCCCTGATGAAGAACTACTACCCGTACCTCATCGACCACCCCTACGTCAGGCAGGGGGACGCGATGGTGCAGGACACCACCAAGGCGCTGCCCGTCATCGCCGAGTCGTGGACCTCCGACGACACGGGCCGGGTCTGGACGCTGAAGCTGAAGCAGGGCGTCACCTTCCCCAGCGGGAACGAGCTGACCGCCGACGACGTCAAGTGGTCGCGCGACCGGGCCTTCGAGGCCAAGGCCAACGTCGCGGGCATCTACCGGATGATCGGGCTGACCGAGCCGGGACAGGTCGAGGTCGTCGACCGCTACACCGTCCGCTTCGACCAATCGAAGCCGAGCGCGCTGTCCAGCGCCATCCAGGTCATCGCGCTGTACATCTGCGACAGCGTCGAGATGAAGAAGCACGCGACGGCCGACGACCCCTGGGCCAAGGCGTGGTCGGCCAAGAACGCCACGGGCGGCGGCGTCTACAACATCGCCTCCTACCAGCGCGGCGGCCAGATGATCCTCCAGCTCAACGACAAGTATCCGCTCGACGTCTACGGCACCGGCGTCACACCGTTCCCCAAGGTCGAGGTGCGGATCGTGCCGTCACCCGCGAACCGGCGGCTCCAGCTGGAGAAGGGTGACATCGACATCGCCTTCGGGCTCGGTCAGCGTGACATCGCCGACCTCGAGAGCAAGTCCGGCATCAAGGTCATCTCGGCGCCGGGCACGGAGTTCTATCACATCCCGCTCTCGGTCACGACGGCGCCGTTCGACGACAGGAAGGTCCGGCAGGCCCTCGCCTACGCCATGCCGTACGAGCAGATCCTCACCACGGTCTTCCAGGGCAAGGCCCGGCGGAGCACCAGCCCGCTGCCGCTGGACATGCCGGGTCACTCGGAGAAGGGCTACCCGTACGACACCGACCTGGAGAAGGCGAAGGCGCTGCTCGCCGAGGCGGGCAAGCAGGATGGCTTCACGACCACGCTGGCGATCGACGCCGACAACCAGATCCAGGAGCAGATGGCGGTCATCGTCAAGAACCAGCTCGCCAAGATCGGCATCACGCTGGAGATCTCCAAGCTCGACCCGGCGCAGTTCGCCGAGCGGCGGGCGAAGAACGACATCCCGATGCAGATCGCCGTCGGCCAGCTCTGGGTCAACGACGCCGAATACCTCATGGCGACCAGCCTGACCAAGGACTCGTTCCTCAACTACGCCGACTACCGCGACCCGCGGGTCGAGAAGATCTTCGAGAGGGTGACGGTCGCGGTCGACCAGGGTGAGCGGGAGAAGGCGTTCGCCGAGCTGCAGGACATCCTCGCCGAGGACGTCCCCTGGCTCATGCTCTGCCAGCCCGACTTCCAGCTCCCCGTCCGGTCTCACGTGACCGGCTGGGCGCAGCCCGTCGACGGCCTGTTCCGACTGGGCTTCCTGGGCAAGTGATGAGGCTGGCACGCTACGCGGGGCGGCGGCTGCTCCTGCTGCTCCCGGTGCTGGTGGGCGTCAGCATCCTGACGTTCCTGCTGGTCCGGGTGCTGCCGGGCGACCCCGTGCGCACAGTGCTGCCACAGTCGGCCACCGAGGCCGACGTGGCGGCGGCACGGGAGCGTTTCGGCCTGGACGCGCCGCTGCCCGTGCAGTACCTGATCTATCTGCGCAACGTCGCGACCGGCGACCTCGGCACGTCCTTCCAGAGCGGCCAGGACGTCGGCGTCGAGATGGGCGAGCGGATCGGCGCCACGATCGAGCTGATCGGCTACGCGATGATCATCGCGCTGCTCGTCGCCACGGTGATCGGCGTGGCCGCGGCACTCCGCCGCGGCGGGCTGCTCGACAAGGGCGCCAGGCTCGTCGGCATCGCGGGCAACGCGATCCCCGAGTTCGTCCTCGGCCTGATCCTGATCATCGTCTTCTACGGGTCGCTGAGCTGGGCGCCCGCCCCGGACGGGCGGGTGGACGGATCGACCGGTCTGGTGCCGATCACCGGGGCGAGCACGTTCGACGCCGTCCTCGGCGGCAACCTGCCCGCCCTGGGATCGGCGCTCGCGCACCTCGCGCTGCCGGTGACGACGCTCGCGCTCGTCGTGCTCGCGCCGCTGCTCAACACCGTGCGCTCCGGCGCGGTCTCCGTCATGGACTCCGACGCCTACATCTGCGCGGTCGCGCACGGGCTGCCGCGCCGTACGGTGATCAAGCGCTACCTCGCCCGCCCGACCCTGGCCGGGCTGCCGACGCTGACCGCGCTCATCTTCGGCAACCTGATCGGCGGGGCGGTGCTGGTGGAGACGATGTTCTCCTGGCAGGGCCTCGGCCAGTGGGCGCTCAAGGGTCTCGTCACCCGCGACTACCCGGTGATCCAGACGTTCGTGCTCGTCACCGCCGTCGCCTACCTGCTGCTCTTCCTGATCGCCGACGTGGTGCAGGCCTGGCTCGACCCGAGGGTGAAGATCTGATGGCCCGTGATCCCCTGACCCGCGGTGGAATCGCGACCGCGCCGGGTGCCCCCAGGCGCGTGCGCCGACAGGGCGCCAACGGGGCGCTGATCACCGGGTCCGTCCTGTTCGGCCTCGTCGTCTGCGGCGGGCTGTTCGCCTCGCTGCTGTCGTCATGGGGGCCGCGGGCCGCCGACGACGTCAACACGCTGGTCCCGCCGGGGACAGCAGGGCACCTGCTGGGCACCGACCGGTTCGGCTACGACGTGCTCTCCCGGGTCCTGCACGCCGTACGGCTCGACCTGCTCGTCGGCGTCAGCGCGGTCGTCGTGGCCGTGGTGGTCGGTTCGCTGATCGGCGCGGCCGTCGGCTACCTCGGCGGATGGGCCGACGAGGTCGGCATGCGCGTGGTGGACATCCTGCAGGCGTTCCCCGCGTTCGTGCTCGCCCTCGCGGTGGCGGCCGTGCTCGGCGGCGGCCCGGTGGCCCTCGTCCTCGTGCTGGCGCTGGTCAACGTCGCACCGTACATCCGGCTGATGCGCAGCGAGGTGCGCGCGGTGCGGTCGGCGACCTACGTGGAGGCCGCCCGGTGCGCGGGCAACGGCACGCTGCGGCTGCTGCTGCGCCACATCGTCCCCAACTGCCTGCGGCCGGTGTTCGTGCTGGCGCCGCTCAACTGCGGCTGGGCGGTGATCACGCTGGCCGGACTGTCCTTCCTCGGCCTGGGCGTCGAGGTGACCGAGGCCGAATGGGGCGCGATGATCAACACGGGGGCCGGCGACGCGCTGTCCGGTGACTGGTGGCCGGTGGTCTTCCCCGGCGCGGCCCTGTTCGTCACCGTGCTCGCGCTCGCGCTGATCTCCGAGGGGCTGCAGTCCGCGACCAGGGTGAGGCGCTCATGAGCCTGCTTTCCATCCGAGACCTGTCCGTCACCATCGCCGGATCGACGGGCGACGTGGCCGCGCTCAGCGGCGTGCGGCTCGACATCGAGCCGGGCACCGTCGTCGGGCTGGTCGGCGAGAGCGGCGGCGGCAAGAGCATGCTGGCCCGCAGCGTCGTCGGGCTGCTGCCGCACACCGCGAGCGCGACCGGGCAGGTGCTGTTCGAGGGCGACGACGTGCTCGCCATGACCGGTGACCGGCTCCGCCGGCACCGGGGGGCGGGCGCCGCGATGTGCTTCCAGCAGCCGCTGCTCGCGCTCAACCCGGTCCGCCGGGTGGGCGACCAGCTCGTCGACCGGCTCGTCGCCCACGGCGGCGCGGCACGCCGCGCCGCGCGGGCCCGCGCCGTCGAACTCCTCGGCCAGGTGGGCATCCGGGAGCCGGAACGCCGCTTCCGCGCCTACCCGCATGAGATGTCCGGCGGCATGGCCCAGCGGGTGATGATCGCCCTGGCGCTGGCGTGCGGCCCGCGGCTGCTGCTCGCCGACGAGCCCACCACCGGGCTCGACGTGACGCTCGCGGGGGAGATGCTCGCGCTGTTCCGGCGCGAGGCCACCGAGAACGGCCGCGCCGTCCTGCTGATCTCGCACGACATCGCGGGCATCGCCGCGGTCTGCGACCGGCTCGCCGTCCTGTACGCGGGAACCCTGGTGGAGCACGGCCCGGCCGCCGAGGTGCTCGACGCGCCCCGCCACCCCTACACGCGCGGACTGCTCGCCGCCGTGCCCAGCCTGCACGGCGATCCGGGGCAGCCGATGCGGGGCGGGCAGCCCATGCTCGGCGCGGCCCCGCAGTCCTGCCCGTTCGAGCCGCGCTGCCCCTCGGGCGAGGCCGAGTGCGGGCGGCGGCGGCCCGCCCTGGTCGAGATCGGCCCGGCTCACCTGGCCGCCTGTCCGGTCACCGCACGAGAGGAGGCGCGCGGGTGAGTCTGCTGGAGATCGAGGACCTGCACGTCGTGTACGGCAGGCGGCGCGCGACCCGGCACCACGCCCTGCGCGGCGTCACGCTGTCGGTCGACCGCGGCGAGACGCTCGGGATCATCGGCGAGAGCGGGTGCGGCAAGAGCACGCTGGCGCGCAGCATCCTGCGCCTGGTCGACCCGGCCTCGGGGAGCATCAGGATCGCCGGCACCGATGTCGCCCGGCTGCCCGAGCGGCGGTTCCGCGAGTTCCGCCGCCGGGTCCAGATGGTGTTCCAGGACCCGGTCGGGTCGCTCAACCCGAGATTGTCCGTGGGCGCGCAGCTCGGCGAGTCGCTGCGGCTCCTCGGCGGCGCGGACGGCGGCGCGCCGGAGAGCCGGATCGCCGAGGCGCTGCGCGGCGTCGGCCTCGACCCGTCGTTCGCCCGCAGGCGCGCCCACGAGCTGTCCGGCGGGCAGGCGCAGCGGATCGCGATCGCCCGCGCGCTGCTCGTCGACCCCGACGTCATGGTGCTCGACGAGCCGACCTCCGCCCTGGACGTCACGGTCCAGGCCCAGGTGCTGCGCCTGGTCCGCGAGCTGATGGCCGCCCGCCCCCGCGCGTACGTGTACGTCTCCCACGACCTGGCGACCGTGCGCGGCATGTGCGACCGCGTCGCCGTGCTGTACCTCGGCCGGGTGGTGGAGGAGGGGCCGACCGATCAGGTGTTCACCGAGCCGGCCCACCCGTACACCCGGGCGCTGCTGTCGGAGGCGCCGAGCCTGCGCGGCAGCGAGGTCACCGGGCCGGTACGGCTCGAACGCGCGCTCGACGCCGTCGACGCCGACGGCGGCTGCGCGCTCGCGCCGCGCTGCCCCTTCGCCGTCGCCGAGTGCCGCGAAACCGTTCCCGCACTCACCCCCCTGTCCCCCGGCAGGGCCGCCGCCTGTCCGCGGCTGCCCGAGCTGCCCGTCACGCGGATCGACCCGGCCCAAGCGGCCGGAGGTCCAACGAATCCGAGGTAACGCATGCCCGACGAAGCACGGCCAGACACCCCGCCCGCACGCTACCGGTTGGCCGTCGACATCGGCGGCACCTTCGTGGACGCCGTCGAGCTCGACCGCGACACGCGCAGGATCCGGTTCAGGAAGGCCTCGACGACGCCGCGCCGCCCGTGGGAGGGCGTGCTCGACGCGTTCGACGCGCTCGGCACCGACCTCGCCGCGACCGAGCTGTTCATCCACGGCACCACGCTGGGGCTGAACGCGATCCTGGAGCGGCGCGGCGCCCGCGTCGGCATCATCGCCAACGAGGGCCTGCGCGACGTGTTCCTCATGGGGCGCGGCAACGTTCCCGAGTCGCACATGTACGACTTCACCTACCGGCGCCCGCCCGCCATCGTGGCCCGCAGGGACACCGTCGGCGTGGTCGGCCGGTTGGACGCACACGGGGAGGTGGTGACCGAGCTCGACGAGGACAGCGTGCGCGCCGCCGCCCGTTATCTGGTCGAGGAGTCCGGCGTCACCTCGATCGCCGTGTGCCTGCTGCACTCCTACCGCGACCCCGTGCACGAGCATCGGGTCGCCGAGATCGTGCGGGAGATGTACCCGCACGTGCACGTCGCGGTCTCCGCCGACATCGCGCCCGAGCACCGGGAGTACGAACGCACCTCGACCGCGGTGCTCGACGCCTACATCCGCCCGATCTTCGAGCGCTACGTCGACCGCCTGGAGACGGAGCTCGCCGAGCGTTCCTTCGACGGCCACTTCCTGATCACGCGGTCCGGCGGCGGCGCGATGACCTCGGCGGCGGCGCGGCTGGCCCCCACCACCACCGTGCTGTCCGGCCCGGCCGGCGGTGTCGTGGGCGCGTCGTTCGTCGCCCGCCTGCTCGGCCGCGACGACCTCATCTCCGTCGACATCGGCGGCACGTCGCTGGACGCCGCCGTGTTCGAGCGCGGTGAGGCGGCGGTCGTGCACGAGGCCGAGCTGGAGCAGATGCCGCTGCTGATCCCGGTGTACGACATCCGTACGATCGGGGCGGGCGGTGGTTCCATCGCCTCGCTCGACAAGGGGATGCTCCAGGTCGGTCCGCGCAGCGCCGGCGCCGAGCCGGGCCCCATCTGCTACCGCCGAGGCGGTACGGAGCCCACCACCACCGACGCCGCGGTCGTGCTCGGCTACATCGACCCTGGCGGCTTCCTCGGCGGCGACATGGCCCTCGACGTCGACGGCGCACGCGAGGGCGTGCGCGTACGGCTCGCCGAGCCGCTCGGCATGTCGGTCGAGGACGCCGCCGCCGGTGTCTTCTCCGTGATGCTGGCCAAGACCGTCGGCGCGATCCGTCAGATCACCGTGGAGCGCGGCCGCGATCCCCGCGGGTTCTCCATGCTGGCCTTCGGCGGCGCGGGACCGCTGCTCACCCCGATGCTGGGCCGCGAGGTCGGCGTCGTGGAGGTCATCGTGCCGCAGGCGCCCTCGGCGTTCTCCGCCTGGGGCATGCTCAGCGCCGACGTCGCGGAGGACGCCTCCCGCACCGTGCTGCGCACCCTGGAGCAGGACGCCCTGCCGGACCTCGCCGCCGGACTGGACGAGCTGGCCGCCGAGGTGACCGAGCTGCTGCGCGCGCAGGACGTGACCGGCGGGGGCGAGGTCGTCGTCCAGCGTGAGCTGGAGCTGCGTTATCTCGGCCAGGAGCACGCCCTGCGGATCGCGGTGGGCACGGAGATCGCCGACGCCGAGACGCTGCGCAAGGCGTTCGGCGAGCGGCACCAGCAGCTGTACGGCCACGCGATGGACAACGAGGTCCAGGTGCTCAACCTCCGGGTGCGCGGCGTCGCCCGGCTGGAGCAGCCGGAGCTGCCGCGGATCCCGACCGGCGACGCGGACCCGGCGCAGGCGCGAAGCGGGGAGCGGCTCGCCTACGACTTCGCGACCGGCGAGATGACGACGTTCGCCGTCTACCGCCGGGACCTGCTGGAGGCCGGCGACGTCGTGCCCGGCCCGGCCCTCGTCGAGGAGGGCACGTCGGTGACCGTCGTCCACGGCGACCAGGCCTGCACCGTCGACGAATACGGGCATCTGCTGATCCGAGGAGCGACCAAGTGAGCGAGACGACCTTCGTGGACGGGGCGACCGCGTCCGTCGTGCACAACTACCTGCTGTCCGCAGCGGAGGAGATGCGCACCACGCTGGTGCGCACCGCGTTCAACCCGGTGATCTACGAGGTGCTGGACTTCGGCATCTCCATCTACGACGCCGACCTCAACCTGATCTCCGAGGCGCCCGGCCTGACCTTCTTCCTCGGCGCGAACGACTACGCCATCAGCAAGGCCGTCGAGTACGTCGGGGTGGACAACCTCGACGAGGGCGACGTCGTCCTGATGAACTACCCGTTCTGGAACTCGGCGCACTCCTACGACGCCACGCTGTTCGCGCCCGTGTTCTGCGGCACCGGGGCGGAGCGCGAGCGGCCGTTCGCCTACCTCTGCATCCGCGCGCACTGGATGGACCTCGGCGCCAAGGACCCCGGCTACGTGCTCGACTCGACCGACGTGCACCAGGAGGGCCTGCTCTTCCCGGGCACCAAGGTCTTCAAGAAGTACGAGCCGAACCACGAGATCCTTGAGCTGATCCGGTTCAACTCCCGGATGCCCGACCTCGTGTTCGGCGACCTGCACGCGCAGGTGTCGGCGATCCGCACCGGCGAGCGCCGGATGAAGGAGGTCGTCGAGAAGTTCGGCACGGGCGTGGTGACCGAGGTCACCCGGCGGCTGTTCGAAGAGGGCGAGCGGACCACCCGTGCGGCCCTGGCCCGCCTCCCGCAGGGGAGCTGGACGGCCGTCGACTACGCGGACGGCGACTGGAACACCGGCGAGCCGCTGCGCATGCAGTGCACCGTGACGATCGCCGACGGCGAGATGACCGTGGACTTCGTCGGCTCGCACGGGACCGCGGTCGGCCCGGTCAACATCCCCTTCGGCTCGACCATCGCGATGTGCAAGGTCGCGCTGAAGTCGCTGACCTCGCCGGACGAGCCCAGCAACGCGGGTCACGCGCGCCCGCTGACCGTGCTCGCCGAGCCGGGCAACCTCTTCCACGCCGTCTACCCCGCCCCCACGTTCACCCAGTGGACGAGCATCGTCGCGTTCGAGCTGATCTTCAAGGCGCTGGCGCAGGCGATGCCGGACCGGCTCGGCGCCTCGTCCGGCGGCGACATGCCGGGCTTCATGATGGTGGGCACCCACCCGGACACCGGGCGGATGTTCGCGGTCAGCAACAACGAGGTCGTCGGCTGGGGCGGCGCCCCCGACCACGACGGCGCCGACGCGACCATCCACCTGTCGGAGTCGATCGTCAGGAACACCCCCATCGAGGTGCTCGAACAGAAGACGACGATGCTGATCGAGCGGCTGGAGATGCGCACGGACGCGGGTGGCCCGGGACGCCACCGGGGCGGCGTCGGCATCGAGCGGCACATCAGGTTCCGCGGCGCCGGGGAGTTCCTGATGGTCGTGCAGAAGACCAAGACGGCCCCGTGGCCCGTCGGTGCCGGCCGGGAGTCGGAACCGAACCGCATCGTCGTCTTCCCCGGCACGGACCGGGAGCGGGACATCAGCACAGAACGGGTCCCGGTGGAACCCGGCGACCTGATCGTCGTCCGTACGGCGGGCGGCGCCGGCCACGGCGACCCGCTCGCCCGCGACCCGGAGGCGGTGCGCGCCGACGTGCTCGACGGCTACGTCTCGCGGGAGGCGGCGCTGGCCGACTACGGCGTCGAGATCGACGAGCGCGGCGAGATCACGGCGGTGCGGCGATGAGGACGCGTGGCACCGTATGGCTGACCGGGGCGCACGTCGTCGACGTGGACGAGGGCGCCGTCCTGCGCGACCGCAGCGTCCGGGTGGAGGACGGCGTGATCGCCGAGGTCGGGACGGCCGTGCCGCCGCCCGGCGCCCGGGTGATCGACGTCGCGGGCCGGCACCTGCTGCCCGGGCTGATCTCCTGTCACACCCACCTGTCGCTGGTCGTGCCGTTCTCCGATCTCGACCCGGCGGAGCCCGGCGTGCTGACCTCGTTCCGCGCCGCGCAGCGGGCGCACGAGGCGCTGCGGGCCGGGCTGACCACGCTGCGCTGCGTGCACGAGCAGAACAGGGTCGACATGTTCCTGCGCGAGGCGATCGGGCGCGGCTGGTTCCGCGGCCCCCGCATCTTCGGCGCGGGACAGGCGATCACCACGCCGAACGGGCACGGGTCGGGCTCGGACTGCGTCGTCGCCGCCGGCGGCGAGGAGTTCTACCGCGCGGCCCTCGCCGAGCTGGCGGCCGGGGCCGACCACGTGAAGGTCTTCATCAACGGCGGCATCGCCGCCGCGGGCGAGGACGTCACCGCCTCGGAGATGAGCGACGAGGAACTGGCCGGCACGGTGCGCGCGGCCAGGGAGCACGATGCGTACGTCGTGGCGCACTCCGGCCATTCGACCGCGATCAGGCAGGCGCTCGCCCAGGGGGTGCGCTCCTTCGAGCACGCCTACGACCTGGACGAGGACACGGCGCGGCTGCTGGCGGCCGCGGACGCCTACGTGACGCCCACCCTGTGCGTCACCCGCTCCGAGCCGTGGATGCGGGCCAACGACTTCGCCGAGTCGACGATCGAGAACGCCAGGAAGCAGAACGTGACGCATCTGCGCAGCGTGCGCAACGCGATCGCGGCCGGGGTGCGGCTGGTCAACGGCACCGACATCCCGCCGGGCGACGACGTGGGCGGGGTCCCGGCCGCGATCTACGAGCTGCTGCTCATGCACGAGGCCGGTCTCGACCGGCTGACCGCCCTCCGGTCGATCACGACGACGGCCGCCCGGCTGCTGCGGGCCGACGACCGGATCGGGCGGATCGCCCCGGGATTCGCGGCGGACTTCGTCGCGGTGGCCGGGGACCCGCTGGCCGACCTGGCCGCGATGCGGGAGATCTCGCTCGTCGTCCAGGCCGGAGAGGTGATCAGGGAGGAGCTGCGATGACCACCATCACCACCACCACGACGCCGCCCGCCGGCGAGGCCGCCGACGTCTGGGCCGCCGTGACCGACATCTACGCCGCGTTCATGGACGGGGACCGGGCGCGGATCGACTCCCACATCCATCCCGACGGCACGGTCTGGGACGCCGAGGTCGAGTCGCTCATGTTCGGCCGCGGAGACCTCGACGCGCATCGCGACCGGCGGGACGCCGCGCCCGACGCCGGGCCGGGACCGGACGCGCTGCGCTGCCTGGAGCCGGTGATCGACGTCTGGGGCGACACGGCGCTGGCCCGCTACTGGCTGGTCGTCGAGGGCGCCGGCGCGGCCAGGATCCGGACCACGGACGTGCTCAGGCGCTCGCCCGAGGGCTGGCTCGTCGTCCACCACCACGAGCAGCGCTGGGGCTGACCGTATGATCCGCTGACAGCAGGCCGACGGCTCGCGGCGACCGGACCCATCCGGTCGCCGCCGCCGTATTCGCGGGAGGTTCCGTACGTCAGGCGCCGCGGAAGCGGGGGAGCACCTCGCGGCCGAGCAGCTCGATGCCGTCGAGCTCGCGCAGGCCGTGCGGAGTGCCGAACTCCACCCGGTCGACCCCCGCCGCGATCAGCCGCTCCACCTGCGCCGCGACCTGCTCCGGCGTGCCCGAGAAGGCGAAGCGGTCCAGCACGTCGTCGGGGATCAGCAGACCCGCGCCCGACTCGTCCCCGGCCGACACCAGCGCGCGCACCTTGGCGATGAGCTCGGGATCGACGGTCAGCGTCGGATCGAACCCGGCGACCACGGCCAGATACATGGCGACCTCGCGCCGGGCCAGCGCGCGCGCGGCCACGCCGTCCCGGTCCACGACCGTCACCGCGCCGAGCACGACCCGGGGCGCCCGCGGCCGTCCCGTCCCGGCGGCGCCGTCGGCCAGCCAGTTCCGCATGAGCGGCACGAAATCGGGGTTGGCCGAGCCGCCGACCTTGACCTCGGCCGCGTCCAGCCGCGCCGCGAGCCCGGCCAGGCGGCGGCCCCACGTCCCGACGAGCAGGGGCACCTCCGGCCTGCGGGTCGCGAAGCGCAGCCGGGCGCCGGGCGCCAGGTGGAAGACCTCGCCCTCGAACCCGCCGTCGTCGCCGCCGAGCAGCCGCCGCACCACCTCGACCGTCTCCCGGATGTGGGCGAGCGGCCGGTCCTGGACCACGCCGACGGCGTCCAGCCAGGTGCCCCGCGCGATCCCGAAGTAGGCCCGGCCGTCCGAGGCGATGTCGAGCGCCGCGATCTGCCCCGCGATCTCGTACGGATGCATGGAGAAGGGGTTCAGGCACGCGGGACCGAGCCGTACCCGCCTGGTGTGGCGGGCCATGACGGTCAGCGGGAAGATCGGCGGCTGGTACATCAGGTCGCTGAAGACCGACAGGACGTCGAAGCCCAGCTCCTCCCCGGCGACGGCGAGCCTCGCGTAGGCATCGGCGGTCTTGTCGCTCTGGATGCCGAGCCCGAACGTGATCGGGGCCGTCATGTGAGGTCTCCGGTGGGGATGGCGCGCTTCCCGATGCGCTCCACGCGCATGATGAGGCGCTCGTCGGGGTCGGGGCACGCGATCAGGGAGTCCTTGGCCATCCAGTCGCCCGGGGCCAGCTCACGCTGCTTGGCCGGCAGCAGCGGCAGGACGGCCTGCAGCGCGTAGACGCAGAAATGGCGGCCGTCGGGAATCCTCAGCCGCGAGGACTCGGTGAGCTCGAAGTAATCGCCGACTCGCAGACCGCACACGGATCGGCCGTCGATCTTCTCGACGCTGACCCTCAGGTCGTAGAGCTCGGTGACCTCTGGGTCGTCACCCGCCGGGCACATATGACCTTCTTTCCGATTCGTGTGCGTGTGAGCCGTCATGGAGTCAATGAGAACTTTAGCGGTAGCCGAACAGTAGATCGCCGGGGATGGCGGTTCCCTCCACGATCCTCGCCGGGCCCTCGGGCGGCCTCTCGGCGTAAACCGACAAAAGGGTATCGGCTCTAGACGGCTCCACATTTTGCGGATAATCTCAACGCATCGCGCACTAGATGAGCGCATTGCGCACAAGAGGTGTAGATGAACACTGCGACTTCTCCGATGCCGCTGGAGGGCTGCCTCGTCGTGGAGGTCGGTCACAGAGTCTCGGCAGCCGGATGCGGCGGACTGCTCGCACAACTCGGCGCCGATGTCGTGCTCGTCGAACCGAGAGGACAGAGGGCGGACCACAAATGGGCCGACCGGCCGGCGACCGCCGCCGGCAAACGCAGCGTCGTGATCGATCGGGCCTTGCCCGGCGATCGAAGACTGTTCGAGGATCTGGTCCGCGCTGCGGATGCCGTCCTCCTGTCCACGGACCTGTCCGATTCCGATCGTGAGCTGTGGGGGTCGGCCCGGCCTGTCCGGCAGATCCTCTGTGATCTCACCGCGTTCGGCCATGACGGTCCGCTCGCCGGAATGCCGGGATCGGAGGCGTTCGTCGAGGCGGTCTCGGCCGTCGCCGACACCACCGGGCGCCGCGACGGCCTTCCGGTCCTGCTCGGCGCGCCGCTGCTGGAGATGGAGACCGCGGTGTACGCTGCATCGGCGGTCATCGCCGCGCTCCGCGTCCGACGCCGGCATGGGTTCGGCCAGCGCATCGACGTCTCTCTCTACGACGTGGCCGTGAACGCTCTGGCGACGTTCTTCCCGCTGGCGTTCACGGGCCGGTCCGCGACCCGCAACGGCAACCGTCATCCGACTCTCTCGCCGTGGAACGCCTACCGGACCCGAGACGGCTGGGTCCTGATCTGCGCGCCGACGGACGAGCAGTGGGTCCGGTTGTGTGAGGCGATGGATCGCCCTGAGCTGGTGAGCGATGCGCGGTTCGCGACACCCGGCAGCAGGATGGACCACACCGATGAGATCGACGAGGTTGTCGGAGCCTGGACGGTCGGGAGGTCCGTGGCGGAGTGCGTCGACGTGCTCAGTCGCCATGTGATCCCCAGCGGACCCGTGGTGCCGGTCGGTGGGCTGGCCGACGAACCGAACCTGCGGCATCGGGGAATGGTGCGCTCCGCGGTCGATCCCGAATCCGGCGAGCGCGTGTGGCTGCCAGGGTGCCCGGTCCGCTGGCACGGAACGGAGCGGCCCATGCCGGTGCCGGCCCGGGACGCGGATCGAGCCGCGATCGATGCGCTCATCGCCCGGCGTTCGCCCGTCGCCGAGAAGGCGATCGGCGATCCGGTCTCCCAGGCGCGGCCGCTTGACGGGATCCGGGTAGTGGAGATCGGTATGAACACTGTCGGTCCCCTGGCCGGCCGGCAGCTCGGCGCGCTCGGCGCGGACGTGATCAAGGTGGAGCCACCGAGGGGAGACTCGAACCGGCACAACACCCCGCTCCGCTCTGACGGGCAGTCGTACATCTTCGCTCTGCTCAACACCGACAAACGAGGGCTCGTACTCGACCTGCGCCAGGACTCGGACCGGCAGGTGCTCTGGGACGTGCTCGCCTCGGCCGATGTGCTCATCGAGAACCTCAAACCGGGTTCGTTGCGGCGCCTGGGGTTCGGAGCGGAGCAGGTTCAGGCGATGCTGCCGCATCTCGTCTACTGCTCGGTGAACGGGTTCGGCCATGACACGGTGTACCCCGGACGGCCTGCCCTGGACACGGTCGTGCAGGCGATGTCCGGCCTGATGGGCGCGACGATGGTCGACGGCGTCCCGACCAAGGCCGGCATCTCCGTCTCCGACCAGCTCGGCGGGCTGTTCGGCCTGCTGGGAGTGCTGGTCGCGATCGAACATCGCGAGGCGTACGGCGGCCCCGGGGCGGCGCTCGACCTCGCGATGCAGGACGGTTCCGCATGGGCGACCCACCGGCTGTGGAACGGTGGCTCACCGCGAGCTCGCATCGTGGCGGCGAAGGACGGACCATGGCTGGACGAGGACGGGAGCCGCACCCCGGTGTCGACGGTGAACGACGTCCTCGCCCACCCCCAGACCGCGGCACGCGGGCTGATCGTCGATCGGCCCGCCGCCGACGGCGGCTCCTGGACGGTGCTCGGATCCCCGATGCGTCTGCTGTCCACCCCCGCCACCGTCTCCACGGCCATGTCCCGGCTCGGCGCCTTGGATCCCGATCTCGCCGATGAGTTCCGCCTGGCGACGGGGCCGGACGGCCGGGCGTTCCGCGCCGGTTCTCCGGTCGGGAAGGGAGCCTGACGATGGTCGACTTCGCTCGCCTGTCCGCGTTGCGGGACACCGTCGCCATCGTGGGCGTCGGCGAAACCGATTACCCACAGGACTACGGCCGCGCCCGCCGCGGTGAGCGGTGCCAGGACGCCTACGGTTACGCCGCGGCCGCCTTCCGGCGGGCCCTTGCCGATTCCGGCCTCGAACGACGGGACATCGACGGGCTCGTCGCCGGCCCGGCTCTCGCCGGTGAACGACTCGGCGAGGTGCTCGGTATGGACGTGCGGTGGGCGGACCAGGCCGACGCGGTTCAGGCGGTGCTCAAGGCCGCGATGGCGATCCATTCCGGGGTCGCAGAATGCGTCGCCCTGGTCTACGGCAACGATCAGCGCACCGGTGGCACGGCGTACGGCGGTCCCAACGCCATGGGCGGGGAGCGCCACCTCGCCTACACCTACTACGCTCCGTGGGGTCTCACCTCTCAGGGTGCGCTGTACGCGCTGCTCGCCAACCGTTACCTGGCCGTCACCGGGCTCAGCGAGCGCGAACTCGGCGGGGTCGCCGTCGCGCAGCGGGCCTTCGCCCGGCTGAACCCCAACGCCGTCATGCGACGGCCGCTCGACATCGACGAGTACCTGAACGGCCGCTATATCTGCGAACCGCTGCGGCTCTTCGACTACTGCCTGGTCAACGACGGCGGTGTCGCGCTGATCGTCACGACCGCCGAACGCGCCCGCCGGATGGACCGGCCCGCCGTGCTGCTGAGCGGGATCGGGCGCAGCGACCACAACCGGGAGGCGACCAGCCTGCGGCCACGCCTGGAGTACTTCTACCGCCCGGCGCAGCGGCAGGCGGCCGACCAGGTCTACGCGATGGCAGGCATGGGGCCGTCGGAGATGGACGTGCTGCAGATCTACGACAGCTTCAGCATTCATGTTCCCCTTGCCCTGGAGGGGTTCGGGTTCTGCGCCGACGGAGCGGTCGGCAAGCTGCTGTCCTCCGGTGACCTGGGTCCGGGCGGGCCGTTGCCGGTGAACACCTCCGGCGGTCACCTGTCGGGCAGCTACATGCAGGGCTGGGGCCACCAGGTCGAGTGTGTGCGCCAGCTCCGTGCCGAGGCCGCCGGCCGCCAGGTCCCCGGTGCCCGGAACGCGCAGTACATCTCCGACGTCGCCGGCAAGGTCACCTCACTGATCTACCGGAGGGCAGGCACATGACCACCACGCACCGTCCCGCACCGCGACGCGGCGTCTTCGACGAGCCCTATTGGAGGTACGCCGCCGCAGGAGAGCTACGCGTGCAACGGTGCGCGGCGTGCGGTGGCCTTCGTTACCCGCCCGGACCCTCCTGCCCCGAGTGCCTCTCCGCGGAGCACGAGTGGGCGGCGCTGTCCGGACGGGGGTCCCTGCTCGCCTGGACCGTGTTCCACCGCCAGTACTTCCCGGGAGTTCCGGTGCCCTACATCGTCGCGGCCGTGCGCACCGCGGAGGGACCGATTCTCATCGGGAACATCGTCGGCGCCGCTGCCTCCGACCTCACCCACGAGATGCCGTTGACCGCCCTTTTCGAAGACGTGACCACCGCGGACGGCCCGCTGCGCATCTGCCAGTGGACTCACCCCGACGACCGACCCCACCGTGAGGAGCAAGCATGACCCAGACCGATATCCGGCACCCCGCGACAGCCGGTCACCCCGCCGAATCCGCGGAAGTGTCACGAGGGCGCGACTTCGCGGTCCGCGACCGCGTCGTCGTCATCACCGGTGGTGGGCAGGGAATCGGCCGCGAGTACGCACGTGAATTCGCCGCCGCGGGGGCGCTGCCGGTGATCGCGGAGATCAATGAGGACTCGGCGCGCAATGTGGTCAAGGAGATCGAGCAGGCAGGCGGAACGGCTCTCGCCGTGCCCACCGACGTCGCCGATCCGGCATCGGTCGACGCGCTCGTCGAGACCGCGCTGGGTGAATTCGGCCGGGTGGACGCGCTCATCAACAACGCGGCGATCTTCTCCAGCCTCACCATGCGGCCGTTTGAGACGATCCCGCTCGAAGAGTGGGACGCGGTGCTGCGAGTCAACGTCACCGGCTCGTTCCTGTGCACCAGAGCCGTGGCGCCGCATATGCGCGCGGCCGGATGGGGACGCATCGTCAACATCATGTCGGGCGCCGTGCCGCTCGGTGTCAGGAACTACCTGCACTATGTGACGTCCAAGGCCGCGATGGTCGGCATGACGAACTCGCTGGCCAGGGAACTCGGCGCGGCCGGCATCACGGTCAACGCCGTGCAGCCGGGCGGGACGTTCACCGAGGTGCCGCGCCAGACGGTGACCCCGGAGGGTAAGGCGCAGCTCATCGCCAACCAGTGCATCCCCCGAGAAGAGGTGCCGATGGACCTCGTCGGCCTCGTGCTCTTCCTCTGCACCCCGGCCGCCGGATTCATCACCGGTCAGACCATCGCCTGCGACGGCGGCCTCACCCACACCTGACCCCCTCTCGCAAGGAGAACCCCATGGACCCATCGAACCCTCAGTTCGATCTGTGGCTGGACGGAGCGCCTCGCCCAGCCGCCTCAGGCGCCTGCTTCGAGCGGCACAGTCCGTACGACGGCGCCCCGTCCGGAGTCTTCGCCGACGGCGGTGAGGAGGACGCCGAACGGGCCGTCGACATCGCCCGCCGCGAGTTCGACACCGGCAGGTGGCCCACCACTCCGGCTCGCCGTCGTTACGAGATCCTCACCGAGACCGCCAGGCTGCTGACGGCCAACGCCCAGGCGCTGGCCGAGCGCATGGTGCTGGAGTCGGGCAAGCCGATCACCCTCGCCCTCGGCGAGGTGGCGTCCTCGGCCCGCTGCCTGCAGTACTACGCCGGGCTCGCGCTGTCCACCGAGGGCTCGGCGATCAGCGAGCGCAACCCGAGCGCGCTCGGCCTCGTCCTCCGCGAACCCGTCGGAGTCGCCGCGCTCATCACGGCATGGAATTTCCCGCTGCTCGGTGTGGTGTGCAAGCTCGCGCCGGCCCTGGCCGCCGGCTGCACCGTCGTCGCCAAGCCGTCGCACCTCTGCCCGGGACCGGCGATGCTGCTGGCGCGGTACCTCACCGAGGCCGGGCTGCCCGACGGCGTCTTCAACGTGGTCACCTCCCAGTTGGAGCAGGGCGCGGTGGTGGGCCAGCATTTCGCCTCCTCACTGAAGGTCGACAAGGTGGCCTTCACCGGATCCACGGCCAGCGGCCGGGCGGTCATGCGTGCCGCGGCGGTGAACACCAAGCGGGTCGCACTCGAGCTCGGTGGAAAGTCGGCGAACATCGTCTTCCCCGACGCGCCGCTGGAGGAGGCCGCGCGAACCGCGATCGGCGCCTTCACCTTCAACAGCGGTCAGCAGTGCTCGGCGGGTAGCCGACTGCTCCTGCACCGAGACATTCACGACGAGTTCGTGGCCATGCTCGCCGAGCACGCGTCGGCGCAGGTGCTCGGCGACCCCCGTGAGGCGACGACCACCATGGGCCCGCTCATCAGCGGGCGGCAGCATGAGCGGGTGCTCGGTTACATCGATCTCGGGCGTGCCGAGGCGAAGCTGGTCACGGGCGGCGGCAGGCCGGCCGACCCGGCGTTGGAGCGCGGCTACTTCGTCGAGCCGACCGTGTTCGACGAGGTGAGCAACTCCTCCAGGCTGGCGCAGGAAGAGGTTTTCGGTCCGGTGCTCTCGGTGATCCCGTTCGAGACCGAGGAGGAGGCCGTCACGCTGGCGAACGACAGCGCCTACGGGCTCGCGGGCGGCGTGTGGACCGGCTCTATGGACACCGCGCTACGAGTGGTCAAGGGCGTGCGCACCGGCAAGATGTTCGTCAACTGCTACAACACCGCCGGCATCGACGACATGCCGCATGGCGGCTACAAGGACAGCGGCACCGGCCGGGAGTTCGGCCAGGTAGGCCTCGAGGAGTTCCAGGAACTCAAGACCGTGCAGATTCTGCTGCGGTGAGGGCGGTACCACACGCATGAACATCGCAGAGTGGCTGGCCGCGACCGCGCGCCGGCGGCCGTACGCGCCGGCGCTGCTGACCGGTGACAAGGTGGTGTCCGACTACGCCGGGTTCGCGGCCACCGCGGCGTCGATCGCCGGATACCTCACCGAGCTGCATCGCATCGGACCGGGTGATCGCGTGGGCGTCTTCCTCGCCAACAGCACCCGGTACCTGGAATGCCTCTACGGCATCTGGTGGTGCGGCGCGATCGCCGTACCGATCAACCGGAAGCTCGCCCCCGGCGAGGTGGCCGCCATCGTCACAGACGCACAGGCATCGGTCGTGTTCACCGACGAGGGGTCTTCACCCGCAGTGTCGGGGGTGACGTTCGTGCCCGTGATGGGCGACGACCGGCTCACGAACTCCGGGCAGGGCCCGGCGGCGCCCGTTGAGCGGGAAGGGGACGATGTGGCCTGGCTGTTCTACACCTCGGGCACCACGGGACGACCCAAGGGCGTCATGCTCACCCACGCCAACCTGATGGCGATGTCGTGGTGCCATCTCGCCGACGTCGATCCGATCGGACCGGACGAGGCGGTGCTCTACGCCGCCCCGATCTCACATGGCGCCGGTCTGTACGGCCTCGTCCACGTGCGCATGGGCTCCCGGCACGTGTTTCCGGTGAGCGGGCGGTTCGACCCCGGGGAGGTGCTCTCCCTCGCCCGGACGGTGGGGCGGGCATCCCTGTTCGCCGCCCCCACCATGGTTCGGCGGCTCGTACACGTCGCCCGAACACAGGGCGAGGACGGGGAGGGGCTGAAGACCGTGATCTACGGCGGCGGCCCGATGTACCTCGCCGACATCCAGGAAGCGATCTCGGTTCTCGGGCAGCGGTTCGTGCAGATCTACGGTCAGGGCGAGTCGCCGATGACCATCACCGCGCTGTCCAGGCAGGATCACGCGGACACCGGCCACCCCCGGTACGGGCACCGCCTGGCCGGTGTCGGCACCGCGCAGAGCGCGGTGCGGGTGCGGGTGTGCGGCCCCGACGGCCGCCCGCTCCCACCGGGACGAATCGGCGAGATCGAGGTCAAGGGCGCCACGGTCATGGCGGGTTACTGGCGTGACCCCGCGACGACGGCCGAAGTCCTGCGCGATGGCTGGCTGCGTACCGGCGATCTCGGGCAACTAGACGAGGACGGCTACCTCACCCTGTCCGGCCGCTCCAAAGAGCTGATCATCTCTGGTGGCTCCAACATCTATCCGCGCGAGGTGGAGGATGCGCTCACAGCGCACCCCGCCGTCGCCGAGGCCGCGGTCATCGGAGTGCCAGACCGTGAATGGGGGGAACTGGTCGTCGCGTTCGTCGTTCCCGCTGAGGGCACCGACCTCGACGAGGAGACCCTGGACCGGCACTGCCGCGAGCTGATCGCCCGATTCAAGCGCCCCCGCCACTACCACGTCGTACCCGACCTGCCGAAGAACGCCTACGGCAAGGTCCTCAAGACCGAACTACGCGCGGCGATCACCGCCGGCTGACCGAACCAGGGAGAACTCGATGACCGAGCACGCCTACACGGACATCACCTACGAAGAGAAAGACCACGTCGCGACGATCACTTTCAATCGTCCCGAAAAGCTCAACGCCTTCCGCGGCCACACCTACATGGAGGTCACCGACGCGGTGCTGCGCGCCGGATGGAACCGGGACATCGGCGCCATCGTGCTCACCGGCGCCGGTGGTCGCGCGTTCGCCGTGGGCGGCGACTCGTCGGAGAAGAAATCCGACCGGGTGGGCCACGGGCGAGGGACCTTGGGCATTCCGGTAGAGGAGATGCAGACCGCCATCCGCGACGTGCCCAAGCCGGTGATCGCGAAGGTGCGTGGGTACGCGATCGGCAGCGGCAATGTCATCGTGACCCTGTGCGACCTGGCGATCGTGAGCGAGAACGCGATGTTCGGGCAGGCCGGCCCAAAGATGGGCTCGGTCGACCCAGGCTTCGGCACCGCGCTGCTCGCCAGGATCGTCGGGGAGAAGAAGGCCCGTGAGATCTGGTTCCTGTGCCGGAAGTACTCGGCGCAGGAGGCGCTGGCGATGGGCCTGATCAACCAGGTCGTCCCGGACGACCAGCTGGACGACGAGGTCGACCGGTGGTGCCGGGAGATCAACGACCTCAGCCCGACCGCCCTCGCGATCGCCAAGCGGTCGTTCAACGCCGACACCGAGAACATCCGGGGGGCCGGGCTGCTCGGCTTCCAGGCGCTCGCCCTGTACTTCGGCACCGAGGAGTCGAAGGAGGGCGGCGACGCGCTGCGTGCCAAGCGTAAGCCGGACTTCCGCAGGGTCATGGCATGACCGCTCTCTCGGTGTCCCACCCCGGCTTCCGGGGCGATCGCGGGGGCGAAGAGGTGGCGCGCGTCGCGTTCCTCGATGACGATCATGTCCTCCACATGATCCGCCGGTTGCTCACCGCACGTACCGACGCCGACTGGGCGGCGGTGTCCGCGTTCTTCGCGCCCGACGTGGTGGATCCGGACGCGCTGCGGCGCACGCGTACCGGCCTGGAGCCCGCAGACGGCGTGGATGCCGAGTCCGTTCCCACGGAGGCGACGGTGCTCGTGCTGCGTCGCGGCGAGGTGACCCGCGGGCTGTTGGCGTCGAGTCCCCGGCTGCGGCTCGTGCAGCGGCTCGGACGGCGCCGCGACGGAATCGATCTCGACGCCGCACGCGAGCACGGCGTCGAGGTGTCCTGCCTGGCCCGGCCGAGTCTGATGCGCACCGCGGAGCACGCCATTCTGCTGATGCTCGCCCTCGCCAAGCGTCTGCCGCTGGCCGACCGAATGGTGCGCGTCGGCGTAGGCGGTCTAGGAACGGCCGGGGCCGTCGCCTACAACTGGGTCGGCCTCACCGGCCTCGGCGGTCTCGCCGGACGGACGCTCGGCATCGTCGGGCTCGGCGAGGTGGGCGAACTCGTCGCCGAGCGGGCCCGGGCGTTCGGGATGCGGGTGCTCTACGCCAACGTGGTCCGCCTGCCGCCCGGCCGGGAGGCCGAGCTGGGCGTCGAGCACCGCCCGCTGGCCACACTGCTCACCGAAGCGGACGTGGTGAGCCTGCACGCCCCGGGCACGACCGCTCGTGCACCGCTGCTCGGCCGGGTGGAGCTCGCCGCGATGCGACCGGGCGCGCTGCTCGTCAACACGAGCCGTGGCCGGCTGGTCGACGAGGACGCCCTCTACGACGCCCTGGTCGAGGGCCGCCTCGGCGGGGCGGGCCTCGACGTCCACCTCGTAGAACCGCGTCCAGCCGGGGACAGGTTCTGCGCCCTGGACAACGTCGTACTGACTCCGCACATCGCCGGAGGTTCCAGGTTGGACGTCCTCGACGAGGTCGCTCTGATATTCGACAACATCCGGCACGCACTCGCCGGCGAGGCACCGCCGCACGGACGCGTGGTGGGCGCGGGATGACGGCCCGAAACCTCGCGCCGCGGACTGTCGCGCTCGCCGACCTCGACTTCACCCGGATCGTACGGCCGGGTGACACCGTGCTCTGGACGCAGGGAGTGGGCGAACCGCTGCCCCTGATGGAACGGCTGCTCGCCCAGCGGCGCGACATCGGCGCGTTCTCCGTTCTGTACGGCGGCGCGGGCTATGCCGACACGGTACGGCCCGAGCACGCCGACGTGATCTCCTTCCGGACACTCGGCGGGGTCGGCTCCAACCGGGTGCTGTGCGCCGCCGGTGTGGCCGACATACTGCCCTGCCACCTGTCAGAACTGCCACGACTGATCGCCTCGGGCGTGCTCGGGGTGGACGTGGTGATCGCGCAGTTCAGTGAGAACGAGCAGGGCGCCCTCAGCTTCGGCCCGGCAAGCGGCTACGTCGGAACGGCGATCCGCTCCGCCCGGACGGTGGTCGCCGAGATCAACGACCAGGCGCCGTGGACTCACTCCCGTCATCAGGTGGACGTTGGCCGCGTCGACATCGCGGTCCGTACGTCCCGGCCACTGGTGGAAGTGGCGTCACGGGCGCCGTCGGCGCTCGACGAGGTCATCGCCGCGCATGTCGTGGACCTGGTCGCCGATGGCGCGACAGTCCAGATCGGCATCGGCGCCGTACCGAACGCGGTCGCCGAGCTGCTGGCCGGCAGACGCGGCCTCGGTCTGCACAGCGGTGTCGTCGGGGACGCCGTGGTGGACCTCATCCGCTCCGGCGCGGTCACCAACGCCGCCAAGCCGGTGGACCGGGGTGTGAGCGTGACCGGCGGGCTGGTCGGCACCCGCCGGCTCTTCGACTTCGCGCACGGCAACGACCGGCTGCGGGTGGAACCGGTGACCTACACCCACAGTCAGGAGATCCTGGCCCGGTTGCCGCGCTTCACCGCGATCAACTCTGCCCTGGAGGTGGACCTGACCGGGCAAGTGGCCGCTGAGGTCGCGGGCTCATCCTATGTCGGCACGGTCGGGGGGCAGGTGGACTTCGTCCGGGGCGCACTCGCCTCGGACGGCGGCAGGTCGGTCATCGCGCTACCCTCGCGCACCCTGTCGTCCGGCCGGCCGCGGATCGTGCCGCGCATCGCCTCCGGCGTCGTCACCACGGCACGCGCCGAGGCGGATGTGATCGTGACCGAATACGGGGTGGCCGAGCTGCGCGGCAGGGCGATCGCGGAGCGAGTACGCCGGATGATCGCGATCGCACACCCGGAGGATCGGGAGGCGCTGGACCGTCAGGCACGCGACCAGATCGCCGGATACAGATAGGAGCAGACGATGAAGCTGTACGTACTCGACGGTGGGCGGATCGAGATCCTGGACTGGGCGCGATTCCAGCCGGACGCGGGGCCGGGAGTCCGGCGATGGATCTCCGACTCCTGCTATCTCATCGTCCATCCCCGGGGAACCCTCATGTGGGACACGGGGCTCCCCGACAGGCTGGCCGGAGTGGCGGAGGGGCACACGATCCCCGGCGTGGCGGTCTTCCATGTGACCGAGCCGCTGGCGGATCGGCTGACCGCCCTCGGACATCCACCGCACGAGATCGACTTCCTCGCGCTGTCGCATTTCCATCCCGACCACGTCGGCAACGTGGAACTGTTCCGCGGCGCGACATTACTTGTACAGGGGGATGAATACGCGGCCGCCTTCGGCGCCTCGCCTGGCGATCATGGATTCGATCCGCAGACCTACGCTGTGCTGCGCGAGCGGCCGGTGGCTCCACTCCACGGTGACCATGACGTCTTCGGCGACGGCACCGTGGTGATCAAGCGCCTACCGGGCCACACGCCGGGGAGCCAGTCACTGTTGGTACGGCTGCCGGACACCGGTTCCGTGCTCGTCTCCGGCGATCTGGTCCACAGCATGGAGAACTGGACACGACGCGTCGTGCCGACGTTCAACAGCGATCCGCAGGAGACCGTACGCAGCCTCGAACTGGCCGATCGCGTGCTCGCCGAGGAGAACGCGACCCTGTGGGTGCAGCACGACCTCGACCAGCAGTCGGCGCTGCGGCACGGTCCCGCCTTCTACACCTGATGCCATCCACTGCACCTGATCCTTGGGAGTTTCCATGAACGCATCCGCGTTGGGCGTCGCGGTGGTCGGCGCCGGCGCCGACCACTGGAGCGGCACGGCACACCTTCCCGCCATCGCGGCCTTCGGCGATCTTTGTCTGCGCCGCCTGGTGACCTCGAACCCGGCATCCGCTGCCGCCGCCGCGCAGCGGTGGGGGGTCGACGCGACCCACGAACTGGACGCGGTTCTGGACGACGACACCGTGGACATCGTGGCCGTGACCGTTCGCGTGCCCCGGCACGCGGCGATCGTCGAGGCGGCGATCGCCGCAGGCAAGCACGTGTACTGCGAGTGGCCGCTCGCGGTCGACGTGGCGGAGGCCGAACGACTCAGGGTGCTGTCGGACGGCAGACCCGACCGGGTACACCTGACCGGCCTGCAGGGGCGCTTCTCGCCCCAGGTGCGCACGGCCGCGCGGCTGCTGGCGGCGGGCCGTATAGGCAGGCCGCTGACGGCCAACCTGCGGTTGTTCCTGCCCCATGGGTTGATGCCACGACCGGCGCACCGAGCGCACCTACGTCATCGCGGCGTGGCCGCGAACGTGCTGAGCATCCAGGGAGGTCACACCCTCGACATGCTGGGCATGGTGCTGGGGCCCTCCCGGGTCGGCGCCGCCCGTCTGTGGTCGGCCGTTCCGGAGTTCGTGACGGACACGGGAGAGAGGCTGCCCAGGGACGCGCCGGACAACCTCGTCGCAGTGCTCGATTACGACGGAGTCGTCGCGGTCGCCCAATTCTCCCAGACAGGTCCCAACGAATCATTCGAACTGGAGATCCTCGGCACGGAGGGCCTGTTGCGCCTCGCGGGAACCGGCCAGCCCCAGTTCGGCGGACTGACGCTCAGCCTGACGCCGTTCGGGTCCCGGACGGCCGAGACGGTGGAGCCGAGCCCGGAGCTGTCCTACGGCTCGCCGCTGCCCGCAGGGCATCCCGGACACAACGTCGCCTCGGCCTATGCGGCGATGGCCGCAGCCATCCGTACCGGACACGCGGACGTGCCTCTGCCCGATTTTCGGTCCGCCGTCAACCTGCACAAATTCTTGGCCGATATCGCCGCCCAGGCCGTTGACAGTGCCGTGAGTCGATACTCATACTAGAGCGCACATGTTAAGCGCAATGCGCACATACCGGGACAGAAAATCCCGACCTGACGTACCGAATCAAAAACGCGGATGGTGCGTATGACCCCGATCTTGGAATATCGGGACCTGTCCAAGGTTTTCTTCAAAGGTGAGCAGCGGATTCATGCCCTGGCTCACGTAACGGCCGAGGTGGAGGAGGGCGAACTGCTCGCCATCGTCGGCCCGAGCGGCTGCGGGAAGTCGACGCTGCTCAACCTCAGCGCCGGGCTCATGGAGCCCGGCACAGGCGAGGTGATCTACCGAGGCCGGCCACTCACCTGCGTCAACACCCAGGTCAGCTACGTCACACAGAAGGACAACCTGCTGCCGTGGCGTACCGTCGAGGACAACGTCGCGCTTCCGCTGGGACTCGGCGAGCGCGCGCGATCATCGAGGGACGATCGTCGCGAGCGCGTCGCCCGCTACATCGAAATGGTCGGTCTCGGTGGATTCGAGAAGCATTACCCGAGTGAGCTGTCCGGCGGCATGCGCAAGCGGGCCCAGCTCGCCCGGTCGCTCGTCTACGAACCGGACGTTCTGCTCATGGATGAGCCGTTCGGCGCGCTCGACGCCCAGCTCAAGCTCGTCCTCCAGGCGGAACTGCTGCAGATGTGGGAGGGGACCGGCAAGACGCTCGTGTTCGTCACCCACGACCTCACCGAGGCCATCTCGATCGCCGATCGGGTGATCGTGATGTCGTCCCGGCCGGGCCGCATCCGGGCCATCGAGCACATCGACCTTCCCCGGCCGCGCGATGTCTTCGGCATCCGCTTCGCCGCCGGCTTCGGCGACTACTTCGAACGACTGTGGTCCGCGCTGCGCGAGGACATCCGCCAGGGACAGGAGGTCTGAGCGATGACCGACACGGCAGTGAACCAGGCAGGCGTCGGCTCACGGTCCCCGGTCGACGAGGTCTTCCTGGTCGACCCCAGCGTCAGGGCGCGGCGTCGGCAGACGGTCATCGTGGCCGTCTCCCGTTCAGCGCTGGCGGTTCTGGGCCTGGTGGTCTGGGAGTTGGTCAGCGACAGGGTGATCTCCAGCTTCTGGATCAGCAGCCCGAGCGCGATCTGGTCGGCGCTGCTGCGGTTCGCGGTCGAGGGGCAGTTGCTGCCGGCGGTATGGGTGACGCTGCTCGAAACGGCCGCCGGTTTCGCGGCCGGAGCGGGTGCGGGCATCCTGGTCGGCCTGGCCTTCGGGATCAGTCCGCTCATCGCGCGCATCCTCGATCCCTACCTCGTCGCGCTGAACTCGATCCCCCGGGTCGCCCTGATCCCGCTGTTCATCCTGTGGTTCGGCATCGGGTTCGAAACGAAGCTCCTTTTCGCGGCGACCCTGGTGTTCTTTCCAGTCTTCTTGAACACGTTCGCCGGTGCCCGCGATGTCGACCGCGATCTGATCGACGTGATCAGGGTCATGGGGGCCTCCCGGCTCGATGTGGTCCGGCGGGTGTTCATTCCCTCCGCGCTGGTATGGGTGTTCGCCGGGCTGCGGATGTCCATTCCGTTCGCGCTCATCGGCGCGGTGATCGCCGAGATGTTCACCTCGAACGAGGGCCTCGGATATCTGATCGCGGTCACCGCCAACCAGTACGACACCGCCGGGTCGTTCGCCAGCCTGCTGGTCACGACCGTACTCGGCCTCGCCCTCACCTGGGGCGTGAGCCAGTTGGAGCGGCGCGCTCTCCGCTGGCGCTTGCACAGCGCTTGATCCCGACGATCGAATTCAGCTCCGGGGATGGCCATCAGGGGGCGGTCACCGAAATTCCCCGTCATCACAGGAAGGAACGATCCACCATGACGTCCCCGAACTCGAAGTTCCCCATGGCCATGGCCTCCCGCCGCGAGTTTCTCCGCTGGGCCGGCGTGGCCGGCGCCGCGGCGGCCGCCGTACCGGCGTTGTCGGCCTGTGCCGGTGACGACCGAACCACCTCGGCAGGCGGCGGGGGCAAGCCCCGCACCGTCAAGCTGATCCACGCGTCCAAGGATCCTCTTGTCCTGTGGTCGATCACCTATCTGGCCGAGGACAAGGGTTTCTACAAGGAGGAGGGACTCGCGGTGGAGCGGGTCCTCCTCGGCGGAGGTCCCGCGGCGCTGACCGGGCTGCTGTCCGGAGCGGGAGACGCCAACCTGTCCGCGCCTGGTGAACTGCTCTCCGCGGTGAGCAAGGGGCAACGGCTGAAGGTGTTGCTGGCACACACCAACAGCATGCCGTCGATGTTCGTCGTCAGTAAGAAGTTCGCGGATCGCATCGGGGTGACCGCCGAGAGCCCGCTCGACGACCGCAAGACGGCCATCGGCAAGGTCAAGGGCGGCCGGTACGGCATCACGGCGCCGGGCAGCCAGACTGACGGTTTCACCAGGATCGCCCTGAAACAGGCCGGCCTCGACCCCGTCAAGGATGCGAAGATCGTACCGTTGCAGACCGCAGGCAACTCGCTGGCGGCGCTGGCCAACGACCAGATCGACGGCTTCGTCGGGGTTCCCCCGGTCGCGGAGAAGGCGGTGCTCGAACTGGACGCGGTTCCTCTTCTGATCAACCAGGAGGGAGAGATCAGCGGCGCTGATCGCCTGCAGGGCATGACCTTGCAGGCCCGCGAGCAGGATGTGGCCGCGAACCCGGACCTTTACGAGGCCGTCATGCGGGCCGAGGTCCGGGGGATGCGTGCGCTCCTGGACGACCCCGACGAGGCCGGGGCGCTGCTTCGCAAGACGAGGTTCAGCCAGCTCGAAGAGCCGATCTGGAACTATGCCTGGAAGCTGCTTCAGAGCTCGTGGGGCTCACCCCATGTCACCCGGGACTCGCTCGCCGCCTGGTTCGACCACGGTCTCGTCGCGGATGCCGACGCAGGGGATTTCCCCTTCGACGACGTGGTCGACATGCGGTTCGTCGATGCCGCGCTGTCGGCCTTGGGCTGGCGGCCACCTGCCCGAGTGTGAACCGCGAAGGCGCGGGAAGACGCGGCGGCCGACAGATGCCAAGCCGGAGCGTCGCGACAACTGATCGGTTGAGCGCACAGAAAATGCGCATTACGCACGCTCTAAGCACTATTTTAGAGTGTGATGAGTTGAGGAGGGGCAAGTGGCGACAAGCAGGGCTCAGGCGAATGCCGAAGATCAGGCGTCCCGGCGGTCGGTGGTGCAGTCGGTGACTCGGGCCTTCGACGTGCTGAACCTGTTGCGTGACACCAGCTCCCCCATGTCGGTTCAGGACCTCGCCCGCAGCAGCGGTCTGGACCGCACCGTGGTCCACCGGCTGCTGCGGTCGCTGCTCCAGCAGGACATGGTGATCGAGGAACGCGGCCTGTTCCGGATCGGACCCGCCTCGGTTCTCCTCGCGAATCGATACCACGACGACCTGCTCGTCCGACGGCTGGCGCTGCCGTACATGGTCGAAATGCAGTCCGGCGAGATCGCCGACAAGCCCTGGACGGCGACCCTGTCCATCGCTGTCGGCGACGTCTCCGCGGTCATCGAACGGATCTGGACCCCTCGTACCCCGCTCGACCTTGTGCTCGCCGTGGGCGACACCTTTCCGATCCACAGCACGGCGACCGGGCGGAGCATGCTCGCGTACTACGAACCGGACAAGCTCGCGGAGGTCGTCGGCGCCGAGTTGAGCGAGGAACTGGCCCCGATCCTGGAAAGCGTGCGGCTCGCCGGGGGGATCGGCCTGTCGAGAGGCGAGGCGGTGCCCGGAGTCGAGGCGATCGCGGCGGTCATCCTGTCCCGGCGGCAGGCACCGGTCGCGGCCATCAGCGTCTCCGGAGTCGACCTCGGAGATCAGATGGACCACACTTCGCCGCTGGCGTCGACGCTGCGCCGCGCGGCGAGTGCCATCGGCCAGATGATCCCCTGAGAGGAGGCCCGGCCCGCCGGCCGTGCCGCTGAAGACCGATCATCGGTGACGACCAACCGGTGAGGGGCCACCAGGACGGCATCACCCGTCCGGTGTGATGGGTTCCGCTGCCCTTCGTTATGCCGTATGAGAAGTGACCCCTCAGGACCGGGAGCCCTCGGCTCCCCGCAGCGACGACTTCCCACATCGCACACCGGCCGACGCGCGCCCGCAGGCTCATGGTGCTGCTGCACCGATTCGGGTCATTCCCCACCTGACGAGCCCTGACCGGTCCGGATCATCTCTCCTGACTCGAAATGGATAACGAAATGAGCGTAATGCACCCGAACTGTGGCGATAGCGAGATTCGCCCGTTCAAGATCGAGGTTCCGGAGGCCACCCTGAATGATCTGCGAAACCGGCTCGCCGGGACTCGTTGGCCCGACGAGCTTCCCGGCGTCGGCTGGGACTACGGCACACCGCTCGGCTATCTGCGCGAACTTGTCGAGTATTGGCGGACGGTCTACGACTGGCGGGAACACGAGTCACGGCTCAACGAGTTGCCACAGTTCACCACCGCGATTGATGGAGCGAACGTGCACTTCATCCACGTACGCTCCCCGGAGCCGGACGCGCTACCGCTGATCATCACGCATGGCTGGCCGGGGTCGGTGGTGGAGATGCTGGACGTCCTCGGCCCGCTGACGGATCCACGCGCACATGGCGCCGCCGCCGCTGACGCCTTCCACGTCGTGGTGCCGTCCATCCCCGGTTTCGGGCTGTCCGGGCCCACCCGCGAGACGGGATGGGATGTCCGGAGGATCGCCGCTGCATGGGCGGTCTTGATGGAACGGCTCGGCTATCGGAACTACGGGGCGCAGGGCGGGGACTGGGGGGCGAGGATCTCCTGGGAACTCGGCGCTCAGGATCGTGAGCATGTAGTGGGGGTGCACGTGAACATGATGGTCGCCGCGGCACCGGACCATCCGGCCGAGATGGCCCGACTCGATGACGAGGACCGTGCCAGGCTGGCCCGCCGGCATCGCTTCCACGCGGAGCTGTCCGGTTACATGAAGATTCAGGCGACGAGGCCACAGACCCTGGCATACGCGCTGACGGACTCTCCGGTCGGCCAACTGGCCTGGATCGTCGAAAAGTTCAAGGAGTGGACCGACTCGGAGCACGCACCGGAAGACGCCGTCGATCGTGATCGGATGCTGACCAATGTGATGCTCTACTGGCTCACTGGCACCGCCGGTTCCTCGGCCCGGCTGTACTACGAATTCTCCCGCTCCGGGAGTTGGGGTCCACCGGCTCCGTCGGAGACGCCCACCGGCGTCGCGGTGTTCGCGCATGACATCGCCCAGCCCATCAGGTCCACCGCGGAACGTGACAACAACATCGTGCACTGGTCGGAATTCGACAGGGGAGGACATTTTGCGGCGATGGAACAGCCGCTGCTGCTCGTCGAGGACATCAGGAAGTTCTTCCATCGTTTCCGCTGATGCCAAGTTTTGCGCCGATTCTCTACTGATGCGTCGAGTAGACCGACGGAGGACGGTTCACGGTGCTTCCAGAAGTTGGTCCTTCGCTTCCCCGCGTCTCCCCCCATCGAGCGGAAAGCGCAGACCTACCAAAGGTGGTGACAGCGTCTTCGATCGCCTTCATGATGACCGCGCCGGCACAGACCACCACCATGTCCGTGTTCGTCGACCCGCTCATCGCCTCCCTCGGCGTCTCCCGCTCGGCGGTCTCCACCGCATACTTGGTGGGAACGCTTGGTTGCGCGATGCTCGTGCCCTTCCTCGGCCGGACGATCGACCGCTACGGGCTCCGCCGGGCCACCGGTGCCATCGCGCTTTGTTTCGGAGTGATCCTCATCGCATCGAGTGTCGCCACCGATATCGTCGGGCTGACGGTCGCGTTCGTAGGTATCCGTGTGAGTGGTCAGGGAGCGCTGCAACTCGCGGCCACCACCATCGTCGCCGCCTACCTCCACGAACGCCGCGGTCTCGGGATCGGGATCAGCTCGGCCTTCGGCGCGGCGGGCATCTCGCTGGCACCCGTGCTCGTAGAGCGACTGGTCTCGGCGTGGGGATGGCGAACCGTGTGGATCATCGAAGGGGTCTCGGTGGTCACGCTGGTCGTTCCGGCAGTGCTGCTCCTCCTGCCCCGCCGACCGGCCAAGGGTACGGCGGTCGGGGTACCGCCGGCTCGGCGGCCCGCAGAGTTCGAAGACTGGACCCTGCGGCGGACGCTGCGTACCGGCATGTTCTGGGTCGTCACCGGTGGTGTGGCGATCGTGGCCCTGGTCGCCGCCGCCCTCCACTTCCACCAGGTATCGGTGCTTGGCGAACGGGGCCTGACCCAGAGCGAGGCAGCCGCGACATTCCTACCGCAGACCATCGCCGGACTGCTGACCACCCTTGTCGCGGGCTGGCTCGCCGATCGCTTGTCCGCACGCGTCCTGCTCGCCTTGACCATGATCTTCGTCGTGTTGGGGATCATCGGAGCCGGTTGGCTCTCACGCGGCCCCACCGTGGTGGTCTACAGTCTCGCGATAGGCGCCGCTGCCAACGGGATACGCGCCATTGAAGCGGCCGTCTTCGCGCGACATTTCGGAACAGTACATCTCGGCGCGATCCGCGGCACCGTGCACGGCATTACCGTGGGGGTCTCCGCCTTCGGCCCATTGATGCTCGCGCTGGGTCGGGAGCTCGCGGAGTCATATCAACCTGTTCTTCTCATCACTGCCTTACTGCCACTGGCGGTTGCGATCGCGGCATTCGTCGTCCGCACCCCGGAGAGGGCGGAGCCGAACCCGCGTGATCTGACGCAGCAGGAGGAGAGCACAGACCGCGAGGATGTGCGCTAAGGCGATCGGCGCGCAGCGGCGCAGCCCGGTGAACCTGCTGGGGGATCTGTCCGAGGCGGATTCGCCTGGAGGTCGGCGCCATTCCGGGCATCGATATGCCAGGAGATTATTCAGGTTTTCCATCGCGGTCGAGTCAGGTCCGTTCTCGCACAGCGGGACGATTACATGCCCGTGCGGTACGGGACGCCGATTTCCGCCGCGCCCACTCTTCGCTGATCGCGTCGGCGATCACAACACCTGATCGACCGAGATCAGCTTGTCGCCCGCCAGACCGCGAAGTTTCCCGCAGCACCGATCCCACCCATCCGACGACACAGGTGAGGGGCTCCGTTCCATGTCGCCGCCGAGCATTCTAGCGAAACAACTACTGTTGTGTTTTGAACAACGGTAGTAGTGTCCATCCATGTCGAACCGGCGTGAACGTCTCCTGGATGCCGCGATCTGCCTCCTGGGCGAAGGCGGGGTGCGGGCGGTCACGCATCGGGCCGTCGATGCCGCGGCGGGGGTGGCAGCGGGTTCCACGGCCAACTACTTCTCCACCCGCGACGCCCTCTTCAATGCCGTGGTGGAGCGGTTCTCCGCGCGCGAGCGGGCGGACTTCGACGACATGGCGGCCCGGACGTTCCCCGCCACCCCCGCCGAGCTGGGCCGCGTCCTGGCCGAGTTCGCGCGCGACTCAGCGGGCCGGAACCGGACGCTGACGCTGGCCCGCTACGCCATCCTCGTCGAGGCCGCGCACGAACCCGCCCTCCGGGCGCAGCTGGCCGCCACCGGGAGCCGGGTCAACGCCTGGTTCGCGAACTGGCTGCGGCTCGCCGGTTCGCGCGACCCGGGGCGCGACGTGCACGTGGTCGGCAACTACATCAGCGGATTGGTGCTGCACCAGCTGGCCGTCCCGGCCCCCGGCTTCGATCCGGCTGAAAAGATCACCGCGCTGATCGAGTCATTGATCGGCCATCGGACGGCTTCACCGGTGGCCGGCGGCGGAGCCGAACCCGCGTGATCTCACGCAGAAGGAGGGGAGCATGGACCGCGAGGACGTGTGGAAGGCGATCGACGTGCAGCGGCGCGGCCTGGTCGACCTGCTGGAGGATCTGTCAGAGGCGGAGTGGCGGCGCCCGTCGCTCTGCGAGGGCTGGACGGTGCGAGACGTCGCCGCCCACGTCGCCCTGCAGAACATGAGCTGGTCGGCGCTGCCGGGGGCCATGCTGGACGCGGTCAGATCGGGCGGCATGAACGCGGGGATCCGAGCCATGGCGTGCCGGCACGCGAGCCGGCCGACCGAGCAGATCATCGCCGAGATCCGTGGCCGGATCGGTGTGTGGCGGCCCCTCCCGAGCGTCACGTTCCGGGAGACCGCCATCGACTACCTCGTGCACGCGCAGGACATCGCCCTGCCCTTGGACCGCCGGATCGACACGCCGCCGGTCGCCGCGCTGGCCGCCGCCGACCGGCTTTGGAGCCGGGACCGGATGTTCCACGCGCGCCGGAGACTGGCCGGGTTCCGGCTGGTCGCGAACGACGTCCGCTGGAGCGCCGGCGAGGGCGAAGAGGTGACGGGGCCGATCAGTGCGCTGTTGCTCCTGCTCACCGGCCGACCGGCCGCCATGGCCCTGCTCGACGGCGCCGGTGCGGCCGCCCTGCGGGCACGCCTCGCGCCACTGCCGTAGCAGGGCCACTGCCATGGCCGCGGCCGGGGGACTTCGGGCCATTCCGGGCGCGGATTACCGGGGGGATTATACGGGTTTTCGATCGACGCCGGGCCGGGTTGAAGACCACGTTCTCGCGATGGCGGGTGATTGCACATCCGTGCGGTGCGGCCCGCCGATTTCCACCCGCGTCCACTCTTTGTCGACCGATATTTACCATAGGTAATAACCATCCGTCATGCCGGCTTCCGGAAATTCACGGAGAAAGGCCGGTCCTCCGGAGGAGCACACCGTCCGCCGTGGCCGGGAGCCCGAGCTCGGCGGCCGGTGAGCCGAGGCTTTCGCCGCGGCGTCCGCCGGCCTGATGCGCCTCGGCGAGCCCATGCAGCATCACGGTCTCGCCGAGCAGATCTCCGGCTCGGTGGCAGGCCGTCAGGGCGGCCCGATGGGTGCGTTCGACGTCGGCCCAGTGCGACCGTACGGCCGCGACGTTCAGGAGCGAGGCGGCCAGCTCCCAGGCCAGCTCGGCCAGGCCGAGGGCGGACGCCTGCAGCACGGCCGCGACCAGAGCGTCCCGTTCGTCGGCGAACCACCCGAGCGGGTCGGCGGCCGCCCTCGCGCGGACCTCGCCCGGAGGCGGCCAGCGCGGCGCCCTGCCGCGGACCGCGGGGTACAGGCGCGACGGCAGATGATCGTCGGCCTCCTGGGCCAGGGAGAGCAGGGCGGCGAGAGTACGCGTGATCATGATGCGGACGGCGGCGTCGCTCTCGTGCGCGGCGGCCTGCTCACGCGCGAAGCGGCGGACCAGATCGTGGAACCGGTAACGGGTCCGCCCGGTGCCGTCCGGCGTCGTCACCTCCAGCAGCCGGGCGTCGGCGAGCGTGTCGGCGAGCTCCTCCGCCGACTCCGGCGTCGTCTCCAGCATCATCGCGATCGCCCAGGCCGGAAACGAGGGGAGCTCCAGGAGTCCGAGCACCCGGAAGGCGCGCTGCGCCGCCTCGCCGATCCGGTGGTAGCCGGCCGCGACGCTGCCCCTGACGTCCAGGTCCCCCAGGGCGAGCTCCTCCAGCCCGCCTGCCGACAGGCGCGCGGCGAGGCGGCCCAGCGTCCAGTGCGGGCGGGCGGCGAGGCGTGTCCCGGCGACGCGCAGCGCCAGCGGCAGGCCACCGCACAGCCGGACGAGTTCGGCGGCGCTGTCGCGTTCCGCTTCGACGCGCCCACGCCCGAGGATCGCCGCCAGCATGTCGTGCGACTCCTCCGGCCGCAGCGTGCCGAGATCGAACGACGAGGCCCCCGGCCAGTCGGCCAGCCGCGACCGGCTGGTCACCAGCACCGAGCAGGTGGACGTGCCGGGCAGGAGGGGCCTGAGCTGCGCGTGGTCGCCGACGTCGTCGAGCACCACGAGGATCCGGCGGCCGGCGAGCTGGCTGCGGTACAGATCCACGCGCTCCTCCAGCTCCTGGGGGAGCGCAGTGCCGTGGACGCCGAGGGAGCGGAGGAACCGCCCGAGCACCCGGACGGGGTCGGCGGGCCGCCCGCCGGTGCCCGACAGGTCGGCGTAGAGCTGGCCGTCGGGGAAGGCGTCACTCAGCCGGTGGGCGACCCGCACGGCCGCCGACGTCTTGCCCACCCCGCCCGGCCCGGTGACGAGTGCCACCGCGACGGGTCCGGACGTACGGCCGGTCAGCGCGTCCCCGATCCGTTCCACCAGCTTCTCCCGGCCGGTGAAGTCGGCGATGTCGGCCGGCAGGAGGCACGGCCTGGGCGGGCTCGCCGTGGACGGCGGCCCGAAAAGAGAGGACGGCCCCGCGTCCTGCCGCAGCACACGCAGGTGCGCCTCACGCAGTTGCGGACCGGGATCGATGCCGAGCTCGTCGGCGAGCCTCGCGCGGATCGACTCGTACTCCGCCAGTGCCTCGGCCTGCGCTCCGGCCGCTGCGAGGGCGAGCACGAGCCAGGAGTGCACGACCTCGTTCAGCGGCTCGCCCGAGGCGACGGCACGCAACTGGGGGAGGACCTCGTTCGGCAGGCCGAGGTCGAGGCCGATCTTCACGCAGCGCAACAGGACGTCGACCCGTTCCTGGTCGATCGCGCGTACCCAGGGGTGTCCCTTGAGCACATGGTCCAGGTCGGACAGGCAGGGCCCCTGCCACATCTGGAGCGCCCGCAGCGACAACCCCAGGGACTCCCGGGGCGAGACGGCCTTCCCGGCCTCGGCCGCCATCGCCCGGAAGTGCACGAGGTCGGTGTCGCACCGGTCGAGCCGGATCACGTAGGCCGAGCCCAGCCCGGTGAGCCAGGAGCGACGGGAGTGGGCGACATGAGCCGGATCGAGGCGTCGGCGCAGCCGTCCCACGTAGGTCTGCACCAGATTGACCGCGGAATCGGGCGCGCCATCGCCCCAGACGGCATCGATGATCTCCTTGCGGCGTACGGGTGTCCCCGCCTTGAGTAGCAGCAGTGCGAGCACGGCCCTTTGCTTTTCGGAGTTGAGCGTGATTTCGGTCTCCCCGCGCCATACCCGTAATGAACCCAGGAGGCTGAACCGTATCTCGGTCATTTCTCTCCGGCGAAGATCTGCGGCGATGTCGGGAATTCATCATATGATTCGGCCGAATATCAATCGAGGTCGTCGTGTGTCCAATAACGGCCAACTCCTCTGCCTTTCGCCATGCCCGATCGCCGTCTCCTCGGTGAGCATTCAGGTGTGACCGTGAGTGACACGCGCTGGTCACCAGGTGGGCGTGATGGGCGGCCGCCGTGGTCATCCGTACGTGCTGACACTCCACTGACGGTCGACTGGACGCACCCGCGCCGCCGGCCCGGCCGGTTCCAGCACGGTGCCGATGCCGCTCCAGCCCCGGCGGTCATGGTTGGAGGCAGCCCTTGCGACAGCGGGAGGAGGTGCGAGATGAAGAAGATCAAGATTCGTAAGACCGGCCCGGTCCGCCTGACCGCCGCGGCGTGCTCGATTTACAAGAACGCGAACTGACGCGGGTTCCGGGCGGTGCGCCGGGTACGGCATGCCCGCGCTCGGCGCTCCGTTCACCACCGCCCGCATCCCGCCGCCCTTATCCCGAACCAGGAGGGCCGCCCGTGACCGAAGCAGAGGCCATGGACGACGGGCCCGTGATCGATCTCGACCGTCCGCTTCCGCTGCACCCGCTCGTCTACCTCGAGGAGGGCGACGAGGTGACGGTGGGCAGGCCGGACATCGACTCCTACGGCATCTTCCCCCCCGACGGAGCCGAGGTGCTGCGCCGGCTGGAGCAGGGGACGCCGCCGCGTGAGGTGGCGGTCTGGTACGAGACCCGCTACCGGGAGAGTCTCGACATCGATGATCTGGTCGCCTCGCTCGGCGAGCTCGGCTTCGTCCGCGAGTCGGACCTTCCGGGCGGTCCGGCGGACGGTCCGGCGGACGTCCCCCCACGCTGGAGGCGGCTCGGCGCCGCGCTCTTCTCGGTTCCCGCGTGGATCTGCTACGGCCTGCTCGTCACGTGGGCGCTGATCGCGATGGCGCGCCGGCCCGATCTCGTGCCGAGCTACCGCAACGTCTTCTTCACCGACTACTACTCGGTGATCCAGGCGGCGCTGTTCGTCGCGGCCATCCCTCAGCTGCTGCTGCACGAGGGCTTCCACGCGCTCGCCGGACGGCGGCTCGGTCTGCGCTCCCGCCTGCGGATCTCCCGCAGGCTCTACTTCGTGGTGCTGGAGACGTCGCTGGACGGCCTGGTCGCCGTGCCGCGCCGGAAGCGGTACCTGCCGATCGTGGCCGGGATGCTGGCCGACGTGGTCGTGATGGCCGTCCTCACGATCGCGGCCGACCTCACCCGGGGCGCGGGAGGCGCGCCCTCGCCCGGGGGCCGGTTCTGCCTGGCGTTCGCCTTCGCCGTCATGCTCCGCATCCTGTGGCAGTTCTCCCTGTACCTGCGCACCGACCTGTACGTCCTCGTCTCCACCGCACTCGGCTGCGTCGATCTGCACACGACGGCCATGCGCATGCTGCGCAACCGGGTGAACCGGCTGCTCGGCCGCCGGCGCCGGCTCATGGACGAGTCGGACTGGCACCCCGTGGACCGGCGCGTCGCACGCTGGTACTCCTGGCTGATCGTGGCGGGCTACACAGTGAGCCTCACCACGTTCGCCGTGGCGATCGTCCCGATCGTCCACCGCATGTTCGCCGGAGTCCTCGGCCGCTTCACCGGACACGGCGCGTCCTGGCCGGAGCTGCTGGACTCGCTCGTCTTCTCCGGCTTCATCCTCGGGCAACTCGTCGTCCTCGCGTGGGTGGCGGCCCGCGAGCGGTACCGCGGCCGGGCCCGGCGGCTCGACCATGTCATCGCCTGAAAGGGAGCACCATGGGCAACCATCACTGGATCAGGGCCGACCTGCGCCGCGACCGCGAACTGTTCCTGGAGGGACTGGACCTCCCGCCGGTCCTGGCCGTGCTCGACGCCCACCGGCGGCTGCGAGGGCCGTACACCGCCGCGGGCGCGCTGATGCGGCTGATCGTGCCGGACGCGCTGCGGCGCCGGCCGGAGCTGGGGCCGGCGCACAACATCGAGATCCTGACCAGCGCTCCGGAGCTCGCCCACCTGGTGCCCCCGATGTGGACGTCGCTGGAGTGGACCGCACGGAAGGGCGAGCGCACTCGGTTCTACTCCCGGCTGCACACCCTGAACATCGCCAACGGCCTGGCGGAGCTGCTGCGCGACCATCTGCGGGCGTCTGGCGGCGAGCCCCGCACGCTCGTCTTCGAGAACGTGCACCAGGCCGACCCCACCGACCAGGAGTTCGTCGCCGTACTGCTGCGCCGCGGCGACCTCGGCGGGCTGACCGTCGTGGTCGGCACGGATCACGAGCCGATCGCCGACCCGCCGGGCGAGATTCCGATCTCCCTGGCCGGGGTCCTGGAACGCCACGCGACAGGCGTGGACGCTCCGGCGAGCGCCGACCCCGGCCCCGGTCCGGACGCGGCGGAGGGCGCGCGTGCGTACGTCGACAGCGAGGGGACGGCGGACGACCCCCGGCTGCTCGCGGCCTACCTGCGGCTGGACGAAGCGGAGCGGGCGCGGCTGCACGACGAGCGGGCGGCGACGCTCGCGGGCCGGGGCGAGTTCTCCCTGTCGCTGGGCGCGATCCCTTATCACGCCGAGCACGGCGCCGACCCCGCCGGCGCGGGCCTGACCGCGCTGCGTACGGCGATGGACCACTGCCGCGGCATCGGCCTCTACCAGGCGGCGGCGGACCTCGGGCTGCGCGGCAGGGCGATCGTGGACCGGTACGCCCAGGAAGAGCAGTGGTGGCACTTCACCAACGCGACGAGTACGACGCTCGCCTCGCTCGGGCGGGCCGACGAGGCGATGGCCATCTACGACGAGGCCCGGGCCGTCAGCACCGATCCCCTCGTGCACATGGAGCTCGCCTACAGCACCGCGATGCTGTACGCCCGGCACTATCCGGAGCCGCGGCGGGACTACCAGCGGGCGCGTGCCTGGATGAACCTGTCGATCGCCATCGCCTCCCTTGCCGAAGATCCCAAGAAACGCGCCTTCCACACGGTCTTCGGGCACAACGGCCTCGCGCTGGTCGAAGTGCGTCAGGGCCGGGCGGACGAGGCGCTGCGCATGCTCGAGGACGGCATGGCCAGGCTCGACCGGGAGCTCGCCCCGGGGGAGCACGCCCTGCACCGGGCGGTGCTGCGTTACAACCGTGCCCAGGTGCTCGGCATGATGGGCAGGCTGGAGGAGTCGCTCGGCGACTACCAGACCGTCGTCGAGCTCGACCCGGACTTCCCCGAGCACCACTTCAACGTGGGCAACATCCTGCGCAGGCTCGGCCGGGACGAGGAGGCGATCGCCGCCTACGAGCAGGCGCTGCGCCTGTCGCCGCCGTTCCCCGAGGCGTACTACAACCTCGGCGACGCCCGGCTCGAACTCGGCGACGTCGAGGGGGCGCTGGCCGACTTCGGCTACACGCTGGAGCTGGACCCGGCGCATCTGGACGCCCGGATCAACCGGGCCGGGCTGCTGTGCGAGCTGGGCCGGTCCCACGACGCCTGGGCGGACGTCACGACCGGGCTCGGGCTCGCCCCGGCCAATGCCCACCTGCTGTGCCTGAAAGGCCGGCTGCTCGCCGAGCGCGGCGACCGGGGCGGCGCCCGTGAGGCACTGTCGGCCGCGATCGACCGCGACGGACGGCTCGCCGAGGCGTGGGCGCTGCGGGGCGAGGTCGCGTACGCCCTGGGCGACCTCACGGAGGCCGCGCACGACCTGGATCGGGCGGTGGAACTGTCGGGCACCCCCGAGATGCGGTTCAACCGGGCCGTCGTCCGTCAGGAGTCCGGCCGCTACGCCCTTGCCGCAGCCGACTACGAGATCGTGCTGGCCGCCACCGGCGACGAGGACACCCGGGAACGCCTGGACACCTGCCTGACCACGCTGCGCGCTCAGGCCCGCGCCGACCTGTCTGCCTGATCCTGAGGCGAGCCGCCGTGCCGGATCCGACCGCGACGTTCGCGGGGACGGCGGCCGGCTGCGGCGAAGGTCCGCAACATTCCAACGATTTCCGGCATCTCATGAAACATGGGATTGCAACCGATTCTCGCGGCGCTGCTCCTGACGCCGGTCACCCTGACCGGACAGCCCGCCGCGGCGACCGCGCCGGTCACGATCGCGTACGCGCAGCGAACGCAGACCTGGGAGCTGGTGCTGACAGACGGAGACGTGGTGGAGGTGCCAGAGGCGCTCACCAAGGCGCCAAAGGACGCGGTCAACGCCGGCGCCTCTGCGCCGTTCCTGGTCAGCGGGGACGGGCGGCATTTCTTCTACTACCGGAAATCGGACGGGCTGTTCGTCGAGCGGACCCTGAACGGCAGGGAAAGGGTGGTGTCGCGGCGGATCACGGCGTTCGCGATCGACGAGGAATGGCCGTCGGTGTCGGACGACGGAAGCTATGTGGTCACGACGACCTCGGCCCCCGGCGTGGGGGTCTTCGTGGACCTGCGTAAGGGCAAGACGTCGCCGCCTCCGGGGAAGACGGACGCGTGGGGCTTCATCGGATTCAGCCCGGACGGCGGGCGGCTGCTCCTGGCGGGGGATCGGCTGACGATGTTCGATCGAGGGCTCCGCGCCAGGACCCGGCTGAAGACGCGGCTGTGGCCGACGGCGCTGGCGAACGACCACCGCACGGCCGCCGTGCCCGTCGGCAAGGAGCAGAAGTATCGCGAACTGCGCCTGCTCGACCTGCGCACCGGCCGCGCGAGCCGTACGGTGGCCGTGGGGCTGCCGCGCGGGCAGTACATCGACGACCTCGACTTCGACAGGGCGGGACGCCTGATCGTCCGGTCGAAGACCCGCACGGGAGTGGCGATCTACCGGGTATCGAAGGCGACCGGCAAGACGACGCTGGTACGGACGATCACCAGGCCCGACACGAAGGTCTGGGTGCTCCCGGGGGACGATACGTACGAAAAGTGGACGGAAAAGTAGAACACCCGGGCCGCTCTCAGGGCCCCCCAAGGCGACGACGTCCTCGGGCTGCGAAGCGCGTGCCCCCGTACGATGGCAGGACGGGCGCTCGTCGCGAGGGGCGGGCGGCCCGGTGGAGAGCTGTGGAGCGGACGGCGATGCAGACCTTCCTGCCCTATCCCGATTTCGCCCGCACGGCGCGGGTGCTCGACCCGCTCAGGCTCGGCAAGCAGAGAGTCGAGGCACTGCAGATCCTGCGTGCGCTGACCGTGCGGGGGTACGGCTGGCGCCACCATCCGGTCGTCCGCATGTGGGCGGGCTACGAGGAGGCCCTGGTCAGGTACGGCCTGGAGGTGTGCGATCAGTGGTGCTCGCTGGGCCGGGCCGACACCTGCTCGGCGAGCATGGTGCGTGAGCTCGCCGAGCGCTGCGACCTCGCGACGCCGCGCCGGCAACGCCTGCTGGGGGAGGCCGGCGAACTTCCGCCCTGGCTCGGCGACCGAGACCTGCACCTGAGCCACCGCTCCGCCCTGTTACGCAAGGCTCCCGAGTTCTACCGCCCGATCTTCGGCGACGAGCCCGACGACCTCCCCTACGTCTGGCCCGCCTCCGACCGCCCGCCGAGGTGCCTGCCGCCACCGGACGCGAGCCTCCAATAGGCCGACCTGGTCCAGGACCCACCACCAGAGAACGGAAGACACGTATGGCTGACGAAGTCGTCGGCATCGTCGGGGCCGGCATCGTCGGGCTCGCGATCGGCCGGGAGATCACCCGGCGCAGGCCGGGCACCGGTGTCGTCGTCATGGAGAAGGAGGACCGGGTGGCTGTCCACCAGACGGGCCACAACTCCGGCGTCGTGCACGCGGGCATCTACTACAAGCCGGGCAGTCTCAAGGCCCGGCTGTGCACCCGGGGCCGGGACATGCTGCGCGAGTACTGCGCCGGGCGCGGCCTGCCCTATGACGAGTGCGGCAAGCTCGTCGTCGCGGTCAGCAAGGCGGACGTGGCGCGGATGGACGATCTCTACGCCAGGGCCGACGTGAACGCCGTGCCCGGTCTGCGGCGCATCGGTCCCGAGGAGATCAGGGAGATCGAGCCGTACGCCACGGGCCTGGCGGCCCTGCATTCGCCCAGGACCGCCATCACCGACTTTCCCCGCATCGCGCGGTCGTTCGCCGACGACATCGTCGCGGCCGGGGGCGAGGTGCGGTTCTCCTATCCCGTCACCCGCATCGATCGGGTCGGCGGGGAACTGGAGATCGGCTCGGGCGAGCGGGCCGTCCGGGTGAACCATTTGATCGTCTGCGCCGGCATCCACGCCGACCGGGTCTCGGGGCTGGCCGGTGACGCGCCCGAGCCGCGGATCATCCCGTTCCGGGGTGAGTACATGCTCATCTCCGAGGAGAAGGCGCACATGGTGCGCGGGCTGATCTACCCCGTTCCCGACCCCGGATATCCCTTCCTCGGAGTGCACTTCACCCGGCGGATCTCGGGGGCGGTGGACGTCGGCCCGAACGCGGTCCTGGCCCTGGCCCGCGAGGGCTACCGCCGTACGGCGATCTCCCCGGCGGATCTGCTCGGCATCGCGAGCTGGCCCGGCATGTGGCGGATGGCGCGCCGCCACTGGCTGACCGGAGTCAGGGAAATGTACGGATCCCTCTCCAAACGTGCCTATATGAAGGCCGCCCAGCGTTATGTGCCGGAGATAGGCGCGAAAGACGTCGTGCGGGCCGGCGCGGGGGTGCGCGCGCAGGCGCTCGACCGCGACGGCGGCCTCGTCGACGACTTCCGCATCAACCGGCTCGGACCGGTCACGACCGTGCGAAACGCGCCCTCTCCCGCGGCGACCTCGTCCATGGCGATCGCGGAGTACGTCGTCGACGTCATCGACGGCGAAGTGAGCTCGTGAAAACCCGTGGAACGGATGGGTTCCCGCGACGGCCGATCGAGCGGGGACGGGACGGGACCCCCGCCGCGAGGCGGCCTCACGTCATGACATCTGGGGATTCGAGCAGTTCGCGCAGCGCCTGCAGGAACAGCACGGCGTCGCGGCCGTTGACATAGCGGTGGTCGTAGGCCAGCCCCAGGTTCACGACGTCCCGCGTGCCCACCTGGCCGTCGTCCGCGACCACGGCCTCGCGGTACGGCCCGGCGAGCGACAGCGCGCAGATCTGCCCGGGGAACACGATCGGCACGGCCAGTACGACGCCGTCGTCGTTGTGCAGGGTGACCGTGAGGTTGGCGCCGGTGAGGTCGCGTTCGCGGAACGTGCCGCGGAAGGCGGCCGTACGATAGCCCATCAGCTCCCGGGCGATCTCGCCGAGCGGGCGGTTCCCGGCGTCGTGGACGACCGGGACGTAGAGCCCCTCGCCGACGTCCATCGTGACGCCGATGTCGGCGGTGCCGGCCCGTCGCACCCGGGCCGCGTCCAGCGGCGTGGCGAAGCACAGCGGGAAGCGCTCCACGAGGCTCGCCGCCGCCTTGACCAGCAGCTCGGGCAGGCCCACCAGGGCGCGCAGCGCCCTGGTCCGCTCGGCGGCGAGCCGCAGGGCCCGGGTCACCTCGACCCGGACCACGGAGTAGGCGGCGGGCACGGTGCGGTGCGACAGCTCGACCACCTCGGCGGTGCGCCGCTGCGCCTTCGACAGCGCGATCGTGTCGCGCGCGACGGCCAGCACGTCCGCGCGCCGGATCACGCGCGTGCCGAGCGCCCGTACGTCTTCCGCGTCGACGCCCAGCTCCGCCATCAGCGCCCGCGCCGGAGCCGTGATCACGGGCTCGCCGCCGACCGGGGCGGCCGGAGTGGCCGGGGCGGCGGGGGTGGCGGGCGACGGCTCGGCCGGTTCCGGAACGAGGGCGACGCCGTCAGGCTCGGCGGTGGGGGAGGGGGCGGGCCCGGCCGCCGCTTCCGGCGCCGACAGGCGGGCGATCACCTGGCCGGGCGCGCACTCGGCGTTCACCGCGATGACGTGGTGCAGCACGCCGGATGCCTCGGCGACCAGCTCCTCCGCGGCCTTGGAGGTCTCCACGACCGCGATGGGATCGCCCTCCAGCACCGGTGAGCGATCCTCGACGGTCCACTCCACCAGCAGATAGCTGCTGTCGTTGTTGTTGAGCTTGGGCACCCTGATGTCGATCAAGAAAGGGCCTCCCGTACGGCCAGGCGGATCGTGTCCTCGCCCACCAGGACCGCGCTTTCCAGGTGCGCCGCCGTGGGGATGACGCTGTCGGCGGCGCTGACCAGGCCGATCGGCCGGGTGAGCCGCGACCACAGCCGCGGATAGAGGGCCTGCGCCACCTCGGCACCCCAGGTGCCTCCGGCCGTCCCGTCCTCGACCACGCAGACGTGGCCGGTCACGTCGCCGAGGATCGGCGCCAGGTCCAGCGGGTAGAGCCGGGCGGGCACCAGCAGCCGGCACAGCAGGTCGTCCTCGATGAGCAGCGCGCGCATGGCGGCCAGCGCGCGCCGGGTCAGCCCACCCGGCGCGATCAGCGTGCAGTCGTAGCGGGTCTCACCCGGCACGCCGACCCGGGCCCACCCGGACGGCCCGCCGACCAGGTCGAAGCGGAACAGGTCGTCCACGACGCCGTCGCGGAAGATCCGTTCGGTGTAGAGCACCTTGTCCTCGAACAGCACGCACGGCTCGCCGAGTGACAGCAGGTGCGTGAGCAGCTCACCGGCGTGGTGGAACGGGCTCAGCTCGTGCAGCGACAGCCCAGGGACCCCGACGAAGTGCTTCTGCAGGCTCTGGCTGTGCGTCGGGCCGTAGCCGCGCCGTCCGCCCGTGGGGCAGCGGACGATGAGCGGCACGGGCACCGGCCTGCCGTACATCGTGGTGGACTTCGCGGCGAAGTTGACGATCTGGTCGAAGGCGAGCGTCACGAAGTCAGAGAACATGATCTCGACGATCGCCTTCTCACCGGCCAGGGCCAGCCCGGCCCCCGCGCCCACCAGCGTGCCCTCGCTGAGCGGGGTGGACAGCACCCGGTCGGCGAACCGGCTGGACAGCCCCTTTGTGATCTTGAAGGCGCCGCCGTACGGGTCGCGGATGTCCTCGCCGAGGACGAACACGCGCGGATCGGACTCCAGCAGGGTGTGCAGCGCCGCGTTGAGGTGATCGGCCATCCGGGGGGTGCGGGCGGCGCCCGTGGCCGGCGTGCCCGCGTTCGGTGTGCCCTCGCTGATCCGTACGCTCACGGGGCGGCCCGCCACACGGACGGCGGGCGGGCGGCCACCTCGTCGGTGATCCGTGCCATGCGGAGGCGCTGCGCCTCGTCGGCCGCCGCGAAGACCTCGGGGAAGGCGGCCGCGTAGCGCACGTACCAGTCGGCCGCCCGCACCCGGGTGAGTTCCTCGGCCGAGCGGGTGTCGTCGCCCTTGCTGTGCGGGCCGACCCGCCGGGTCACGAACTCGATCACGGTCGGGCGGCCCTCCTCGCGTACCCGCCGCACCGGTTCGGCCAGTTCGAGGCGGATCAGGTTGAGGTCGATGGAGTCCGTACGGTGATGGGCGGCGCCGAAGGCGGCGGCGCGCGCCGCGATGGTGCCGGACATCTGTGCGGTGGTCGGGGTGGACTGCGCGATGCCGTTGTGCTCGACCACGACCAGCAGCGGCAGCCGCCACAGCGCCGCGAGGTTGAGCGCTTCGTAGACCGCGCCCTCGCCCCAGGTCCCGTCGCCGATGTGCACGCAGGCGAGCCCGCCGTCCCCGGCCCTTTTCAGGCTGAGCGCGACCCCGGCGGCGACCGGCATGCTCTCACCCTGAACGCCGGTCGACAGGAACCTGCGGTGGTAGATGTGCTGGCTGCCGCCGACCCCCGCGCAGAGGGCGCCCTCCCGGCCCATGATCTCGGCCAGCAGCCCGTGCGGCTCGTCGTGTCTGGCCAGGAAGTGACCGTGCCCGCGGTGGTTGCTGAACACGTAGTCGTCGTCGTCCAGCAGCGGGCGCAGCGCGACCGGCACGTACTCCTGACCTAAACAGGTGTGCGTGGTGCCGTTGAGCCGGCCCTCGCCGAACAGGCGCAGGAGGGTCAGCTCGAAGTGCCGGATCAGCAGCAGACGGTCCAGATCCTCCCCGCTGGGCGGGGACAGCGGGACCGTGTCGCGGTCCAAGATCGTGCTGGTCATGAGGTGACGAACCTTCCCGTCGTCGGGTCCAGCGTCGGAGGAGGTTGCCGGGGGTGGCCGTGCGTTCGCCGTGGTCGGAGACGGGGACCGGGCGAGGCGCACGTGTGCCGCCGATCCGGCCGGCGCATGGGCGGGCCGAGTCGGCAGGCGGTTTTTGGCGGATGCGTTGGGAGCGCTCCCAAACCGTATGGAGCGGCCCGCTGGGGTGTCAAGGTGATTCCGAAATCCCGCTATATCTGATGGCCATATTGCCCTCAATGTCCGAAACATAGCTCAATATCTGAATTGCGAACTCCTTTCGGGCATCCAAAAATCGGGATATATCACCTGATCGCCTTGACGCTTGTGGGGGCCGTCCCTAGCCTGCTGCCACGTGGGAGCGATCCCACGATCTTGGCTGACCTCTGGGAGCCGTCGTCGGCCCTGTCCCTGGCGCGTCCTTCGCGGGTTCCGCCTACACCAGGAGAAAGATGATCGAAAACCCGGAGTCTCGCGTGTCCGCGCTGAGCCCGGCCAAGCGTGCGCTGCTCCTCCAGCGGCTGCGCGGCACGGGCGCCGCTCTCGCGCCGATCCCGCCACGGGATCCGCACGCCCCGATCCCGCTCAGCTACGGCCAAGAACGCATCTGGTTCCTCGACCAGCTCGACTCCGGCGACCCGGCGTTCAACATGTGCCTGGCGCAGCGCTGGCGCGGGCCGCTGGACACCGCCGCGCTGCAGCGCGCGCTCGACGACGTCGTGGCCCGCCACGAGACCCTCAGGACCGGCTTCCGCTCCGATGACGGCAGCCCCGTGCAGATCGTCGAGCCGGTGCAGACCGTCGAGCCCGCGCGGATCGACGGACCCGGGCAGGCCGTCGAACCGGCGATCTCGCCGGTCCCCATCGAGCTGCTGTCCCGCCCCGCGCCCGGGCCGCACGGCGGGCAGGCCCCCGACGCGGAGGAGTGGGCCAGGCAGGAGGTCGCACGGCGGACCAACACGCCGTTCGACCTGTCCAGCCCCCCGTTGATCCGGGTCACCCTGCTGCGGCTGGGTCCGGAGGACCACGTCCTGTGCGTGGTGTGCCATCACATCGTGGCCGACGGCGTGTCGCTGAACGTGTTCGCCGGAGAGCTGGCCGCCCGTTACACCGCGCGGCTGGCCGGGGACGACGCGGCCCCGGCGCCGCTCGCCGTGCAGTACGGCGACTTCGCCGCCTGGCAACGGGAGCGCCTGGCGGGAGAAACGGCGGACCGGTCGCTGGCCTACTGGACCACCCGGCTGGCCGACGCCCCCGCCCTAGAACTGCCCGCCGACCGGCCGCGCCCGGCCGTGCACTCCTCGCACGGCGACGTCGTCACCGTGTTCCTCGACGCGCGGCCGACGGAGGCGCTGGAGAAGCTGGGCGGCCGGCGGGGCGCGACGCTGTTCATGACGCTGCTCGCCGCCTACCAGGCGCTGCTGTCCCGGTACAGCGGCCAGGACGACATCTGCGTCGGCTCGCCCACCTCCGGGCGCGACCGGGTGGAGCTGGAACCCCTGATCGGGTTCTTCCTGAACACGCTGGTGCTGCGTGGCGACCTGTCGGGCGATCCCGGCTTCGACGAGTTGCTCATGCGGACCCGCGCCGCGGTGCTGGACGCCTTCGACCACCAGGACATCCCGTTCGAGCGGGTGCTGACCGAGCTGCGGGTCCAGCGCGACCTCAGCCGTACGGCGCTGTTCCAGACGATGTTCGTGCTGCACACGCAGAACGAGGGATGGCAGCGCCCCGAAATGCCGGGCATCGAGGAGGTCACCGGCTTCGACACCGGGTACACCGCGGCCAAGTTCGACCTGTCGCTGGACGCGTGGCGGGTGCCGGACGGGCTGAACCTGGTGTTCGGGTACGCCACCGACCTGTTCGACCGGACCACGATCGAGATGCTGGCCGACCGGTTCGTCCGGCTGCTGACCGCCGTCGCGGCCGACCCGGACGCGCCGCTCTCGGAGATCGACCTGCTCTCCGAGCCGGAGCGGCGGCAGGTCCTGGAGTGGGGCGCCGGCACCGGTACGGTCCCCGCCGCCACCGTGCCGGAGCTCATCGCGGCCGCCGTGGCGGCCCACCCCGACGCGACCGCCGTCACCTGGACGACGGGCGGATCAGGGGCGTGGAGCTACGCGGAGCTGGACGCCCGGGCCGACCGGATCGCCCGGGCGTTGCGCGCCGCCGGCGTCGGCCCGGAGTCGATCGTCGCCGTCGCCCTCGAGCGCGGTCCCGAACTCGTGGCCGGGCTGCTGGCCGTCTGGCGGGCGGGCGGCGCCTACCTGCCGCTCGACCCCGCCTACCCCGCGCAGCGGCTGGCCGAGATGCTCGCCGACAGCGGGGCGGTGACCGTGCTCACCGGCACCGCCCTGCGCGACCGCTTCACCGCCGACCGGGTGCTGTGCGTGGACGGCGACCTGCCGGCGGGCACGGCCGATCCGCTGCCCGAGCCCGACCCCGGCCGGGCCGCATACGTGATCTACACCTCCGGCTCCACCGGCCGCCCCAAGGGCGTCGTGGTGGAACACCGCGCGCTGGCCGCCCGGGTCCACTGGATGAGGGAGACCTACGGCCTGGACCCGTCCGACCGGGTGCTCCAGTTCGCCACGGTCAGCTTCGACACCCACGTCGAGGAGATCTACCCCTGCCTGACCTCCGGCGCCGGGCTCGTGCTGCTTCCCGGCGGCGGCGCGTTCCTGCCCGACTTCCTGCGCACTCCGGCGGGCCGGCAGATCACCGTCCTCGACCTGCCCACGCCGTACTGGCACGAGTTGGTCGCCGACATCGAGACCGTGGAGTGGCCCCCCGGCCTGCGGCTCACCATCATCGGCGCCGACCAGGCGCAGGCGGCCGCGGTCACCGCCTGGCACCGCCACTTCGGCGGCCGGGTGCGGCTGTTCAACACCTACGGGCCCACCGAGGCCACGGTGATCGCCAGCGCCGCAGAGCTGCGCGACGACGGCCTGCGCCCGCCGATCGGCCGCCCCATCTCCGCCACCGGCCTGTACGTCCTGGACGGGCGGCACCGGCCGGTCCCGCGCGGGGTCGCCGGTGAGCTGTGCATCGGCGGCGCCGGACTGGCCCGCGGCTACCTCGGCCGTCCCGACCTCACCGCCGACCGGTTCATCCCGGATCCGTTCGTGCCCGGCGGCCGGCTCTACCGCACCGGCGACCGGGCCCGCTGGCGGTCGGACGGGGAGCTGGAGTTCCTGGGCCGCACCGACCACCAGGTGAAGGTGCGCGGCTACCGGGTCGAGCCCGGTGAGATCGAGGCCCGGCTGCTCGAACACCCCGCGGTCGGCCAGGCGGTGGTGCTGGCGGACCGGGGCAACCTCCTCGCCTACGTCGTGGCGCACGGCCGGAACGGCTCGGGCGGCGACCCGGCGACGACGCTGCCGGAGGAACTGCGCGACCACGTGGCCGAGGCGCTGCCCGCGCACATGGTCCCGGCGGCCGTCACGGTCATGGACCGTCTGCCGCTGACCCCGAACGGCAAGCTCGACCGGTCCGCGCTGCCCGCCCCGGTGTTCGGCGGCGGCGACTACGCCGAGCCGCGCACCCCGACCGAGCAGGTGATCGCCGGCATCTGGGCCGAGGTGCTCGGCATGGACCGGGTGAGCGTGACCGCGGACTTCTTCGACCTGGGCGGCCACTCGCTGCTCGCCACCCAGGTCGTGGCCCGGATGCGCCGCACGCTCGGCGCCGGCGTCTCGCTGATGGACCTGTTCCAGCAGCCCACCGTCCGCGCGCTGGCCGCGCTGGCCGACCAGCCCGCCAACGCCAGACGGTCCGGGCGGCTGCTGCACGAGCTGACGCCCCGGCAGGCCGGGCCGGCGCGGCTGACCTACGTGTGCGTGCCGTACGGAGGCGGCAGCGCGGTCGTCTACCAGCCGCTCGCCGACGCGCTGCCCGCCGGATATCGGCTGCTGTCGCTCGCCGTGCCCGGCCACGACCTGGGGCTGGCCGAGGAGCCGCTGCCCTTCGACGAGCTGGCCGCCCGCTGCGCCGCCGAGGTCCTGGAGCGGGTGGACGGCCCGGTCGTGGTCTACGGTCACAGCAGCGTCGGGTCGGCCCTGGCCGTTGAGGTCGCGCGCCGGCTGGAAGAGGCCGGGCGGATCCCCGAGGCCGTCTACATCGGCGCGGCCTTCCCGTTCGCCAAGCCACGCGGCCGGGTGCTCAACGCGCTGTCCCGCCTGGCCCGCGCCTCGGCCGTCGCCTCCGACCGTGCCTACGCCAACTGGCTGGTCTCCATGGGCGTCGACCTGAGCGAGCTCACCCCGGAGCAGGCCCGCCACATCGTACGCAACATGCGTGCCGAGGCACAGCACGCCGAGCGGTACTTCACCGAGCTGCTCGACGGCCAGGTGACGCCGCTGCGCGCGCCGCTCGTGACGATCGTCGGCGAGCGCGATCCGGCCACGGAGTACTACGAGGAGCGCTATCGCGAGTGGCACTTCCTGACGCCGGTCAGCGCGCTCGTGGTGCTCAAGGAGGCGGGCCACTTCTTCATCCGCTACCGGGCCGAGGAACTGGCCGAGATCATCACGGCGACGCATCCGGCCGTGGCGGGGGAGCGGCCGCCGCCGAATCCGACCGAGGCCGACGGCGCGACCTGGTGGCTGTACGGGATCGCCCGGGCGGGCGACGTGCCGGCGACCGCGGAGGACCACGGGCCGGAGCCGAGCATGGGGCGCTTCATCGCCGTCGCCTCCGGCCAGCTCGTGTCGATCATCGGCTCCGCCCTGACGGAGTTCGCCATCCCGATCTGGATCTATCTCACCACCGGATCGGTCGCCAGGTTCGCGCTGTTCGCCGTGATCGCGCTGGTGCCGGGGCTGCTGGTGGCGCCGCTCGCCGGAGCGGTCGTCGACCGGATGGACCGCAGGAAGGTCATGCTGAGCGCCGACAGCTCGGCGCTGACCATCCAGCTCGTGCTCGGCATCCTGCTGTGGACCGACCAGCTGCAGAGCTGGCACATCTACCCGCTGCTCGTCTGCCTGTCGGTGGCCCTCACCTTCCAGCGGCTGGCGTACGGCTCGGCCATTCCGCAGATCGTGCCCAAGCGCTACCTGGGCCACGCCAACGGCATCAACCAGATGGTCACCGGCGTCGCTCAGCTGATCGTGCCGCTGGTCGCCGCCGGGCTGCTCGCCACCATCGGCCTGGGGGGCATCCTCGCCCTCGACGTGATCAGCTACGCCTTCGCCGTCGGGGTGCTGCTGTTCATCCGCTTCCCCCGCATGATGGCCTGGCATCGGCGCGAGACGGTCACCGCCGAGATCATCGCCGGGTTCCGCTACTCGTGGCGGCACCGCGGCTTCCGCGGCATTCTGATCTTCTTCGCCGTGCTCAACGTGTTCCTGTCGCCGCTGTTCCTGATGATCTCGCCGCTGGTGCTGGCGTTCGGGACGCTCGAGGACGTGGGCCGGATCTCGTTCGCCTCCGGCCTCGGGGCGTTCCTGGGCGGTCTGGCCATGAGCGTCTGGGGCGGGCCGCGTGAGCTGCGCGTGCGCGGCATGCTGCTCTTCACGCTGGCGCTCGGGGTGGCCGGTGTGGTCACCGGGCTGCGGCCGGACCTCATGGTCATCGCGGTCGGCGCGTCCTGCATGGGGATGGCGCTCACGCTGGTCAACGGCATCTACGCCACGATCGTGCAGGTCAAGGTGCCGCAGCGGTACCACGGGCGGGTGTTCGCGCTCAACACGATGATCGCGTGGTCGACGATGCCGATCGGGTTCGGGCTGGTCGCGCCGTACGCGTCGGCCGTGCTCGAGCCGCTGATGACGCCGGACGGGCCGCTGTCCTCGACGCTGGGCGTGGTCATGGGCACCGGCGAGGGGCGCGGGATCGGGCTGATGTACCTGATCTGCGGCGTGGCGATCCTGCTGATCGGGGGCACGGCGCTGCGCGCCCGGTCGCTGTCCCGCCTGGACCTGGAGGTGGCCGACGCGATGCCGGACGACGTGGTGGGCATCGCCGCCCTACACGAAGACGCCGTGGGTGAACGCGCGACGGGTGAAGGCGTGATGGAGGAGGTCCGATGACGGGCGGGCCCGTGCCGCGGACCGTGCCGGACCTGCTCCGGTCGCGGGCCGCCGAGCAGCCGGACCGGGTGGCGATCGAGGTCGCCGGCGGTGACGCGCTGACGTTCGCCGACTGGCTGCGCCGCTCGACCGCGGCCGCCGCCGCGCTCCGGGCCGAGGGCGTACGGCACGGCGACCGGGTGGGCCTGCTGTTCGGCCACCGCGCCTGGACCGATTTCGCCGTCGCCTACCTCGCCGTCCAGCAGGCCGGAGCGGTGGCCGTGCCGCTGTCGGAGCGGCTCGCGCCCCCGGAGATCGCCGCCATGCTGGCCCACTGCGGGGCCGCCGCCGTGGTCCACGACGACCGGCTGCCCGCACCCGAGGGGGTGGGGCGGACGATCCCGGCCTCCGCCCTCGAGGCGTACGGCCCCGCCGGAGGCGCGGACGGGCTCGGGGAGACGCACGGGCCGGGCCCGCGCTCGCGCGACCTGGCGCAGATCCTCTACACCTCGGGCACCACCGGCCGGCCGAAGGGGGTGGGCGCCGGCCACGCCAACCTCGTGTACGGCTGCGAGACCAGGCCCAACCGGCGGCGGTTCCGGCACTCGGAGCATCTGCTGCACGCCTTCCCGATCGGCACGAACGCCGGCCAGACCATGCTGATGAACGCGCTGGACGCGCATCCCACCGTGCTCACCCCCGGGCAGTTCACCCCCGGCCGGTTCGCCCGGTTGATCGAGTCGTACCGGGTGGGCACGGTCTTCGTGGTCCCCACGATGGCGGTCGAACTGCTCAACGCCGGCCTGCACGAGCGGCACGACATGTCCTCCGTCGTCCTGCTGGGGTCGGCCGCCGCGGCACTGCCCCCGGCGCTGTCGGCCCGGCTGGCCGCCGCCTTCCCCAACGCCACGCTGACCAACTACTACACCTCCACCGAGGCGGCCCCGGCCCAGACCGTGATGGTGTACGACCCGGCCAGGCCCGCCGCGCTCGGCCGCCCCGCGTTCGGCAGCGCCCTGCGGGTGACCGACCGTGAGGGCACCCCGCTGCCGCCTGGCGAGGTCGGCCACGTCTGGCTGCGCTCGCCCACCGCCACCCGCTCCTACTACGGCGAGGAACGCGCCACGGCCGAGACCTTCAGGGACGGCTGGGTCCGCATGGGCGACGTCGGCTACCTGGACGAGGACGGCTATCTGTTCCTCACCGACCGGGAGAGCGACGTCGTCAAGAGCGGCGCCTTCAAGGTCTCGACGCTGCACGTCGAGGCCGTCCTGTACGAGCATCCGCAGATCAGGGAGGCCGCCGTCTTCGGCGTGCCGCACCCGGCGCTCGGGACCGTGCTGGCCGCCGCCGTCGTGCCGGTCCGGCCCGGCCTGACCGTCGGCGACATCCGGGGCTTCCTGCTCGAACGACTGGCCAGGCACGAGATCCCCGAGCGGATGCTGATCACGGACGCCCTGCCGAAGAACCAGACGGGCAAGGTCGTCAAGGGGGAACTGCGGGGTCTGCTCGACGCCTCGGCGCCCGCTCCACAGACGGAGCCCACCCCACGAACGGAGGATGTGTGATGCGACCACCGGAAAGCCCGGCGTCCCTGGCCCAGCACGGGATGTGGCTCACCGAGCGGACGGGCGCGGGCTGGGGCCCGGTCCACCACATGCCGCTGGCCGTGCTGCTGGAGGGACCGCTGGACGTCGCGGCGCTCCGGGCGGCCTGCGAAGCCGTCGTGGCGCGGCATCCCGTGCTCGGTTCGGCGCTGGCCGAGCGCGACGGGGAGCTCCGGCTGGTGCCGGCGCGGCACGCCCCGCCGTTCCGCGTCGAGGACGTCGGCAGCATCAAGGACATCGAGGACCTCGGGGACGAGGCGGCGGACGCGGTGCGACGGTCGGTGGCGGAGCCGTTCGAGCTCTCGGACGGGCCGCTCGTCCGGTTCACGCTGCTGCGGTCGGACGCCATGCGGCACCTGCTGCTCGCCGTGGCGCACCACGCCGCCTTCGACGGCATGTCGAAGGACATCCTGCTGCGCGACCTCGCCGCCGCGTACGGCGGCGCCGTACTGCCGCCCCTCGGCCTGTCCTACGGCGAGGCCGTCGCGCAGGAGCACGCCCGCGTCGCCGCGAAGCTGGCGGCGGCGGCCGAGTTCTGGCGTCCGCGCTGGCGCGACGAGCGCGAGCTGCTGCTGCCGGGGCTGCGCCGCACCTCGGTGCTCGCTGCGCCCGGCGAGGCGGTGGCCGTACGGGTCCCCGACCTCGGCCCGGCGGCGGGCGAGCTCGGCGTCACCAGGTTCGAGCTCCTGCTCGCCGCCGTGCACACGCTGCTGCGGGCGTACGGCAACGCCGATCCGATCGTGTCGGCCGACGTGTCCACCCGGACCGACGAGACCGCCGACCACGTCGGCATGTTCGTCAACGAGCTGCCCGTACGGGTCGCCGGCGCGCCGGAGGCCGACGGGACGTTCGGCGAGTTCGCCCGGGCGGTGCGCGCCGAGCTGCGGGCCGCCTACCGTCACCGGGAGGTGCCGGTGGCCCGCGCGCTGGGCGGCGTCTCCCCGCGCACCTCGCTCACCCCGGTCTCGGTGAGCTACCGCAGGCGCGGCGCCGACCCGCTGCTGCCCGGCCTGCGTGCCGCGGTCGACTGGACGATGTTCAACCGGTCGGTCCGGGGCACCCTGCACCTGCAGGCGGTCGACGCGCCCGGCGGCATGACCGCCGAGTTCCGCTACGACCCGCGATGCCTGGACCGGGCGGCGTGCGAGACGATCGCCGCCGACCTGGCCGGGCTGCTGCGGGCCGTCGCCGACCGGCCCGGGGCAGCCCTCGCCGACCTGCCTGTGCCGTCCCCCCTCCGGCCGTCGCCCCTGGCGCCGTCCGCCGTCCCGGCCGCCGAAACGCCCGGCGACGCGGCCGGTGACGAGACCGGTGGCGTGGGCGCCGACGTGCTGGACGCGGTGCTGGGCATCTGGCGTGAGGTGCTCAAGGTCGACGAGATCGAACCCGGCGACGACCTGTTCGACCTCGGCGGCCACTCGCTGTCGATCACGCAGATCATCGCGCGGGTGCGCGACGAGCTGGGCGTCGAGCTGTCGTTCGAGGTGTTCATCGACGACCCGACGGCGGCGGGCATCGCCGCCGAGGTGGCGCGGGCGCGGGA
>BCRI01000036.1 GCA_001552515.1 Sphaerimonospora mesophila NBRC 14179 = JCM 3151
CGAGCTGGAGCAGCTGCACGGCGAACTCGATGTCCCGCAGCCCGCCAGGACCGAGTTTGATCTGCCGTTCGGCCTCGCCCGCGGGGGCGTGACCGCGCGCGTGGGCCTCCACGCGGCGGCGCATCGCCTGTACGTCCTCGACGAAGCCGTCCCGGGCCGACGCCTGCCAGACCAGCTCGCCGACGGCGGCGACGTACGCGTGGCCGAGTTCCAGGTCGCCCGCGACCGGCCGCGCCTTCAGCAGTGCCTGGAACTCCCAGGTCTTCGCCCAGCGGCGGTAGTAGGTCAGATGGCTGTCGAGCGTACGCACCAGCGGGCCGATCTTGCCCTCCGGGCGCAGGCCGGCGTCCACCTCCCACAGGGCCCCCTCGGCCGTGCTCGCCGAGCAGGCCCGCATCATGGCCTGGGCGAGCCTGGTGGCGATCCGCAGCGCGTGGGTCTCGTCGACGCCCTCCTCCGGCTCGGCCACGAAGATCACGTCGACGTCGGAGATGTAGTTGAGCTCGCGGGCGCCGCACTTGCCCATGCCGATGACGGCCAGCCGGACGTCGCCGGCGTCCTCGGTCTCGGCGCGGGCGATCGCGAGAGCGGCGTCGAGGGCGGCGCCGGCCAGATCGGCCAGTTCCGCCGTGACCTCGACGATCGACACCTCGCCCATGACGTCCCGCGCGGCGAGCCGCAGCAGCCTGCCGCGGTAGGCGACGCGCAGCGCGTCGAGGGGAGCGGAGGCGGCCTCGACGGCCCGGAGCAGCTCCTCGCGGGGCGGTGCCGTACGGCCGCCGGAACCGGCCAGCCGCCCGATATCGGCCGGGTGCCGTACGACGTGCTCGGCGAGGGCGGCGCTCAGACCGAACACGCGAAGCAGCCTGCGGCGCAGGCCGGGGTCGGCGCGCAACGCGGCCGGCACGCCGGGGTCGCGGTCCACGAGCCGGCTCAGCGAGGTGAGCGCGAGATCGGGGTCGGCCGCCGCCACGAGGTCGTCGAGCAGTCCGAGTTCGCCTGCCGTCTCCGGGCCGAGATCGTGCCGCCCAAGACCGCGCCGTCCAATACCGTGCCGCCCATGTCCGTGCAGCCCGAGACCGTGCAGCTCAAGCTCGTGCAGCAGTCGCTCGGCCCTGGCGCCGTCGGCGAAACCGAGCGCGGCCAGGCGCCCGGCAGTCGTACGGAACCGCGGACCGGCGCTCACCTCGACGCGCCCACCTCAGAGGACGGGCAGATAGCGGTCGAGCTCGAACTGGGTGACCCTGCGGCGGTACTCCCGCCACTCGGCCCGCTTGTTGCGCAGGAAGTAGTCGAAGACGTGCTCCCCCAGTGTCTCGGCGACCAGTTCGCTGCGCTCCATCGTCGAGATCGCCTCGTCGAGCGACTGCGGCAGCGGCTGGATGCCGAGGGCGCGGCGCTCCCGGCTGGTCAGCGCCCACACGTCGTCCTCGGCCTCGGGCGGCATCTCGTAGCCCTCCTCGATGCCCTTCAGCCCGGCCGCGAGGACCAGCGCGAAGGCCAGATAGGGGTTGCACGAGGAGTCCAGCGAGCGGAACTCGACCCGGGTCGAGGCGCCCTTGTGCGGTTTGTACATCGGCACCCGGACGAGCGCGGACCTGTTGTTGTGGCCCCAGCAGATGTAGGAGGGGGCCTCGCCGCCCGCTCCGGCGATCGCCTCGGCGCCGCCCCACAGCCGCTTGTAGGAGTTGATCCACTGGTTGCACACGGCGGTGATCTCGGCGGCGTGCTTCAGCAGCCCGGCGATGAACGACCTGCCGGTCTTGGAGAGCTGGTAGTCCGCGCCCGCCTCGTGGAAGGCGTTGCGGTCGCCCTCGAACAGCGACATGTGGGTGTGCATGCCAGAGCCGGGATATTCGGTGAACGGCTTGGGCATGAACGACGCCCAGATGCCCTGCTCCAGCGCGACCTCCTTCATGACCAGGCGGAAGGTCATGATGTTGTCGGCCGTGGTCAGCGCGTCGGCGTAGCGCAGGTCGATCTCCTGCTGACCGGGAGCGCCCTCGTGGTGGCTGTACTCCACGGAGATGCCCATCGACTCCAGCATCATGATCGCCTGGCGGCGGAAGTCGTGGCCCGCGCTGTGCGGGGTGTGGTCGAAGTAGCCGCCGTCGTCGATCGGCTCCGGCCGCTCGCCCTTCTCCGGTCTGCCGTGCAGCAGGAAGAACTCGATCTCGGGATGGGTGTAGAAGGTGAAGCCCATGTCGGCCGCCTTGGCCAGCGCCCGCTTGAGCACCCATCGCGGGTCGGCGTGGGACGGCGACCCGTCCGGCAGGAGGATGTCGCAGAACATGCGGGCCGCGCCCGGGTTCTCACTGCGCCACGGCAGGATCTGGAAGGTCGACGGATCGGGTTTGGCCAGCATGTCCGACTCGTACACCCGGGAGAAGCCTTCGATGGCGGACCCGTCGAACCCGATGCCCTCGGAGAAGGCGCCCTCCAGCTCGGCCGGCGCTATCGCCACGGACTTGAGGAAGCCGAGCACGTCGGTGAACCACAGCCGGATGAACCGGATGTCCCGCTCTTCGAGCGTGCGGAGGACGAATTCCTGCTGGCGGTCCAAGACGTACCTCTCGGAAAATCATCGGAAACTCACACGTCAGGTCACCTACCAGTGTGCCTGCCGCGTGTTTCGCGCGGGTTACGAAGCCCTCCTCGATACGCCGCCGGTCGAACAGCGGTACGGCGGCGTGCATTGCGTGGGATGCAACGCTCCAGTGCATAATCCATCCCACTATGGACGAGAATCCGCCGGTCTTCCCCGCGCGCGTGGTCGCGTGGGTGATGGCCGCGGTGGCGCTGGTGCTGACGGTCGTGGGGATCGGCGTCCAGCTCCGGATCCCCGCCGAGTGGCAGCCCAGGCCGCCGCTGACGCCGGATTTCGGCGCCGCGCTCACATTCCCGATCACCGGGGCGTTCCTGGTCTCCCAGCGGCCGAGGTTCCGTACGGCGTGGCTGATCTGCGTCGGCGGCCTGCTGGCGTCGGGGAACGTGGCCTTCACCGCGCTCACGTTCCACTGGGCCGCGCAGGACGACATGGGGGCCGCCGTCGCCGCCCGGGCGGTCCAGCTCGTGTGCCGGGCCGTGGCCGGCCTGCTGCTGGCCATCATGGTCCCGCTCTGCTCGCCCACCGGCCGGCTGCCCTCGCGCCGCTGGATCCCCCTCGTCGCGCTGAGCATCGCGGTCACCATGGCCGAGGCCGGGCTCGGTCTGCTGCGGCCCGACCCCGACCCCGGCCGGTACCCATGGCCGAAGGTGATCCACAACCCGCTGGGGGTCGATGGGCTCCTCCCCTACTACTCGACGGCCCGGCTGACCCTGCAGTATGTCCTTCAGTTCTGTGTGGTCGCCGCCCTCGCCTCGCTCGCGCTGCGGCTGCGCCACGCCGACCCGGTCACGCGGCGGCAGATCGCCTGGCCCCTCACCGTCTTCGCCGGATATGCCGTGCTCTATCTGCTGGGCCCGGATTGGTGGATCCCGGCGGCGCTGTGGACGGGGCTGATCCCGTTCGCGATCATGTTCGCCGTGCTGCGCCATCGGCTGTACGGCATCGACACGGTGATCAGCCGTACCTTCATCGCCGCCGGGCTGCTGACCATGATCAGCGCGGTCTACTTCGGGGTGGGCGCCCTGTCCGGCCTCGTGGTCTCCGGCTACCACCAGGTGGCGGGGCTCGCCGCTGCGCTGTTCGCCGGCGCGTTCTTCCAGCCGCTGCGCCGCGCCCTGCAGCGCACGATGGACCGCGCGTTGTACGGCAGGGTGGGCGATCCGGCCCTGCTCGCCGAACGGCTGACGCAGGAGGTGCGGCGGGCCGACCCGGGCGACGCGCTGTCCGCCGTGGTCATGGTGGTGCGCGACGGTCTGGCCGTCGACGGCGTGGCGGTCGAGATCCCGGACGGGCGGCCCCGATACGTCGAATGCGGCCGGCTCGGTCCGGACGCCAGGCCGATCCCGCTCGTCTGGCACGGCGAGCCGGTGGGGCGCCTGCTGATCGGCAGTCCGGGCACGCACCGGTTCGCCGCCGCGCACGACGAACGGGTGATCGCCACCCTGCTCCCCCACGTGGCCGACGTGGCCCACGCCGTACGGATGACGGCCGACCTGCAGCGGTCGCGTGAGCGGATCCTCGCCGCCCGGGAGGAGGAGCGGCGACGGCTGCGCCGCGACCTGCACGACGGGCTCGGACAGACCCTCGGCGCGATGGCCATGACGCTCAACATGGCCAGGATGCGCCTCACCAGCTCGCCTTCCGCCGCCGACGGTCTGCTGCGGGATCTGCGGGCCGGCATGGACGCGGTCGCCGGCGACATCAGGGAGCTGGTGTACGGCCTGCGGCCGCCGGCCCTCGACGACCTCGGCCTGGCGGGAGCCGTACGCGCCCTGGCCGAGGAGACGCTCCCGGCCGGGCGGTCCGGGACCGCGCGCGTCGAGGTGCGGGTCGGCGACGAGATGGCCGGGCTGCCTGCCGCCGTGGAGGTCGCCGTCTATCGCATCGTGCAGGAGGCGCTGAACAACATCCGCAGGCACGCGCGGGCCGCCCGGGTGACGATCACGGCGGAACGGCGCGGACCGGACGGTGCCCACGGCGGCGACGACCCCGACGGCGCCGACGCCGTGGGGGTGGGCGAGCTGCGCGTCCGGATCGCCGACGACGGCGTCGGCCTGCCGCACCATGTGCGCGCCGGCGTCGGCCTGTCGTCGATGCGGGAACGGGCCGCCGAGCTCGGCGGCAGCTGTGTGGTGAGCTCCCCCGACACCGGCGGCACGGTCGTGGAGGCCCGCTTTCCACTGGCCGTCTGACGCCGGGACATGGGCCGCGTCGCAGCGGAACGAGCCGTACGCTTACCCGTGCAATGGTGATATTTCGTGCTCTCGGGCCTCTTGAGGTGATCGCCGAGGGCGAGACGCTCGATCTGGGCGGACTGCGACAGCAGACCGTGCTCGCCCGGCTGCTCGTGGCCGGGGGGCGCGCGGTGCCGGTCGGCACGCTGATCGCGGACCTGTGGCCGGGAGAACCGCCGGCCCAGGCCCTGTCGACCATCCAGGGCTACGTGTCCCGCCTCAGGCGGGCGCTGGAGCCGCATCGGGCGCCGCGCCAGGAGGCCGGCGTGCTGGTGTCGGCCCCGCCGGGGTACGCGCTGCGGGCCAGGCCGGAGGACGTCGACTGCTGGTGGTTCGAGAAGCTGGTGAAAGGCGACCACGGCGACGATCCGGCCGGGACGCTCGAACGGATGGAGAGCGCGCTCGGCCTGTGGCGCGGGCCGGCGCTCGCCGAGTTCGAGGACCTGCCGTGGGCGCGGGCGGAGGCGCAGCGTCTCGACGAGCTCCGCCTCCTCGCGGTGGAACGGCGTGGCGAGGCCGCCGTACGGCTCGGCCGTACCGGTCCGCTCATCGCCGACCTGGAGGCCCACGCCTCGGCGCACCCGCTCAGGGAGGAGGCCTGGCGCCTGCTCGCCCTCGCGCTCTACCGGGCCGGGCGACGGGGGGACGCGCTCGGCGCGCTCCAGCGGGCCAGGGAGGTCCTGCGCGACGAGCTGGGTCTGGATCCCGGGCCGACGCTCCAGCGGCTCCAGCAGGACATCCTGGCCCAGGCGCCGCATCTCGACGGCGACCCCGCCGCTGCCGCGCGTCCGGGCGCCGCACCGCATCAGAGCCCCGCGGCGCCTCCGGCCTCCGCTCCGGCTCCGGCTCCGGCGCCGTCCGCGGAGCCGGAGGCGGGCCCGCGGCTGCGGGTGCTGATCGCCGACGACCAGGCGCTGATCAGGACCGGCCTGAAAGTGGTCCTCGCGAGCGAGCCCGGCCTGGAGCTCGCGGGCGAGGCCGAGAACGGCGAGCAGGCGATCGCGCTGACCATGGCGACCCAGCCGGACGTGGTGCTCATGGACATCCAGATGCCGCGCCTCGACGGCCTGGCCGCGGCCCGCCGGATCCTCGCCTCGGGGGTGCCGACCAAGGTGATCATGATGACCACGTTCGGCACCGGCGAGAACCTCTACGCGGCGCTGCGGGCCGGTGTGAGCGGTTTCATCCTGAAGACGTCGCCCCCGGAGCAGCTCATCGCCGCGATCCGCGTGGCCGTGGCCGGGGACGCGCTGCTGGACCCCGCCGTCACCACGCACGTCATCGCCGCCTTCGCCGGGCGCGGCGACCTGGGCGCGCCCTGGGGCCTCTCGGACTCCGACGTCGACCTGATCAAACTGGTCGCCCGGGGCTTCACCAATCGGCAGATCGCGATGACACTGGGCGTGCCGGAGCAGGAGATAGCCGACGAGATCATGGGCCTGCTGCGGCGGCTGGAGCTGGTCGACCGGGCGCAACTCGTGGTCCTCGCCTACGAGAAGGGCCTCGTCAGCCCCGGCACTACCGGCACCTGAGCGGGACTTATCGTCTCTTTGACGACAATAATTCGGACGACCTAGGGTGGATTCGTGGCTCAACTTCGCATCGCGCTCGCCCAGACCAATCCCGTCGTCGGCGACATCACCGGCAACACGGACAAGCTCGTCGAATGGACCCGGCGGGCCGCCGATCGCGACGCCCACCTGGTCGTCTTCCCCGAGCTGTTCCTGACCGGCTATCCCGCCGAGGACCTGGTGCTGCGCTCGTCGTTCGTCGAGGCGTCGCTGTCGGCGCTGTCCGCGGTCGCGGCCCGCCTGGCGGCCGACGGGCTCGGCGGCCTGCCGGTGGTCGTCGGCTACCTCGACCGGACCGGCGCCGGGGGCAGGCCGCTCAACGCCGCCGGCGTCCTGTACGAGGGCGAGGTGGCGATGCGGTCGGCCAAGCACCACCTGCCGAACTACGGCGTGTTCGACGAGCACCGCTACTTCGCGCGCGGCAACCGGTTACCGATCTTCCGGCTGCACGGGGTCGACGTGGCGATCGCGATCTGCGAGGACCTGTGGCAGGAGGGCGGCCCGGTCTCGGTCGTCGCCGAGGCCGGCGCGGGGCTGCTCGTGGTGCCGAACGGCTCGCCGTACGAGACGGACAAGGACGACGCGCGGCTGGAGCTGTGCGCGCGGCGGGCCAGGGAGGCGGGCTGCGCGCTCGCGTACGTGAACATGGTCGGCGGCCAGGACGAACTGGTCTTCGACGGCGACTCGCTGATCGTGGACGCCGCCGGCGAGCTGATCTCCCGCGCCCGGCGGTTCGAGGAGGAGCTGCTGGTCACCGACCTCGAACTGCCCGGCGGCACGGCCGAGCCCGGCGATCTGCCGATCGGTCTGCACGACGGCAGCGAGATCACCGTCCGGCGGCGGGTGCTGTCGGCCGCGCCGGTGGAACCGTACCGGCCGGAGCCGCCGGTGATCGCCGAGCGGCTGGACGACCTGGCCGAGATCTACCAGGCGCTCGTCCTCGGGGTGCGCGACTACGTCGCCAAGAACGGCTTCCGCTCGGTCATCCTCGGGCTGTCCGGCGGCATCGACTCCGCGCTGACCGCGACGATCGCGGCCGACGCGATCGGGCCCTCCCGGGTCCACGCGGTGCTGATGCCGTCGCGCTACTCCTCCGACCACTCGATCACCGACGCCGAGGAGCTCGTACGCCGCCAGGGGCTGAACGCACGCGTCGTGCCGATCGCCGACATCGTCACGGCCTTCGAGAAGGAGATCGAGCTGAGCGGCCTGTCCGCCGAGAACCTCCAGGCCCGGGTGCGCGGAATGCTGCTGATGAGCCTGTCCAACGAGCACGGGCACCTGGTGCTGACGACCGGCAACAAGAGCGAGCTGGCCACCGGCTACTCCACGCTGTACGGCGACTCGGCCGGCGGCTTCGCGCCGATCAAGGATGTGCTCAAGAGCCTGGTCTGGAAGCTGGCCGAGTGGCGCAACGCACAGCCGGGCGACCCGCCGATCCCGGAGAACTCGATCACCAAGGAGCCGAGCGCCGAGCTGCGGCCCGACCAGCTCGACACCGACTCGCTGCCGCCGTACGACGTGCTCGACCCGCTGCTGCGCGACTACGTGGAGCGGGACATGGGCCGCGACGAGCTGGTCGCGGCCGGCCACGACCCCGGGCTGGTGACGCGCATCCTCCGGCTGGTCGACCTGGCCGAGTACAAGCGCCGCCAGTACCCGCCGGGCCCCAAGATCACCTCGAAGAACTTCGGCCGGGACCGCCGCCTGCCCATCACCAACCGGTGGCGCGACACCCATCCCCCGGCGTGATCTTGTAATTTCTCGCAGGCTTGCCCTGTGACCTGCGCATACGACGTTCGTGATCTTGCAGATTCTCGCACGAACCCGCAACGACCCGGGAGAACACCTTTCGTGATCTTGCAGCATGTCGAGCAGTGCAAGATCACGAACCGTTTCACCGCAGGTCAGAGCCGTACTTCGCGAGAAAGTGCAAGATCACCCGAGGTGTTCAGCCAGGTCAGCGCCTATATGTGCGAGTAATTGCAAGATCACGGCATGGGCGGGGGTGCGGCGGGGGAATGGGAGCGGAAGCCCAGGAGTGCCTCGTCCACTATGCGCTCGGCCACGTCCTCGGGGGGCTCGGGGCCGGACCTGTTCCACCTCGTGTACCACATCATGGCGCCGGAGAGGATCGCCATCGCCATCTCCTCGTCGAGGTCGGCGCGTAGCTCGCCGGTCTCCATCCCCCGGCGCAGGACGCCGCGCAGGGCGGCCCGGCGCGGTTCGAGGGCGATCTCCCGGAACCGCTCGGCCAGGCGGGGGTGCCGGTCGGAGTGGCTCATGGCGATGTTCATGATGCATCGGGTGCGCTGGTGGCACGACTCATCGCGGAGCACCCGGAGATAGGTCACCAGGTCGTCCCGGACCGACAGGCCGGCCAGCGGCGGGATCGGCGGCTTGAGCGTCGCCAGCGCGTCGACGACGAGGTCCTCCTTGTTCGACCAGCGCCGGTAGATCGTGGTCTTCCCGACGCCGGCGCGGGCCGCGATCGACTCGATGGACAGCTCCGCCACGCCGATGCCCTCGCCCAGCAGATCGAGGGTGGCGTCGACGATCGCCTTCTCCGCCTTCTCGCTGCGCGGGCGGCCCGCCGGACGGGCCGTGCCTTCAGCCGTCTGCCGCATCTTCATCGCCCGTTCACACTATCGCCAGGTCCTCATCAAACCACGGCCTTTTGCCGCTCTGCCTTCGGCGCCACCGGCGGCACCGCCTCCGGAGCCGTCTCCGCGGCCGTCTCCGGAGCCGTCTCCGGAGCCGTACGGCCCGGCATCCAGCGGGCGACCACGACGGTGCCGATCAGGGCGACGGCGGCAGAGCCGAGGGCGGCCCAGTGGATGCCCTCGACGAACGCACGGTTGGCCGCGTCCATCAGCCTCGCGCCGTCCGGGCCGAGGTGACCGGCCACGCCGGCGGCGCCCGAGATGGACTCGGACACGGCGTGGCGGAGCTGCTCGGGCAGGGCGCTCACCCTGGCCTCCATGTCGTTCCGGTAGACCGCGGACAGCGCAGCGCCCAGTACGGCGATGCCCAGCGTGCCGCCGACCTGCCGGACGACGTTGCTCATCGACGACCCGACACCGGCCTTCTCCCTGGGGAGGGCGTTCATGATGGCGGTGGTCGCCGGGGGCATGAGGTTGGCCATCGCCGTGCCCTGGACGAACCCGAGCGCCAGCAGCATCCAGATCGGGGTGTCCACCGTCACCAGGGCGTACGCCGCGAGGCACAGGGTGATCACCGCCATCGCGGCGGTGCCCACCGCCTTGGCGCCGTACTTCTCGACCACCCGCGCGCTGCGCGGCGCGAAGATCAGCTGGGCGATCGCGAACGGCAGCACCAGCGCGCCGGACTCCAGCGGCGAGTAACCGCGGACGATCTGCCAGTAGAAGGCCATGAAGAACATCACGCCCATGGCCGCGAAGAACACCAGGCCGACGCTGGAGATGGCGGTCGTGAAGGCCGGGTTGCGGAAGTGGCGCACGTCGAAGGCCGGGTGCTCGATCCGCCGCTCGTACCAGACGAACACCGCGAGAACGGCCAGGCCCGCCAGCGACGGGACGATGACCGAGACGTCGGCGACCGTGCCCAGATCGCTGATCCTGACGATGCCGTAGACGAGGCTGACCAGACCGGCTATGGACAGCAGCACGCCGACCGGGTCGAGGCCGGACTTGTCGGGATCCCTGGAGTCCGGCACCACCGCGGCGATCAACGCCACGGCGACCAGCACGATCGGGACGTTGACCAGGAAGACCGAGCCCCACCAGAAGTGCTCGAGCAGCAGACCACCGGTGATCGGCCCGATCGCCACGGCGATGCCGACGCCGCCCGCCCAGATGCCGATGGCCCTGCCCCGCTCGTGGTAGGGGAAGACGTTCGAGATGATCGCCAGGGTGGCGGGCATGATGGCCGCGCCGCCGAGGCCCATCAGCGCCCGTGCCCCGATGAGCTGCGTCGGCGTCTGGGCGTACGCGCTGACCAGCGAGGAGAGGCCGAACAGCACCATGCCGACGAGGAGCATCCGCTTGCGGCCGTACCTGTCCCCCAGCACCCCGAACGTGAACAGGAGACCGGCGAACACGAGCGTGTAGGAGTTCATCGCCCACTCCAGCTCGCTCTGGGTGGCGCCCAGGCCGTGGACCGGGTCGGCGATCGTCTTGACCGCCACGTTGAGGATCGTGTTGTCCAGCACGACGGCCAGCAGGCTGAACACCATCACGCCGAGGATGCGCCATCGGCGTGGGTGCCCGGTATGCGAGTCCATGTAACCCCCGTTACTTCCTTACGAGCGTACGAGATTTCGATACGAGAGAGTTTCGCAACGGGAGCGTAGCGCTAACCCTATTCGATACGCAACGGGACCGTTTCAGAATTGGGCACCGCATGCCGTGGACCATCCGCCGACACGGACCGGCCGCGCTGGAACGGCATCGCCATCAGGACCAGCACCGTTCCACCTACCCCAGCCGCCGCCAGCGCCCAGGCCGGGCCGTACGCGTCGAGGAGGCCGCCGGCCACCGGGCCGGCGCAGGCCCCGCCGATGGTCAGGAACGTGCCGTGCAGGCCCATAGCCTCACCCCGCGCGGCCGCGGGAACCTGCCGGTTCACCGCGTCGACCGTCGCGGACAGCGCCGGTGCGCACAGCACCCCGGCCGGCAGCAGCGTCGCGAACAGCCACCACCACGGCCCGCCGATCCACCCGACGGGCGCGGTCAGCACGCACATCGCGCACATCATCACCAGCGGCGGCAGCCCCCGCGACAGCCCTCCGTAGACGAAGCCGCCCACCAGCGAGTAGGCGCACCACACGGCGAGCACCAGGCCGGTCCATGCGGTCGCGTCGTCGGCCTTCAGCATCGCGACCACCGACAGCTCGGTCGCGGTGAGCACGAACGTCAGCGCGGACACCGCGCCGAGCAGCGTGATCAGGCCAGGCCTGAGCCACTGCCGCCTGGGCACCGCCGCCTCCCCCGCGACGGCCTCCTCCGGCGATCTGGTGGGCGGGTTCAGCAGGTAAAACCCCACCCCCGAGCCGACCAGGCCGGCCGCCACCCCGTACATCGTCGCGGTGCTGGAGAACGCGGTCACGCTCGCGACGGCGAGGGCGGGGCCCACCATGTACGACAACTCGACGGCCATCGAGTCGAGGGCGAACCCGGTCTGGTGCCGCTCGGGCGGCACCATCGCGGCCAGGCACTGCCTGATCGCGCCGAAGACGGGCTGGCTGAACACCCCGGCCACCAGCGCGCCCGTCACCAGCGCGGGGAACGGCAGGGCCGGGGCGGTGCACCAGAAGCACAGCTGGGCGAGCGTGGTGACGGCCAGCACCGGCCGCAGGCCGTGCCGGTCGACGAACCGGCCGGCGAGCGGCGAGCCCGCCGCCGCCCCCAGCATGCTCACCGCGCCGACGAGGCCGGCCTGGAAGAACCCCAGCCGCTGGGTGTTGAGCACATGCAGCGTGAGCGTCATGCCCGTGCCGGTCAGCGGGATCCTGGCGGCCAGGCCGACCAGCAGCAGTGTGCGCACGCCGGGCAGCGCCAGCACCCGCCGGTAAGGTTCTATTGCCATGCTGATTACTTACCTCCGCGGGAATTGTGCCCTGCGGAGCCGACAATCCGGTCACGCCGGGGGGTGTTGTATCCATAGCCGACATGCAATGATCTGACTGTCCGGGGACGCCACAGGGGCGCCACGAGGCCTGGAGGTAACCATGTCCTCTGAAACCGCAGTTTCCGCTGCTCCCGCCGTTTCCAGCCCGCCCGCCGCCCTTTACGGGGGCGCGTCGAAGCGCAGGGTCACGGTCCGCGACATCGCGGCGGCCAAGGAACGGCACGAGAAGTGGCCCATGGTCACCGCGTACGACGCGATGACCGCCAGGGTGTTCGACGAGGCGGGCATCCCGGTGATGCTCGTGGGCGACTCGGCCGCGATGGTCGTCTACGGCTACGACTCGACGCTGCCCGTCACCGTCGACGACCTGATCCCGCTCACCGCCGCCGTCGTACGCGGCTCGTCACGCGCGATGGTCGTCGCCGACCTGCCGTTCGGCTCCTACCAGTCCTCGCCCCAGCAGGCCCTGGAGACGGCCGCCCGGTTCATGAAGGAGGCCGGCGCGCACGCGGTCAAGCTGGAGGGCGGCCACCGGGTGCTCCCCCAGGTGGAGCTGCTCGTCTCGGCCGGCATCCCGGTCATGGCCCACCTCGGCCTGACCCCGCAGTCGGTCAACACGCTCGGCGGCTACCGCGTGCAGGGCCGCGGCCAGGCCGGTGACGAGCTCATGGCCGACGCCAAGGCACTCGAGCACGCGGGCGCCTTCGCCCTCGTGCTCGAGTGCGTGCCGACCGACCTGGCCCACCGGGTCACCACCTCGCTGAGCATCCCCACGGTGGGCATCGGGGCGGGGCCCTACACCGACGCCCAGGTCCTCGTCTGGCAGGACCTCATGGGCCTCACCCCGCGGCCGGCGAAGTTCGTCAAGAAGTACTTCGACCTGGCCGGGGAGATGGACCGGGCGGTGCGTGCGTACGCCGACGAGGTCGTCTCCGGCGCATTCCCGACCCCCGAGCACAGCTACCGCTGAGCCGTCACCGATCGAGCAGGGTGGCCGGGTCCGTGTTGGAACCGCACACGATCACGGCCACCCGCTCGCCCTCCCGGGGCACGTACGCGCCAGAGCGCAGTGCGGCCAGCGCGGTGGCCCCGGCGTACTCGGCCGCCACGCGGTGGTCCCGCCACAGGGCGTGCCGCGCCGCCACGATGGCCTCGTCGGTCACCAGGACGCTGGACAGACGTCCGGGGACGATCTCCATCGCGAGCCCGCCGATCCGGCTCGCGCCCAGCGCGTCCGCGCCCACGCCGCTCACCTCCACCTCGACCGGCTCCCCGGCCGCCAGCGCACGGTGCAGCGTGGGGATCCGCTCCGGCTCGACCGCCACCACCTCGGCCCGCCCGTCCAGCGCCGCCACGATGCCCGACACCAGTCCGCCGCCGCCGACGGCCACCAGCACGGTGTCGATCGGCGCGTGGTCGTGCACGGCACCGGCACTCTCACCGTCGCTGTCACTGTCACTGTCGAGCTTCGCCGCCTGTTCGAGCAGCTCGACGGCGACCGTGCCCTGCCCGGCCACCACCTCGGGCTGATCGTAGGCGTGGATGTCCAGCGCGCCGGTCTCGGCCGCGCGTTTCCGCGACGCCTCGTAGGCCTCGGCGTAGATCGCCCCGGTCTGGACGACCCGGGCGCCGAGCCGCCGCAGGCCCTCGACCTTCACCGGCGCGCACACCTCCGGCACGAAGATCTCCGCGGGCACGCCGAGCGCCCGCGCGGCGTACGCGACGGCCATCCCGTGATTGCCGCCGCTGGCGGCGATGACGCCGGCCTCCGGAAGCGGGCCCGCCTCCATCACGGACAGGATCCGGTTGAACGCCCCGCGCACCTTGAACGAGCCGGAATGCTGCATGCCCTCGAGCTTGAGTAGGAGGCCGGGCCCGGCCTGGGCGACCGGCGTCCGGCGGACATGCCCGCCGATGCGCGCCGCCGCCTTCTCCGCCTCCGCGCGCCCCACGATCGCCGCACTCACGCCGCACCCCCGCCGAGAGCCTGCGCGAAGTCGGCCCACAGGTCGTCCGGGTGCTCGATGCCCACGGCGACCCGTACCGTCCCCTGCCCGATCCCCGCCGCGGCCAGCTCGGCGGGGCCGAGCGACCGGTGCGACGTCGTCGCCGGATGCATGACCAGCGTCTCGACGCCGCCGAGCGACGGCGCCAGCCGGGCCAGCCGTACGGCACGCATGAACGCCTCGCCGGCCTCGCGCCCGACGGTCAGGTCGAACGAGAAGACCCCGCCGAAGTCGGGCAGCAGCTTGGCGGCCAGGTCGTACGAAGGGTGGGACGGCAGACCGGGCCAGTGCACGGCGGTGACGGCGGGATGCCCGGCGAGCCGGGTGGCCAGCGCCCGCGTGTTGGCGCAGTGCCGCGCCATGCGCAGCGGCAGCGTCTGGATGCCGCGCAGCACCAGCCAGGCCGCGAACGGATCGGCCGTCGCGCCGACCTCCACGGCGTAGGACCAGACCCGGCGGTGCAGCTCGGCCGAGGCGAAGACCGCGACGCCGGCCAGGACGTCGGAGTGGCCGGACAGATACTTGGTGGCCGAGTGGACGACCACGTCGGCCCCGTGCTCGATCGGACGGCACAGCACGGGCGAGGCGAAGGTGTTGTCCACGACCGTGACGAGCCCCGCCTCGCGCGCCGCCCCGCACATCCCCGGCAGGTCGGCGACCTGCGTCATCGGGTTCGCGATCGTCTCCAGATAGAGCAGCCGGCTGGCGGGCCGTACGGCAGCGAGCACCGCCGCCGGATCGTCCTCCGGCACGTAGGTGATCTCGACGGCGAATCGCGCCGCCAGGTCGGCGAGCAGCTGGGCGGTGCCGCCGTACAACGCCCGCTGCGCGATCACGTGGTCGCCCGGCTTGAGCAGGCCGAGCAGCACCGAGCTGATCGCACCCATCCCCGAACCGGTCGCGACGGCGCCCGCACCGCCCTCCAGACCGGCGACGGCGTCCTCCATCGCCCGCACCGTGGGGTTGGAGTGCCTGCCGTAGGTGAAAGCACCGTCGGGGCGGCTCATCCCGTCGGCGAACACCTCCGGATCGTCGAAGGAGAATCCCGACGTCTGGTAGATCGGCGGAGAGATCGGCGTGCTGCCGTTCAGGTCGGGCCGGGGGAGATGGACGGACCGCGTCTCGGGATGAAGAGAGCTCATGCCGACAAGGCTAGGCCCCGCGCTCAAGGGAGCGGAGCGGGAGGAAGCGAGGACCGCGAGCGAAGTCACGCGCAGCGGACCGGAGCCTCCCCCCGGCGCGTCCGCTGGTGGAGCGACCGGCCCTTCGCCGCGCTAAACGTCGGTGATCCGGATGCCGGCGTGCGCCTTGTAACGCCGGTTGATCGAGATCAGGTTCGCGGTCAGCGCCTCCACCTGGTGAGCGTTGCGCAGGCGGCCCCCGTACACGCCGCGGAATCCGGGGATGCGCCCGGCGAGCGCCCGCACGATGTCGGTCGCCTCGCGGTCGTCGCCGAGCACGAGCACGTCCAGGTCGATCCGGTCGACCTCCGGGTCGAGCAGCAGCACCGCGGACACGTGGTGGAAGGCCGCGACGACGCGGCTGCCGGTCAGCACCGCCGCCGCCTGCTGTGCCGCGCTGCCCTCCTCGACGGGCAGGGCGTAGGCCCCCCGCTTGTCGAAGCCGAGGGGGTTCACGCAGTCGACCACGATCTTGCCGGAGAGCTCGTCGCGCAGGGACTCCAGCAGCGCCCGGTGGCCGTCCCAGGGCACGGCGACGATCACGATGTCGGCCTCGGCCGCGACCGCGGCGTTCTCGGCGCCCCGCGTGCGCGTCCCCGGAGCGGCGACGCCGCGTGCCGCCTCCTCGGCCCGCTCCGCGTTACGCGAGCCGATCAGTACGGTGTGACCGGCCAGCGAGAACCGGCGCGCCAGGCCCTTTCCCTGGTCGCCGGTCCCGCCGAGGATGCCGATGATCAGCCCGTCGACGTCGGGCAGGTCGATTCTGTGCTCACCCATGAGCCAGATGATGCCAGTCCGCTAGCAGTTGCTTACCACCGGGAGGCCGAGAACGCGCGAGGCCAGCCAGGCGACCGCCAGCGGCGCGCCCTCGACCGCGCCCAGGACGTGGCTCCCGGCGGGCAGTCCGGTCCACAGCACCTTCGCGCCGCCGGCGCAGTACTCGTCGCGCAGCGTCCGGCCCACGCCGTACGGAATGATCTCGTCGCCCTTGGCGTGGTAGAGGAACAGCGGCACCCGGGGTGTGGTCGCGCCCAGCCGGTTCTCCAGGAGGCGCGCCTGCCACTCCGGCCGGTGCATGACGTCGGTCGTCGTCAGCTCGGCGAGGCGGCGTCCGGCGAGCTTGTCGCGCAGGTCGGCGACACAGTCGTCGCGGGCGTCGGCGAACAGCGCCGCCCCCTCGGGGGTGAGGTGGCCGTCCAGCGACAGCTCGGGGTAGGCGGCGTCGAGCCCGGCGCCCGCCGCCGCGGCGAGCCCGAAGTCGGGGGTGCCGTCGAGATGCTCGCCGACGGCCTGCAGATCCGCGGGGACGCCGCCCGCGGCGACGCCCTTGAGCCGCAGCTCCGGCGCGTAGGACGGCTGGAGCTGCGCCGCCCAGCCGGCCGAGGAGCCGCCCTGGGAATAGCCCATCACCACGACGGGGGCGCTGTCGGACAGGCCCGCTTCCGGCACCCTCATCGCCGCCCTGATCGAGTCAAGCACGGCGTGGCCCTGGGACACGCCCACCATGTACGTGTGGTCACCCGGCGTGCCGAGCCCCTCGTAGTCGGTCACCGCCACCGCCCAGCCCTTGAGCAGCATCAGGCTGATGATCGCGAGCTCGGCCTCGGTGCCACGCGCCATGGCCGCCGAGGGCGCGCACTCGTCGCCCAGCCCATGGGTGCCCACCGCGTATCCGACGATCGGCCGCTTTCCGACCCGGTAGGCGGACCCGGGCACCAGCAGTGTGCCGGAGACGACGTCGGCCGTGCCGGTCGCCGAGGTGGACCGGTAGCGCAGGTGCCAGGCCCTGACCGGCGCCTCCAGGAGCTTCCCCGGCGCGAGGTAGACGGTGGTGGGAACGGCCTCCACCACGTCGCCGGCCGCGTCGGCCCGGGCGACGCCGCCCGCCTTCGGGCCGAAAAGGACCGGCAGGAGCAGAAGTGCCCCGATCGTCGACATGATGGCGCGAACGCGAAGGTTCATGTGCCCGCCTTCCGGCAACTCGATTACTGTTCGACGACGCGCCTTTGGGCCGATCGTTACTTCGAGTCAACACCTTGTCAAGAACCGAATTGCCGAGACTTCACGCGGCGGTGTCAGGCACCATTGCGGCATGGACGCCGCATCCGTGAGCCTGCTACGCGAGGTGCTCGCCGGCTCGGGCTGGGTGGAACGCACCCGCGAACTGGGGCTGGCGCTCCGGGCCACCCGGTCACCCGGCGGGCTGCTCGTCGTCGGCTCCCCCGACGAGGAGCCCTGGCACGTCACCGCCCATCTCGACGACGAGGCCAGGCTGTCCGGACTCCCCCAGCTCGCGCCCACCCTCGTACGCTGGGCACCGCCCCTGAACGCACCGTCTCACCTGCGCATCGGACTGGACCGCTTGCGGGACGCCCGGCGTGGGGAGACTCTCTTCGTGGTCACTGAACGGCAGGCCCCGGTGCCGCTGCTCGAGCGGGTCGACGACGCGCGCCGCACCGGCGCGACGATCCTCGCCCTCGACGGCGGCGATCCCGAGCTCGAGTCGCTGGCCCATGACGCGATCGCCGTGCCGGGGGAGGGCGCCCCGCTCAGCTTCGACGGCGCCCAGCATCTGGTGAGCGCCGCCGCCGGGGAGACCCGGCGGCTCGGTCTGCGGGAACGGCTCGCGCGGCTCGCCGACCGGATCAGCGGGCCGCGGGTGAACGATTGAGCGAGCGAGTGAGGGAGCATGACGATGTCCACCCTCATCACGATCATCGGCATGATCGGCGCCGTGGTGCTCCTGTGCGGCTACATGATGGTGTCGGCGCGGAAACTGTCCGGGGACGGGCTGCCGTACCAACTGCTCAACTTCGGCGGCGGGATCGCATTGATGATCAACAGTGCGTACCATTCGGCCTGGCCGTCCGCGATCCTCAACATGGTGTGGAGCGGGGTCGGGGTCATCACCATCGGCCGGGTCATGGCCGGGCGCGCGGCGAGGCGGCCCGGCCTGTGATCGGTCAGTCCTCTTCCCACTCCCTGTCCTGCTCGGCCCAGGCCTTGTTGCGCTCCGCCGCCCGCTGCATGGCCTGGGCGGCGACCTCCTCCGACTCGTAGGGGCCGAGCCGGTCCTTGTTGGGGCAGCCCTTCTCCGGCTCGACCCGCATGTGCTTCAGGCAGAACCACCATTGATCGCTCACGCCTTAATCGTGCCCCCTGGCGGCGCAACTAGACTTGTCGGCATGACGACGCTGCTCCGCCCTGGGCGCATCTCGCCCACCCGCAAGGTCCCCGCCCACATCGCCCGTCCGGAGTACGTGGGGAAGGCCGAACCGAAGCGAGGCGACAGCGACGTCCAGACCGCCGAGACCATCGAGAAGATGCGGATCGCCGGGCGGATCGCCGGTCAGGCCCTGGAGGAGGTCGGCAGGCACGTCGCACCCGGCGTGACCACCGACGAGCTCGACCGGATCGGTCACGAGTTCCTCTGCGACCACGGCGCCTACCCCTCGACGCTGGGCTACCGCGGCTATCCGAAGTCGCTGTGCACCTCGATCAACGAGGTGATCTGCCATGGGATCCCGGACGACACCGTGCTGCGCGACGGCGACATCGTCAACGTGGACATCACCGCCTACATCGGCGGGGTGCACGGCGACACCGACGCGACCTTCCTCGTGGGCGAGGTCGACGAGGAGTCCCGGCTGCTGGTCGAGCGGACCCGCACGGCGATGATGCGGGCGATCAAGGCCGTCGCGCCAGGCCGGCAGCTCAACGTCGTCGGCCGGGTGATCGAGGCCTACGCCAAGCGTTTCGGCTACGGCGTGGTCCGCGACTTCACCGGCCACGGCATCGGCGCCGCGTTCCACTCCGGGCTGATCGTCCCGCACTACGACGATCCCTCGCTGTCGGTGACCATGGTGCCGGGGATGACGTTCACGATCGAGCCGATGCTCACGCTGGGCACCATCGAATACGAGATCTGGCCCGATCAGTGGACGGCCGTGACCAAGGACCGCAAGCGCACCGCCCAGTTCGAGCACACGATCCTGGTCACCGAGTCAGGCCACGAGATCCTCACGCTCCCCTGACGGGGATCACCCCGGTGACCGTGGTGCCGCCACCGGGGACGCTGTTGATCGTCAGTCTGCCGCCGACCTCGGTGAACCTCGCGCGCATGGCGGCCAAACCGCGGCCGCCGTACCGCCCGGCCTGATCGATCACGAACCCGGCGCCATCGTCACTGACGGTCATCCGCAGGCCGCTCGCGCCCACGGTGACGGCGATCGACACATGCGTGGCTCCGCTGTGCCGTTCCACGTTGGCCAGGGCCTCTACGAGGGTGTCGTACACGGCCCGGGCGAGATCGACGTCCACCGTCCGTCCGGGCAGGGCCCACACTTCGACCGTTATGCCGGACCTGTCCATCCAGTCGGAGAGATAGTCCTCCAGATCCTGGCTGAATCCCTCGCCTTCGCGTAGGCGAACTTCCTTGGACACCGTCGACCCTCCCGACCGGATGCGGGCCTCCAGGTCGTGTTCTGCGAACACTCCCTGAGATTACGTGATTCCCATTCTGGGGTAGTGCCACTCGGAGTGGCGGCGACCTACTGCCCCGCTGCCGCGTCTCGCTTGTTCAGCTCGGCCAGGTAGTCGTTGTAGGCGTCGAGTTCCGCGTTACCGGTGCCGCCGGTCTTCGCTGCGATGGCGTCGGCCCGCCGGTCGGCCCGGCGAGCCGTGCGATCGTCCGCCCGCCACCACTGGACGCCGAGAGCCAGCAGCACGATCAGGGTCGGGATCTCGCCGAAGGCCCAGGCGATCGCCCCGCCGGTCGACTGGTCGGCCAGCGAGGACGCCCCCCAGGTGCGGCCGAGCTGATCGTAGTAGTCGGCGGCCAGAACGGTGCCCATGCTCATCACGGCGATCCCGAAGAACGCGTGGAACGGCATCGTGACCATGAGCAGCAGCAGCCGCCCGAAGTGGGGCAGCTTGTTCGGCGCGGGATCGACGCCGATGATCACCCAGAAGAACAGGCAGCCGCTGAGCAGGAAGTGCACCATCATCGCGAGGTGCCCGATGTGCTCCTTCATCGCCGAGCTGAACAGCGGAGTGAAGTAGAGCGCGAACATGGACGCCACGAAGATCGCCGTCGCGATGGCGGGATGGGTGTAGAACTTCACGACCCGGCTGTGCAGGATCACCGTGAGCCACTCGCGCGGTCCCCGGTCGCCGCGCCGTACGGCCGGCTTGAGCGCGCGCAGCGCGAGCGTGACCGGCGCGCCGAGCACCAGGAAGATCGGAACCAGCATCGCGAGGATCATGTGCTCGGTCATGTGCACGCTGAACAGCACCGGCCCGTAGCGCGCCACCCCGCTCTGCGTGGTCAGCACCATGATCACGATGCCGATGAGCCAGCTCACCGTACGTCCCCACGGCCAGCGGTCACCCCGGCGCAGCAGGCGTACGACGCCCGCGCCGTACAGTCCGGTGAGCACGGCGGCGAGCGTGGCGAAGAACAGGTCGAACCACCACAGCGTCAGCAGGTTGCCCAGCGTCACCGGGGGCGGCACCAGGTAGCCGAGCAGCTGGAACGCGCGGTCCAGGGGCACGTCGACGGGCGGCGGCGGGGTGCGCGACAGCGTCACGGCGAGGCCGATCGTGACCGCCATCAGCAGGACCTCGCCGAGCGCGAGCTGCAGGAACGCGTTCGGCTTCCCGGACGTCAGCCGGGGCAGCGTCCTGGCGCGGTGGCGCCATCCCATGAACCCGAGCACGAAGAACGCGACCGTCTTGGCCACGAGGAGCAGGCCGTACGCCGAGGTGAACAGCGCACCGACCGATTCGAGCCGGGCGGCCGTTCCGGCGACGCCGGACACGCCCACGCCGATGAAGCACCATAACGCCATGCGGGAGAAGCGGTCGGCCGCGACGCCGAGGTGGCTCTGTCCGCGTAGTCCGTGCACGCACAGCACGCCCAGCCCGCCCACCCACAGCGCGAGGAACAGCACGTGGAACGCGACCGAGGTGATGGCGAGCCCGTGGTTGGGCGAGGAGGCCGAGTGACCGGTGAGCGGCGGCGGCAGGAGCGTGACCAGCGAGAACACCAGCAGCCCTGCGGCGGCGCCGGCGGTGATCGCACCCCGGGAGAACAGGGCGATGGCGACGGCGAACAGCACCACCAGCGTGAGCGCGACACCCTGCGAAGTCTGGCTCGCGTAGCTGGTCAGCATGGTGCCGTCGAGGATCTCGCCGACCGGCTGGCCGAAGGTGTCCGACGCGCCGAAGAGCAGCGCACCGGCCGCACCCGCCGCCCAGGCGAGCGCGGTCCACGACGCGGCCCTGACATAGGTCTGCGCGGCCTCGCCGAGCAGGCCCTTGTCACTGGGCAGGAAGGTCGCGGCGGCGGCCAGCAGCCCCACCGTCAGCACCCCGGAGACGTCCACGGTGAGCTTCGAGATGGGCAGCATCCACCGGGTGAACATGCCCTGGTCGGGCAGTCCGGGAATGATCCGCGGCGTGGCCGCGCCGCTGACGATCATCGCGATCGCCAGGGCGCCGGCCGCCGCGCACAGCGCGGCGACGGTCAGGCGCGCCGCCCGGTTCACGACTTCTTCCGCAGGCTGAGGTACAACCCGATGCCGACCCCGGCGATCCCGAAGACCACGGCCCAGGCCCAGCCGGGGATGCTCGCCTGGCCGTCCTGAGCCGCCGCCGTGTCCGTCGCGGCGGCGTCGCCGGAGCCGCCCTGGGAATCTCCGGCGGCCTGCCCGCCCTCGACCTCCTGGGAGCCGTCGGCCCCCGAAGACGCCTGAGAACCCGGAGTCGCCTGAGAACCCGGAGTGGCCTCGGTGGCCGGGGCGTCGGGTGAACCGACCACGGTGAAGGGGATCTCCCCCTCCACCGGGTGTCCGTCGGAGGAGACGACCCGCCAGGCGATCGTGTACGCGCCGGCGGGCACCGACGGCACGACCGCCTGGACGATCTTCGGCCCGTCGACCACGGGGGTGCCGCTCTCATACCGCTTGCCGCCCGGGCCCTGTACGACCACGACGGGGAACCGCACAGACTCGGTGAACTCCAGGGTGACCTTGCTCAGGGTCTGGACCTGGGCGTTCTTCGCCGGATCGCTGCTCTTGAGTGAGGCGTGGGCCCGTGCCGGGAGGGCGAACACCACCCCCAGCATGAGCGTCACGATCAGTGCGGCGACGGAGGCGAACGAGTATTTTCTCATGGCACCTCTAGGCTACCGAGCCGGGTAGCCGGTCGGATCAGAGCCCCGCGCAGGCAAGCGCCCGGTGGTAGGCCTCGATGCTGCGGCCGCGATCGCCGACGCGATCGTGTATCTCCGCCACGGCCAGCCAGTTCTCGGCCGTCTTGCGCGTCTGCGGCACGTCCTCCAGCTTCCGCACGGCCGCGTTCAGCTCCGTGGTCGCGTCCTCGTCCTGATGCCGCATCCAATGCGCCTGGCCGAGCACCAGGTGCGCGTCGGTGAGCACGGCCCGGTTCGTCCCCTCGGCCGCCAGGTCGAGCGCCGCCTGGGCGTGCTCGGCCGCCTCGTCCAGATGGCCGAGCGCCATCTCGGCGCGCGCGAGGTGGAGCAGCGTCAGCGGGACCTCCCCGCGCGAGGCAGCGGACTCCTTCACGCCGTGCAGCACCCGCACCAGCAGATCGCGGGCGGTGAGGGCCTCGTCCGGGCGCGCGCGGAGCAGGAGGGTGGCATAGGCGCCGCGGAGCCTGGCGAGGTTGCGCGGCTCACCGTTCTCCGACTGGATGGCCATCGCGCGTTCCATGAGAGGCATGGCCTCCTCATCGGCGCCGACCAGCTCGGCGGTCCGCGCGGCGTTCCAGCACGCGGCCACGATGGCGCGGGGCGTGCCGAGTTGCTCGGCCGCCGCCAGCAGCTCGGCGGCGAACTGCCTGGCGCGGAGCAGGTCTCCCCGCTCGTAGTAGACCGACAGAAGCGTCGAGCCGAGCTCGATCAGATCGTCGTTCCAGGAGGGCTGGGCGGACGCCAGCCCGAGCGTCTCCTCGCCGATCCGCACCGCCGTCGCGAAGTCGCCGGAGTTGCGATGGCAGCGGCACAGCGCCAGGGCGATCTGCGTGCGGCGTTCGGGCGACTGTCCCTCGGTGTCGACCTCGCGTAGCGTGTTCAGCACGGATATCGCCTCAGGCAGGTCCCCGCAGGCCTCGACGGCCAGTGCGTAGCCGTACCGCGCGTCCTGCCGCAGCGAGGCCAGACCCGCCAGGTTGTTGTCTTCGAGCAGCTCCGCGTATCGGCGCCTGGCCTCGGCGACCTCCCCGTTCTCCAGGGCGAGGCGGGCGAAGCGAAGCCCCAGCTCGAGGTCTTCCATCTGCTCGGCGGTGACCCCGTTGACCAGGAAGGTGAGCGAGCAGTCCAGCTTCTGGGCGAGCAGCTCCAGGACGGCGGGAGTCGGCGTCCGCTTCCCGCTCTCTATCAGGGAGACGTAGCTGTCGGACAACTCGGGATGAGCGAGCTGCGCCTGTGACAGACCCCGCTGCCGGCGGATCATCTTGATCCGCTCACCGACCAAACCTTGACTGGTCACGTGCACCTCTAGAGAGAATATAGACCCGGCCATTGATCCGTCACGAAGGAGACCCACATGCGCCGCCTTGCGTTACTCGTCCTGACCGCCCTGATGTCGGCCGGTCTGGTCGTTGCAGGCAATGTTACGGCCGCCAACGCCGCCACGCCATCGGTCAGCTACTTCAGCTACGACTGCTGCTGACGGCACAAGCCCCACAGGGGGCGTAAGAAGACACCCCGCTTCCATCGCTCAGCCGCTCCCCCATCGCGGCACGATCGAGGGAAGCGGGGTCACCCGCCGCGCGTCGGCATCTACGGGGACCGTGCAGTCCATCCGGGTTTTTCCCGTATGATCACGTTTACTATGCCGGTTCGGCGCGGTCAGCTCGATGTCAAGGTCGACGTCACCGCGAATCTAGATGGGCCCTAGAGTTTCCGAACAGGGTAACTCTGCACCAATTGACGTTATCTCTATGGCAAGTACGACCATGGACACCCGCCCCTTACCGGGTGCCGCACACCTCATGTGGAGATCCGCAGGCGCATGGATATAGCTGGTGAGCACGGAGATTCCCAGCATTCCGAATGCCGTTTCCAGCTGCTCGGCCCCGTTGCGGCCTGGCGCCGGCGGCATCGACTCGACCTCGGACCGCCACTGCAGCGGGCCACCCTGTGCATCCTGGCCGCCCGCCCGGGCCAGGTGGTGACGCAGGAAACCCTGATCAGGGGGTTGTGGGGGGAGACGCCACCGAAAACGGCGCGGCAGAGCATCTACACCTACGTCGCGGGGCTACGGCGGGAACTGGAGCCCGACCTGGGGCCGCGTGGGCCTTTCACGCTGCTTGTGAACAGGTCCGGAGGATATGCGCTGCCACGCGGGCGGGTTCGGGTCGACGCCGGGGAGTTCGAGCATCGGACGGCCGCGGCCCGCCGGCTGCTGGCGAATGGCGCCCGTCAGGACTCGTTGAGGGAATTGGACGCGGCACTGGAACTGTGGACCGGCCGGGCACTGTCGGGAATCCCCGGCCCGTTCGCGGAAATGGAGCGTGCCCGCCTTGAGGAACTGCGCCTTACCACGGTAGAGGATCGCGCCCGCGTCCTCCTCGGATTGAGACGCCATCAGGATGCGCTCGCGGCGCTCCACGACCTGATCCGCGAACACCCCCTCCGGCAACGGGCCCGGGAACTGCTGATGCTGGCGCTCCACCGCTGCGGCCGGCAGGCCGACGCGCTGGACGCGTACCTGGACATCCGCCGCCTCCTCGCCGAGCGGCTCGGAGTGGGTCCGGGTGAGAGCCTGCAGCGGTGTTACGAGGCGATCCTGCGCGGTGATCCGGCCCTGGAGTCTGCCCTGGACCCGGAGTCGGCCCCCGAGCCGGCCGACCTCGATCACGGGCCGAGACGGCTCGTCCCCGCGCCCCCTTCGGCGCCTTCTCCGGCGGCTGATCCGCAGGCGCCGGTGCCGGTGCCGCGTCAGCTGCCGCGGGCCGTGGACGGTTTCGTGGGCCGGACCGACGAGTCGGTGCGGCTGCGATCGTTGCTCGCCCCCTGGTCCGGCGGCCCGCCGAAGGCCACCGTCGTCATCACCGGTCCGGCCGGGGCGGGCAAGTCGGCCCTGGCCGTACAGGCCGCCCACGCCGTGAGCGATCATTTTCCCGACGGCCTGCTCTACGCCAACCTGCTCGGCGCGACACCGGGTGTCGAGCGACTGAAGCCGATCGACGTGCTCGGCAGATTCCTGCGCGCGCTCGGCGTGTTCGCCGAGGCGGTGCCGCATGACGTCGGCGAGGCCGCGGCCATGCTGCGGGACAGGCTCGCGGGGCGCCGTGTCCTCGCCGTGCTGGACGACGCCTCCGGTCCCGACCAGGTGCGCCCGCTGCTGGATCTGCCGTCGGGCAACGCGGTCCTCATCACGAGCCGTGAGTCGTTCGCCACCGTCGACAACTGCGTCCAGTTGTGCCTCGGCATGATGGCCCGCTCGGAGGCGGTCACCATGCTCGCCAAGCTGATCGGCGCGGAACGGGTCGCGGCCGGGCCGGCCGCCGCGGCCAGGCTGGTCGACCTGTGCGACGGCCTGCCGTTGGCCCTGCGACTGGCCGCGGCACGCCTGATAGACCGGCCGCACTGGGGTGTGCGGCACCTGGTCGAGCGGCTGGAGGACCGGGGACGGATCCTGCACGAGCTGGAGTCGGGCGACATCGCCGTACGATCGAGCCTTGAGCTGAGCCACGACGCCCTCTCGCGCAGCACCCGCCCGCTCGACCGCCTGGCCGCCCGGATCCTGTGTCACCTGGGCGTCCTCCATGTGCCGGATGTGACGGCGCACGTGGTCGCCGCGCTCGTCGAGGTCCCCGTCGAACTCGCCGAGCGGGCGCTGGAACGCCTGACGGACGCACATCTGATCGAGTCGCGGGAGTTCGGGCGCTTCCAACTGCACGATCTGGTGCGGCTCTTCGCGATGGAGCTGGCTGAGGAGCATCTGACGCGGCAGGTCCGATCGGAGTCCCTCGATCGGGCGCTTCGGATGTACGGCTCGACCGCGCGTCTCGCCACCCGGTTGGTGGACCCTCACCGCGTCCAGCCGCCCTGGCCCGGAGACGAGGCGTCGCCGGCCCCGCTGACCGACGACCAGGACGGCCACGGCTGGCTGGAGCGCGAGCGGGCGAACATTCTGGCCGCCGCTTCCCAGGCCATGGCGTCGGCGGACGACGACCTCGCCCGTCTGGGCGCGTACGTGGGCTTCTCGCTGATGTGGCACCTGTATCGCATGGGTCATCGAATCGAGAACCTGCGGATCAACCAGCAGGCCCTCGACGCGGGGCAGCGCCTCGGCGACCGGGAGGTGACCGCGCTGGCGCACGGCTACGTCGCCATGTCGCTGGCCCGCATGGGCCGCGCCGACGAGGCGTTGCCCCACCAGCAGGCCGAGCTGGAACTCCGGCGCGGACGGCGAAACCGGTTCGAGGAGATGCGGGCGCTCGGCAACCTGAGTGTCACCTACCTCTGCCTGGAGCGGTACGCGGACGCCCTCGGCTGCGCGCGGATCCAGCTGTCGATCGCCCGGGAGATCGGCACGGACGTGGGGGAACGGCACGCGCTGGCCATGCTCGGCTCGGCCTACCGGGGTCTGGGGGATCTGGCCGCGGCCACCGCCGTGCTCGACGAGAAGATCTCGCTGGCGCGAGCGGCGGGAGACCTGTTCCACGTGTCGCACGCGCTGCGCTACCTGGCCGAGATCCGCCTCGACCAGAACGATCCGCTGGCCGCGAAGACCCTGCTCGAGGAGTCGTTCGCCATCGACCGGGAGATCAGGAACCACGACGCCATGCCGCAGTGTCTGGCTCAGCTCGCCATGGCGAACCGGATGCTGGGCCGGTTGGAGAGCGCGCTGGCCTACGCCGAGGAGGCGGCGGCGGTCGCGCACGCGGTCGGTGACAGGCGCTGGGAGGAATCGGCGGCCCGGGAGCTGGCCGCCATCAAGGCCGAGCTAGCGGCCGGCGCTCAGGGCGAGGAAGAGGTCGATGCGGTCGGCCATCGATGACAGGTCCTTGCCGGTGAGCTCCTCGATCCGGCGGATCCGATAGCGGACCGTGTTGACATGCACGTGCAGCCGCTCGGCGCAACCGTTCCACGACCCCGCGCAGTCCAGGAACACCTCCAGGGTCCGCACCATCTCGGCGCCGTGCCGCCGGTCGTAGTCGATCAGCGGGCCGAGCAGCCGTTCCGCGAACGACCGGCGGATGTCGCCGGGCACGGTCGCCAGCAGCAGCGCATGCGTGTAGATCTCGTCGCTGGTGGCCACTCCCCCGCCGCGTGCCTCGGCCATCCGCCTGGCGTGCCCGGCCTCCTCCAGCCCGCCGCGGATCGCGTGCGCGCCGGTCAGCGCGCTGCTCACGCCGACGGCCACCGTGACGTCGGGCAGCCCGGCCGCCAGCAGTGCCGTGCGCTCGCGCAGCCGCCCCGCCAGCTCGTCCGCGGTGGTCTCCCGTAACGGAACCAGCGCGACGGACTCCCCCGGCTCGGCGCGGGCCACCGCGACCACCCGCCGGTCCAGCAGTTCCTCCACCACCCGGCCGCCGAGCAGGGCCGGATCACGGCCGCCGCCCGCCCCGGCCTGCCGTCCCGCCCCTGCCGTGGCCGTCACCACGACGTACGGCTCGGCCACGTCGATGCCGCAGGTACGCAGTCTGGCCGACAGCTCGGCCGGCTCACCTCCGGCCCACGCGAGCTCGACGAGCTCCTCGGCCAGCCGCCGCTCGACCCGGCGGCCCTCCTCGGTCCGGGTCCGGGCCATCGCCACACACGACGCCAGTTCGAAGCCGATCTCGGCGTCGAGCTCGCCCCGGCAGACCAGCGCCCACCCGGCGGCCCGGTGCGACCGGTCCACCGCGAACAGCGTGAACGTCCCGTCGTCCCGCACGACCGCCGGCAGCCGGACCGCGCCCAGATAGGCGCGCGCCAGCCGTACGGCCCTGGCCTCGGGGAGATCTCCCGCGATCACCGAGCCCGCCGCGGAGATCACCGCCGCGACGACGCCCAGCTCGCTCTCGATCAGCGTGAACAGCTCCGCCAGCTCCGCCCCCTCGGCCACGGCCGCGACGATCCGCCGGCGGCGGCCGAGCTCGCCGCGCAGGTCTCCGGCCCTGGCGCCGGCGAGCCGCCTGGCGACGAGTTCGGTGATCGCGCCGAACGACACCTCGACCGGCACCCGCAGCAGCGGCAGGCCCCGCTCGCGGCAGGCCGTCACGAGATCGTCGGGGATCATGCCGAGCCAGGCGTCGCCGGCGCCGAGCGCGGCCACCCCGGCGGCGGCCAGCGCGGCCACGAACCGCTCGGAGTCCGCGGCCTCCCGCCGCCACATGAGACCGGTCAGCACGAGCTCACCGCCCGTCAGATAGCGGCTGGGATCGGGCAGATCGGTGACGAGGACGTCCCCGATCTCACGGTCGAGCGCCTCGTCCCCGGTCAGCAGCCCGAGCCTGAGCTCCGCGACGGCGAGCAGATCCCTCAGCAGCACACGGCACAGCGTATTCGGCGTAACGGCGAATTTGGAGAAAGCTACAAGCGACCATGCCGCCCGCGGCGGCGTTTCCATGACCACGTCCATTGGCCGGGCCGATCTCCGTTGATGTACTGCGGTCATGACGATGCGGACCGGGCGCCGCTCGGGTGTCGGCGAGAGCGCGCTGCGACCTGACGGGACGCTCAAGGTGACCGGCGAGTTCGCCTACGCCTCCGATCTGTGGCTGGACGGCATGTTGTGGGGGGCGACGCTGCGCAGCCCGCACCCGTCGGCGTGGATCCGCTCGGTCGACCTCTCCCCCGCGCTGGCCATGCCCGGCGTGTTCGCCGTACTGACCCACCGGGACGTGCCCGGCGAGAAGTGCTACGGCCTGGAGCGCGGGGACCAGCCGGTCCTCGCCGTCGACCAGGTCCGCTACCAGGGCGAACCGGTGGCGCTCGTGGCCGCCGATCACCCCGAGACCGCCCGGCGGGCCGCCGCGGCGATCGTGGTCGAGTACGCGCCGCGCGAGGCGGTCGTCGATCCGGAGCGCGCCGCTTTCGACCCGGACTGCCCCCTCGTCCACCCGGGCGGCAATCTGGTACGGCACCAGCCGGTCAGGGTGGGCGACGTCGCGGCGGCCGCCCCGGCCGCCGAGGTCGTCGTCACCGGCGAGTACGAGGTGGGCATGCAGGACCAGGCCTTCCTCGGCCCCGAGTCCGGCCTCGCGGTGCCGGCCGAGGACGGCGGGGTGGACCTGTACGTCGCGACGCAGTGGCTGCACGCCGACCGGGACCAGATCGCGCCGTGCCTCGGCCTGCCGGCCGACCGGGTGCGGCTGTCGCTCGCCGGGGTCGGCGGCGCTTTCGGCGCCCGCGAGGACCTGTCGATGCAGATCCACGCCGCGATGCTGGCGCTGCGTACGGGCCGGCCGGTCAAGATGGTGTACGGCCGGGAGGAGTCGTTCTTCGGGCACGTCCACCGGCACCCCGCGCGGATGCGCTACGAGCACGGCGCGACGCGCGACGGCCGGCTGGTCTACGTCAAGGCCGAGATCGTGCTGGACGGGGGCGCCTACTGCTCGTCCACCCCGGCCGTGGTCGGCAACGCCGCCTCCCTCGGCGTCGGGCCGTACGAGGTGGCGAACATCAGCGTCGACGCCTACGGCGTCTACACGAACAACCCGCCGTGCGGGGCGATGCGCGGGTTCGGGGCGGTTCAGGCGTGCTACGCCTACGAGTCGCAGATGGACCGGCTGGCGGAGGCCTGCGGGCTGTCGCCCGTCGAGATCCGGATGCGCAACGCGGTCTCGCAGGGCTCCAGGATCGCCACCGGACAGCTGATCGACACGCCGGCGCCGCTCGCCGAGATGCTCGCCGAGCTCGCGGCCATGCCGCTGCCCGAGCCGGTCGCCGTCCCCGCCGACCTGCGGCTGCTGCCGGGCGGCGTCTCGCAGACGACGCACGGCGAGGGCGTGCGCCGGGGCGTCGGATACGCCGTCGGCCTCAAGAACATCTGCTTCTCCGAGGGCTCCGACGACTACTCGACGGCCCGGGTGCGGGTCGAGTCGCTGGGCGGCGAACCGCACGTGCTCGTGCACACCGCGGCGGCCGAGGTCGGCCAGGGCCTGGTCACGATCCAGGCCCAGATCGCCCGCACCGAGCTGGGCATCGACCGGGTGACCGTCGCCCCGGCCGACACCACGGTCGGCTCGGCCGGCTCCTCTTCCGCGTCACGGCAGTCGTACGTCACGGGCGGCGCGGTCAAGACCGCCTGCGAGGCCGTACGGCGGCGCCTCGACGCGTTGCGCGCCGACCACCCCGGGCGGGCGCTGGTGGAGCTTCTCGAACGGTTCGGCCCGGTGGAGGAGACGCGGGAATATCGCCACCGGCCGACCGAGCCGATGGATCCGGTCACCGGCCAGGGCGACACCCACACCCAGCTCGCGCTGTGCGTCCACCGGGCCGTCGTCGACGTGGACGTCGAGCTCGGTCTGGTCAAGGTCGTCGAGCTGGCCGCCGTCCAGGACGTCGGCAGGATCCTCAACCCGCTGGCCCTGGAAGGGCAGATCCACGGCGGCTCCGCCCAGGGGCTCGGCCTGGCGCTCATGGAGGAGATCCAGGTGCGCGACGGCCGGGTGCTGAACCCCTCGTTCACCGACTACCTGATCCCCACCGTCCTCGACATGCCGCCCATGCGGCTGTCGATTCTGGAGAACCCCGATCCGCATGCGCCGTACGGGCTGCGCGGCGCCGGGGAGCCGCCCACGCTGTCGTCGACGCCGGCGGTGGCGGCGGCCGTACGGGCCGCGACGGGCCTGCCGCTCACCCGCGTCCCGATCCGTCCCGAGGACATCGCGCTCACGCCGGCGGACGCCTGATCTCAGGCGAGGTCGCCGGAGTCGCAGGCGACGCCGTCGCCGTCCACGTCCTTGTACCAGTAGTACTCGGCGTGCACTCCCTTGGTGTACGGCCCGAAGCCGTTGGCGGTGGCATCCTCGCAGCTCGCGAACCGCTGCTGCGTCCGTCCCCCCGTGCCCGTGGCCCCGGTGGCCCCGGTGGTCGCGGTGGTCGCGGGCCGGTCGGCCACCGGCTGGGTCGCGGCATCGGTCGGCGTCCCCGTGAACATCGGCTGTGTGGTCTGCGCTGTCGGCTCGGTGTACGCGGTGGGCTGGGTCTGCGTCGTGGGCTCGGTCTGCGTCGTGGGCTCGGTCTGCGGCTGGGTGAACGCCGGCTGGGTCGGCTGCGTGGGCTGGGTGGTCTGGGTGGTCTGGGGGGCGGTGGCGCCGGTGAGCAGGGTGAACAGCGCGTCGGCCTGCTCCTTGGTGAAGCCCGCTACCGCCAGGCTGTCCTGGGTGATCTCCTGCTCGACCCGGGGGGCGGCGACCACCTTGTCTCCCGCGACGATCGCGAGCTGCTGTTTGATGGTCTCCCGGGTCAGATCGGCGATCTGGTCCAGGTTGGCCGGGGACAGGACGAGCCGCAGGGAGTAGCTCCCATCGCGCTCCGGCACCTCCTCGATCTTCTGTACGGTCGTCACCGTGACGCCGGGATCGAGCTGGTAGCACGTGGTGCCCGTGTCGTCGGGGACCGCGTCGGTCTCGGTGCAGGGCGCGGCCTTGACCCCGACCACCGGGGCGAAGTGCACGGGCGTCGCCAGCTGGCGCAGCGACACCCGTGAGAGCGGCGCCGCGTCCGGATTGCGGGTCATCACGACGGCCACGGCGCCGAGAGCGCCGGTCATCACGACGACCAGGGCGAGGGCGATGACAAGGGCCAGCGTCGTCCCCCGGGCGGCCTGCGGCTGCCCCGGCGGTCCGGGGTCCTGTGGCGGCCTCGGCTCATGTGGTGATTCGGGGGCGTCCGAGTCCGGAACGGCGCCCTCGCGCCGTTCTCCGCCGATTTCGGCGGCCCCGCCCGCCTCCGGGTCCACGCCCGGCTCGGGCTCCTCCTGGCGCTCGTTCCGCATCCCGTCCTCGATCCCTGCCATCGCCCGCAGAGCCTACCGAGGTAGGCCAAGGGCGGGTAATCATCCGGCAAAACGACACCCCCCCCCCGAACCCCCCATCCCCGTGATCTTGCAGTTTCTCGCAAGGACGCCCCCCGAGCTGGGCACTTCCATCCCGTGATCTTGCAGTTTCTCGCAGACAAGGCGCCTGACATGCGGGGACGGATGGCGTGATCTTGCAGTCCAACGCAAAGCGCAAGATCACGGACATCGTTTTCGCAGCTCAGGCACCGAACCTGCAAGGAACTGCAAGATCATGTAACGGAAAGTACCTGCTCACGGCGTAGACATGCGAGTATTCGCAAGATCACGGGGGTGGGTGGTGGTGGTCGTCGTCAGGAGGCGGCAGGCGACGGGCTCGCCGACTCCTGGGGTGCGGCCGACTCCTGCGAGGTGGGCGACTCCTCGGGAGCGGCGGACTCGTGGGGGTCGGCCGCCGTCGGCGGCGGGAGCGGCTGCTCCGCCGTGGTGCCGATGCCGCTGCTGCAGGCCGCGCCGAACTCCGGGGTGTAGGCCGGGTTCTGCTTGTACTTCTTGATGTAGACCGGCAGGCGGGGATCGTCGGCGCTGTCGAACTTGAGCTGGTGGTTCCAGGAGCTGGCCACGATCTTGGCGGGCAGCCCGGGGTACGGGCTGAGCAGCATGTAATCGGCGGAGGCCAGCGTCTTCAGCTTGTCCACCTCCGCCTTCGGCAGGTCGGGCTGATAGGTGATCCACACCGCGCCGTGCTCCAGCGAGTGGACGGCATGCTCGTTGTGGATGGGCTTGTCATAGATGCCGCAGTTCTGCCAGATGTAGTTGTGCCGGCCGCCGACGGGCGGCGTCTCGGTGTAGGCGACCTTGTCCCAGCTGTGGTCGGAGCCCTCGTACTTGTAGCTCGCCACCCCGTCGAGCGACTTGCTCGACCGGTCGTTGACCACGTAGACCGCGACCAGGCCGACCAGCACGACGATGACGAGACCGCCGATTCCCCACATCAGGAGGGCCACGCGCCGCTCCTTGCGCTTCTGCTCGGCGCGCATGCGGGCGAGGTGCTCACGTCTCGCCTGCGACTTGTCCTTCGCCATCAATCCTCCAGCCGCTGATCACAGGTTTCCCCCCGCGCGTATGGAGAATAGTGGGTATAGGGATAAACCCCGCGCAAGCCCAGAACTCAAGCACAGAACATGTGATCGATCGGCCCCGGGCCCATGCGCACCGCGTGGAGTAGCCTGTGGGCGATGACCATCGACACGAGCCTGCCGCCCGACACCGTCTCACGGCCGGGGAGGACCACGCCGATCCTCGGAGTGATCACGGTCGTCGTCGCCGTGGTCGCGCTGCTGCTGTTCCTCACCAGGTCACAGACCCCGGGCGACGCCTCCCCCGAGGCGGGCTTCGCCAGGGACATGGGCGTGCATCACGCGCAGGCGGTCGAGATGTCGTTCATCGTGCGGGACAAGAGCACGGACGACCAGATGCGGACGCTCGCCTACGACATCATCACGACCCAGAGCACCCAGCGTGGAATTTTCATGGGCTGGATCCAGCAGTGGGGCCTCGACCAGTCGACGACCCTGCCGCCGATGCTGTGGATGGCCGGTCACGGCGGCCACGGCGGGACCGGCGCCACCGCCGCCCCCCGGCCCTGGGCGGAGATCATGGCGTCGATGGGCATGGCCACCGACGAGGAGATGAAACGACTGCGGGAGGCGCCGGCGGGCAAGGACGCCGAGGTCCTGTTCCTCCAGCTCATGATCCGTCACCACGAGGGCGGGGTGGACATGGCCGAGGCCCTGCTGAAGCTGTCCGACCGGGCCGAGGTACGCGGCATGGCCCAGCACATCGTCAACACCCAGTCGGCGGAGATCAAGCAGATGGAGGAGATGCTCACCACGCGTGGCGCCCGGCCCCTGCCCTCCATCCGCACCGAATGATCAGGCGCTGAGCTCCTCGGCGAGGGCGGCGACGAAGGCGTCCACGTCGGCCTCGGTGGTGTCGAACGCGCACATCCACCGCACCTCCACCATCCCGTCGCCGATCTGCTCGTTCCAGTTGTAGAACCGGAACCGCTTGCGCAGCCGGTCGGCCACGTCGGCCGGCAGGATCGCGAAGACCCCGTTGGCCTCCACCGGGCGCGCCACCGTCACCCCGGGCAGGGGCCGTACGGCCTCGGCGAGCCGCCGGGCCATCGCATTGGCCTGCCGGGCGCTGCGCAGCCACAGATCACCCGCGAGCAGCGCCTCGAACTGCACCGAGACGAACCGCATCTTCGAGGCGAGCTGCATGCCGGTCTTGCGTACGTACGGCAGGCCTCGGGCGGCCGACGGGTTGAGCACGACCACGGCCTCGCCGAGCAGCAGCCCGATCTTGGTCCCGCCGAACGACACCACGTCCACCCCGGCGTCGGTGGTGAGCGCACGGAGCGGCAGGTCCAGCGCGGCGGCCGCGTTGGTGATCCGCGCGCCGTCGAGGTGGACGAGCAGCCCCAGCTCGTGGGCGTGATCGCAGATGGCCCTGATCTCGTCGGGGGTGTAGAGCGTGCCGAGCTCGGTCGCGTTGGAGATCGACACCACGCGGGGCTGGGCCCGGTGCACGTCGCCGAAGCCCCACGCCTGCCGGTCGACCAGCTCGGGTGTGAGCTTCCCGTCCGGTGTCGGCACCGGGAGCAGCTTCAGACCGCCGATCACCTCGGGGGCGCCGCCCTCGTCGGAGTTGATGTGGGCGCTCTCCGGGCAGATCACCGCCTCCCAGGGCGCGCACATCGAACGCAGCGAGACCACGTTGGCCGCGGTGCCGTTGAACACCGGGAACGCCTCGGCCTGCTCGCCGAAGTGCCGGCGGAAGACCTCCCGCAGCGCCTCGGTGTAGACGTCGTCGCCGTAGGAGACCTGGTGCCCGCCGTTGGCGAGCGCGATCGCCTCCATGATCTCCGGATGCACCCCGGCGTAGTTGTCGCTGGCGAACGCCTTGACCTTCGGGTCGTGCCTGCGGACGGCATCCGTCGTCACGAGAGGTCTCCATCCTTCGCGCCGGGAGTGAGGTCGATCCGCCGGCCGTTGACGGCCTCGGGAGCCTCGTCCCACAGTCCGGCGACGGCCGCCGCGAGGTCCCGCACATCGGTGTGGTTCTTGAACGGTCTGTCCGGCGCGGCGGCGCGCATCCCATCATGCACCAGCGCGGTCACCACGAGGATCGCGGCGGCCGAGGCCGTACCGCGCAGCGCGTCGGCGAGCGCCAGCGTCCAGGCCTCGGCCGCCGCCTTGGCCGCGGCGTAGGCGGCGCCGCCCTGCGTCGGCCGCTGGGCCGCCCGCGCCGAGACGATGACGAACCGGCCGTCACCGGAGGCCCGCAGCAGCGGCTCGAACGCGAGCGACACGTTCTGCAGGGTGCGGATCAGCAGGTCGTGCAGCAGGTCCCAGTCGGCGAGCGAGGTCTCGGCGAAGGTCTTCGACCCACGCCAGCCGCCGACGAGGTGGACGACGCCGTCGACCCGCCCGTGCTCGGCCCTGATCCGCTCGGCCAGTTCCGCGACGGCCGCCGCGTCGAGCAGGTCCACGCTCAGGCATCCCTCGGCGCCGGACCGGTCGACCGCGATCACGGTGTCGCCGCGCTCGGCCAGCCGCCGTACGACGGCCTGCCCGGTGGGGCCGCCCGCTCCCGCGACCAGGATCACTCTGCTCATCACGCCCATCCCTTCCGAGCGAGCCCTATCCGACAGTCTCGGCACCCTTGGGCCTCAGGCCCGGATGCCCCTCGTGGACTCGACCACCTCGGTGAGCTTACGGCGCAGCGCCTCGTAGAACATGCTCAGGGGGAACTCGTCGGACAGCACGGCGTCCACCATGGCCTTCTGCTCGGCCGGCAGCGCGTGCACACCTCGCTGCCACACCGACGCCGGGTGCGGCTCGACGTACGTCGCGACGAGCTGGTGAGCGGCGAGCCAGTGCGCCGCCTTGGACCGGTCGATGCCGTCGCGGTAGAGCTTCTCCACCTCGCCGCGCAGGTCGGCGATGCCGTCGGCGACGCGGGCCCACTCGATCGTGAGCCGGTTGTCGGTCCACCGCACGATGTCGTTGCGGTGCAGGTAGGCGAACAGGAGCTGGCCGCCGAGGCCGTCGTAGTTGCGCACCCGCTCGCCGGTGATCGGGAAGCGGAACAGCCGGTCGAACAGGATCGCGTACTGCACGTACCGCGCGTGCGGCACGCCCGCCGCCTCCAGCTTCACCGCCTCGCCGAACGCGGTCAGGTCGCAGCGCAGCTCCTCCAGCGCGTACAGCCAGTACGGCATCCGCTGCTTGATCATGAACGGGTCGAACGGCAGGTCGCCGTGGCTGTGGGTCCGGTCGTGCACCAGGTCCCACAGGACGAAGGTGTCCTGGGCGAGATCCTGCGAGGCGAGCAGCCGGGCGGCGTCGGGCGGCAGCGCCAGCTTGAGCGTGGCGGCAGCGGCCTCGCTGACCCTGCGGAACCTCGCGGCCTCCCGGTCGCAGAAGATGGCGCCCCAGGTGAAGTGCGACGGTGCCTGCCGTACCGCGACGGTCTCGGGGAACAGCACGGCGGAGTTCGTGTCGTAGCCCGCGGTGAAGTCCTCGAACACGATCGGCACGAACATCGGGTTGTCGTAGCCGCCGCGCTCGAGCTCGGCCAGCCAGTCGGGCCAGACCACCCGGATCCAGACGGCCTCGACGTTGCGGTCGCGGTTGCCGTTCTGGGTGTACATCGGGAAGACGACCAGGTGCTCCAGCCCGTCCACCCGCTGGGTGTCGGGGTGGAAGGCGTTCAGCGAGTCGAGGAAGTCCGGCACGCCCAGCCCGTCCGACACCCACCTGCGGAAGTCGGCCACCACCGCGTCGAGGTAGTCGCCGTCGTGCGGGAAGGCCGGGGCGAGCGTGGTCACGTGATCGCAGATCTGGGCGACCAGCTCGGCCGCGCGGTCCCGGTCGCCGCTGATCGAGCCGTCCTTCGCCTGCAGCGGGCGCAGCTCCTCGACCACCGCCTTGAGCCGGGCGAACTCGGCGGCCACCGCCGCCTTCCTGGTCTCCTCCGGCCGGTGCCGCGCCGTACGGGAGCGGCCGTCCTCGGGCGCGCGTGCGGCCCAGGTGACGAGGTTGGCCCACAGCTGGGCGTGGTCGAAGTCGTCGATCGAGTCGTCACCGAACAGGTCGGAGTCGGCCAGCACCACGACGCGGCCGCGGCCGTGCCGTACGGCCGCCGCCAGCGGGCGACCCGCGGGGGCGGCGGTCGGCGAGGTCTCGAACAGGACGGCCGCGCCGTCCGGGACGGCGGCGAGCGTGCCCGCGCGGTAGAAGCAGGCCCGGCGCGCCTGCGCCAGCAGGTCCTGCCCGTCGGCCTGCGCGTCCCCCGGGTCGTACGGCGGCGTGCCGAGGACCCAGGTGGCGACGTTGTTGTGGCGGTTCACCGGGTCCTGGACGGTCGTGTGCTCGACGACGACGCCGAACCGGCCGAGCAGGTCGGCGAGGTTGCTGCCGTACTTGTCCTGCTCGCATTCGGCGAGCACGACCAGCCCGCCCCCGCCGGCCACGTGAGCCTCGATCGCGTCGATCTCCTCGGCGGTGAAGCGCGGGCTTCCGGCCCCCGTGGTGCGCTCCCAGCGCTCGCCGGAGGGATGCGCGATCACGAAGACGTCGCACGCGTCCAGCAGGCCGGGTGTGACCGGACCCTCGACGTGGGGACGGACGGTATGGCCGAGGCGGCGCAGGACCTCGGCGGCCTTCACGTAGCCGCTGTCGTCGGGGTGCGCCGGATTGATGAGCTCCGCGATCTCACGCCGGATCGTCCATGCCTCGCTGTGCGCCTCGTCGAACAGGACCGAAGGGAAGGCCGTCATAAAAAATCTCCCGTTTCGTGAGCTGTCTTCAGAAAAATATACACATAAACACCGGCCGGGCGATAAGTCACCCAAGAGGGTGAGATCGGATCAGCCGTACGGCGGATGTGCGGTGCCCGGGCCGTCGCCTACCGTCCCGCGGTCAGCGCTCAGCGGACGACCGGAAAAGGAATGATCATGTTCAAGCTGTCCGACGCCATCGACTTCCGGCGGTCGGTCATCGGAGCAACGCTCATCGTCTCGCCTCTCTTCCAGTTCATCGCGACCCTGGTCGATCCGGGAACGTGGGGCGACGACCGCGAGGCCGTGAGCTACGGTGACAACCCGGCGATGGCGCAACTGCAGTCCGTCCTGTACCACTGGAGCTGGGTGCTCCTGCCACTGGCCGTGATCGGCCTGATGCACCTGACCCGCCGCCGGGGCGTCGTGCTGGGCCACATCGGAGGCGTGTTCGCCGCGCTGGGTTTCATCAACGCGTCGGCGCTGCTTATGGGCGACCCGGTCGAGTGGTGGCTCGGCCTGAACCACCCGCCGGACCAGGCGGAGAAGCTGTTCAACGAGATGTTCGACCTACCCGGGGTGGTCTTCGGCTTCCAGCTTCCGTGGCTGTTCCTCGGGCCGATCGGCATGATCCTGGTGGTGATCGCCCTGACCCGCGCCGGCTTCGTCCACTGGTGGGTTCCGGTGGTGGGATCGGCCGTCTGGATCCTGCCGAACGTCACGGGCTACGGCCCGCTCAGCCTGGTCTGGGGCGGCGGGAACCTCCTGGTGCTCGGCTACCTCGGGCTGCGGGTGCTGCGGATGGGCAACGCCGAGTGGGCCGCGCACTATCCGTCCGCCGAGCCGGGGGTGACCACGCCCGACTCGTACGCGAACACGACCGCCTGAGCCCGGTCGCGCAGGTTCAGCTTCATGAGCACCCGGGCGACGTGCGTCTTCACCGTGGCCTCGCCGACGAAGAGCTCCCTGGCGATCTCGGCGTTGGTGAGGCCACGGGCGAGCAACCGCAGCACCTCCAGCTCACGTGGGGTGAGCTCGGACAGCTGCGGCGGGCGCACCGGCTCACGCCGCCCGGCGAAGGAGGAGATCACCCGGGTGGTGACGGCCGGGTCGAGCAGCCCGTCGCCGGCCGCGACGACCTTGATGGCGGCCACGAGCTGCTCGGGGGGCGACACCTTCAGCAGGAAGCCGCTCGTCCCCGCGCGCAGCGCGGCGTACAGGTTCTCGTCGGTGTCGAACGTGGTCAGCATGATGATCTTCGGAGGGTGCGGCGAGTCGAGGAGCCGCTTGGCCGCGGCGAGCCCGTCCATCCGGGGCATCGAGATGTCCATGAGCACGACGTCCGGCCGGACCCGCCGCGCCACGGCCACCGCCTCGACTCCGTCGCCGGCCTCGCCGACGACCTCCATGCCGGGCTCGCTCTCGATCACCATGCGCAAACCCGCCCGGACCATCACCTGGTCGTCCGCCAGCACGATGCGGATCATCACTTCGTCGCCTCGCTCGTCGGCGCCCAATTGGAGAGGGGCAGCGTCGCCCGCACGCGGAAGCCGCCCTCGGGCAGCGGCCCCACGTCGAGTGAGCCGCCGAACAGCTCGGCCCGCTCCCGCATGCCGATGAGCCCGTTGCCCGTGGACGGCGCCGGTCCCCCGCCCCGCCCGTCGTCGACGATCTCCAGTTCCAGCGAGTCATGCTGGTAGGCGATCCTGATCCGGACCTCGGCCTCCCCCGCGTACTTCACCGCGTTCGTCAGGGCCTCCTGCACGATCCGGTAGGCCGACAGGTCGAGGCCGGGCGCGAGCCGTACGGCTTCGCCCTCGACCTCCAGGTGCACCCGCAGGCCCGACGACGCGACCGTGGCGACGAGGTTGGGCACCATGTCGAGGCCGGGCTGGGGCAGCGCCTCGTCCTGGGGCATCCGCAGCGCGCCGAGCATGATCCGCAGCTCTTCGACGGCATCGCGGCCCGCCTGCTCGATCCCGGCGAGGATCTGGGCATCCGGCTCGGCGTACGAGCCGTTCGCCCGGCCGAGCCCCCGCCGCAGCGCGCCGGCCTGCATGACCATCATGCTCACGCTGTGCGCGACGACGTCGTGCAGCTCCCTGGCGATGCGGTTGCGCTCGGCGGCCACCGCCTCGGCGGCCCGGCGCTCCCGCTCCATCTCCAACTGGGCCGCCCGCTCGGCCATCCGGCGCGCGCGGACCAGGTAGCCGCGCAGCGCCAGGCCCGTGGCGTAGGCGGAACCGAACATCACCGTGAGGAAGATGACCTCCTCCAGCGGCAGGATCCGGTGGTCGACGGCACCGGAGTCGAAGACGAGGATGCCGGCCATGGCCCAGGCGAAGCCGGGCCGGAACGGCAGGTGGGCGCCGACGGTGTGGAAGACGATGAGTAGCGCGGCGAGCTGCCAGACCGGGCACTGTTCGTTGCCCTGCCGGTGCCAGGCGTACTGCGCGAGGATCATCAGGATGAACACCGCGACCGGTGCCCGGCGGCGATACCAGACCAGGACGCCGGTGACCACGGCCTGCCCCACCCACCACAGCTGCGGATTCTGGCTGGCACCGTAGGCGGTCGCCACGGTGAACGCCTCCAGGGTGCCGATGGCCATGATGGCGAGGCCGGTCAGCAGGTCGGCCCGCGGGAGACGGGAAGGGAGCATGGTCAGAACAGTAATCGCTCTCCGGGCGGCAGCGGAGACCGATTTATCCGCCTGCAAGCGATCGGCAAGCGACGCATAGATCAATGGGCTGTATCAACTGGATGTCGGCACGGTTCTAAGGCTTGTCCGGCACTGTCCGCGTTGAGACCCTTGGACTGTTCACATCAGGCATAGGAGGCCGGGATGCCCCGCCTGCACTCACTTTTCGCGGGGCCGGCGGCCCATGCCGCCATCGCGGCGCCCCTGCTGGCGGTGTCTCTTGTGGTGATGGCGCAGGTCGCGCAGGCGGCGCCGCTGCCGATGCATCCCCATCCGAGCGGGTCCACCGACCGAGTCACGCCCGGCGCCGTGCGGGTGGAGTCGTCCTCACACGTGTCGATCACGCTGCTGGACGACCGGAGCATCATCAAGCAGGTCGTCAGGGAGTACGACAGCGAGCTGGCGAAGGGCAGCGGGTTCACCGTCACCCCCGACGGCGTCGTGGTCACCGCCACCCAGGTGGTGCAGACCGACCGCGACCCCAGGGTCTACGCGGCCAACCGGGTGTTCGCCGAATACTTCAAGGTGAAGATCCCGGCGGACTTCAAACGGCACACGCTCGACGACCCCGACCTCAACCGGCGGCTCCAGGCCTGCTATCCGCCGCAGAAGACCGACTCGACCTGCATCGCCCAGGTCACCGTCAACGTGACGGTCTTTCCGTACCTCGATCCTCCCGCGCCCGGCGGGCTGCCCGCGCAGATCCTGACGACGGGCGCCGCCCCGGCCGCCCCGGCCGTGCTGAAGGTCGCCAAGGGCGGCGAGAAGGGGACCCTGCCCACCGTGCCGCTCGGGACCGCCCTCGGCGGCGCCGTCGAGTCGATCGACGTGATGACGCTCACCGGCAGGCCGTCGGCGAAGCTGCCGCCCAAGCTGGACACGGCGCATCTGGATCCCCCGGGCAGCCGGACCATCACCGAGAAGGAGCAGGACAAGATCACGGCGCTGCTGAAGAACGGGGCGCCGGGCGCCGCGCTCATCGACGACGCCAAGAGCGAGGTCATCGGGCTGCTGTCCGGCGGCGGCGGCCTCCCGACGACCATCACCCCCGTCGAGGAGATCCGTACCGCGCTGGTGGCGGCCGGGGTGACCCCGCGTCGCGGGCCGGTCGACAACGTCTACGAGACCGCCCTCGCCTCCTATCACAACAAGCAGTTCGCCAACGCGATCCCGGTGCTGCGGCAGGTGCTGAACCTGCGCCCCGACCACGCGGTCGCGATCGACCATCTGAAGGAGGCCAGGGCGAAGGCGGGCGCGACGGAGGACGGGGCCGGTGGTACGGCCGGGCCCTCCGCAGCGCCGGTCGAGACGGCGTCCGGCGTCTCCCCGCTGGTCCTGGTCGCCGGCGGCTTCGCGGTCCTGGTGGTGCTGGTCGCGGCGGCCACGGCGCTGTCGCGACGCCGGCGAACCGTGGCGGCGGCCGCCGGGGCTCCGGGGATCTCCTCGATCGACACGCCCGTGCAGACGCCGGAGCCGTGGCCGGCGCACGCGGTCACACAGGTCATCGGCGCGCCGCCCCACCACCCGGCCGGGGTCGGCGGGAGCGGCGGCGACCCCTCGCCGCCCGGTGGGACCTCCCAGCCCTCTCATCCCTCCTGGCCGTCGGCGCCCTCGGCGCCTTCCGTGCCCTCAGTGCCATCCACGTCTTCCGTGCCTTCCGTGCCTTCTGTGCCTTCTGCGCCGTCCGTCCCGTCGTCGCCGTCCGTGTCCTCCGGGCCGCCGCACGGGCAGCCGCAGATGAACTTCTGCACCCAGTGCGGCATGCGGCTGGGCCAGGGACACCGGTTCTGCGGCTTCTGCGGCAATCCTGTGGACTCAGTGACATGACGGACACCCCCTCGATGCCCTCGCTGATCGGCCGGCGGCTCGGCGACCACCTGATCGAGGCGGTCATCGGGCGAGGCGGCATGGCCACCGTCTACCGAGCGCGCGACCAGCGGCTGGGCCGGGCGGTGGCCCTGAAGATCCTCGCGCCGCAGCTCTCCCATGACGAGCGCTTCCGCGAGCGGTTCGTACGCGAGTCACGGCTGGTGGCGAGCCTCGATCACCCCAACATCATCCCGATCTACGAGGCGGGCGAGCGCGAGGACCTGCTGTTCATCGCCATGCGCTACGTCGAGGGCAGTGACCTGCGCAAACTCGTCCAGGCGACCGGTCAGCTGCCGGTGGCCCGGGCCAACCCGCTGTTCGCCCAGATCGCCGCGGCGCTGGACGCCGCGCACGCGGGCGGGCTGGTGCATCGTGACGTGAAGCCCGCCAACATCCTGGTGGCCCAGGGCGATCACGTCTACCTGACCGACTTCGGGCTGACCAAGAGCTCGGCCGCTGAGGCGGGGCTGACCAGCCACGGGCACTTCATGGGGACGCCACGCTACGTCGCGCCGGAGCAGATCAGGGGCCTCGCCGTGGACGGGCGCAGCGACCTCTACGCGTTCGCCTGCGTCGTCTACGAAGCGCTGGCCGGGCAGCCGCCGTTCCAGCGCGACACCGAACTCGCGCTGCTGTACGCCCACGTCTCCCATGATCCGCCGCCGCTCACGCCCTACCGCCCCGACCTGCCGCACGCGGTCAACCCCGTGCTCGCCCGGGCCCTGGCCAAGAACCCGGCCGAACGGTACGCGACCTGCCGGGAGTTCGTCTCCGCGCTCCGCGACGCCATCAGCGGCGGCGAACAGCCGGCGGCCGGTCCGGCGGGCGGACAGCCGTACCCGCAGTGGCAGCCGCAGACGCTCCCGCAGCAGCCCTATCGACCACAGCAGCCACATCAGCCGAATCAGGCACAGCCGTCGGCCCAGTCATATCCCGGCGCCCAGCCGTACCCACCCGTCTTCTCCGGACCCACATCCCATCCCTCGCAGCCCTCGCATCCCTCTAACCCGTCGCACCCGTCGCAGCCGTCCCAGCCGCCGGTCTCCCACCCGGGGCAGCCGGTCGAGGCGGGCGGCGGGCGCAGGCTGCCGCTCGGGCCGCTGATCGGCGGCCTGGCCGTGCTGGTGTCGATCGCGGTGGCGGCCACGCTGATCCTCACCAAGGGCGGGGACACCTCCGCCCCCTGGAACACCTATCCGGGCAGCACGGCCGCGCCGTTCACCATGGCGTACCCGTCGACCTGGGGCGAGGCCAGGACCAACGCCGACCAGTGGATGATCGCCTCCCCGGCCGTCGGCGAGTTCGACGCGCTGTTCGCCGTGCCCGGCAACACCGACTGGTCGAAGGTCAACCCGGTCATCGCGAACCGGCCGGAGCGCGCCGTCGGCGTGTTCGCCCAGGTGAGCAACACGCTCAGCACCTCCGACTCGCCGACCGAGCTCCAGGAGAGCCTGCAGTCGTCGCTCCCGGGAACGGTCGGCTACACCGGCGCCCCGATGCCGACCACGGTGGGCGGCCGACCGGCCTTCCGGCTGGACGGGGTGCTCGGCGACCCGGCGCAGACGGGAGCGCCGGGCGGCCGGCTCGACTTCTCCGCCTATCTCGTCCGGGAGGGTCAGGACGGGATGACGACCCTGATCACGTTCTTCTGCGCCCGGTGCGAGCGGCAGCTCATCGATCACATGATCAATACGGTGGCCTTCACCGGCTGACGTGCCCCTCGCCGACGAGATACGACACAACGCGCGACATCACTGCTACTTTCTGTTGACGCGAAGATCCTCGCATGCCGAGGAAGCTCGGTCGCGTGCTGAGAAGGAGTAGCGATGTCTCGCTTCGGGATGCCGGCGGTCGCCTCGATCGCCTTCGTCTCCACCATGACCGCGGCTCCCCCTCTGGCCGCGGCCGTGCACGCCGACGCCCTCACGGCCGTACGGATCCCCCAGCGCCTGCAGACCGAGCTGGAGATCACCGTGCCCGACACGAGAGCCCTGCTCAGCGGCACCCCCGGGGGGCAGATCACCCGGGCGCTCACCACGGTGACGGTGCGCGACACGAGAGCCGGCAGCACCGGGAGCAGCTGGGTGGCCACCGTGTCCGCCACGAGCTTCACCACGGGCGGCAAAACGGCGGCCGAGACGGTCCCGAGCAGCGCCGTGTCGTACTGGTCCGGCCCCGCGACCGCCACCGGCGGACCCGGCACCTTCACCCCGGGCCAGGCCAACGCATCCGCGGCGCAGTCGCTCAACGTGACCCGCACGGCGTTCAGCCACACCCAGTCGCTTCAGGGGGAGAACTCCGCCTCCTGGAACCCGACCATCGTCGTGTCCGTCCCGTCCGGCGCGGTCGCGGGCACCTACACCGGCACGGTCACCCACTCCGTGGCCTGACCATCCTGCCCGGGGGGACGGGCCGCGGGGATCAGGGAAAAGAATCCGAAAGTCACGATGAAAAGTGGGCAGGGCACCGCCGCCACGGCCCGCACCGTCGATCATTCCGGCCCAGGATGAGCCGCGTGCCCCAGGAGGATGAGTCGGTTGGAGGGGATGACGACCGTGTCCGCGAACCGCCCCGGCATCGGCCGTCCTCGCCTGAGCCGCCTCGCCGTCGTGTGCGCGGGAGTCGCGAGCCTGACGCCGGCCATCGTGGCCGTGCTCCCGGCACGGGCGGGCACCTGTCCCGTCTCCACGACCTGCGCCACCACGGTCAACTTCACCGTGAACGCGCCCAACGGGCTGACGATCACCGTTCCCAACGGGCCCGTCGCCATCGGAAGCGGCGCACCCGGCGGCCAGATCACCGGGCAGCTCGGCGCCGTCACGGTGTCGGACCAGCGCGCCGCGCTCACCGCCATCTGGACGGCATCCGTGATCGCGCCCGGCGGCTTCAAGACGGGGGGCTTCTCCACCGCGGAGACCATCCCGAGCAGCAGTGTCCGCTACTGGTCCGGCGCCGCGACCTCGACCACGGGCACCGGCACCTTCACACCCGGCCAGGCCAACGCCGGATCCGCCCTGTCGCTGGAGATATCGCGTACGGCCTTCACCAAAGCGAGCGGATCGGGCTCCAACAGCGCCACCTGGAACCCGACCATCGTGGTCAACGTCCCGACCGGCGCGGTCGCGGGCGCCTACAGCGGTGTGGTGAGCCACTCTGTCGCATGATCACCCGGCGCCGCCGCGTCCATCGCTTCCGCCGCGTCCGCCCCTTCCACCGCCGTGTCCGCCCTTTCCACCGCGCACGCCGATGACGCCGCCCGCCCTCCTGCTTTCGCTGCTCGTCCTGTTCCTGTACGGAGTCCTCGGCGTCGTCGGGCCGGCCGACGCGACCGCGGACGTACGACACGACGACGGAACCGGCGCCATCGGCATCCGGCTGCTGGAGGCGCCGAAGAGCCGGCTGTCCGACCCACGCGCCCGCGTCTTCATCGTCGATCACGTCAATCCCGGCACGACGTTCACCCGGCGGCTGGAGATCTCCAGCAGCTCCGCGAAGCCGCGGCATGTCGAGGTCTACGCCGGCGCGGCCGCCATCGACGGCGGAACGTTCACGTTCTCCCCCGGCCGCGCGCGCAACGAACTGACCTCGTGGATCGAACTCGACCGGTCCGGCGTCGATCTGCCGCCGCACGGCAGGGCCGAGGTGACGGCCACGATCAGCGTGCCGGGCTCGGCGACCAGGGGCGAACGGTACGCCGTCATCTGGGCTCAGGCCTCCTCCGGGAGACCGGGCCCGAAGCGGAACGTCTCGCTCGTCAACCGGGTCGGCGTCCGCGCCTACCTCGACGTCGGCCCCGGGGGCGAGCCGCCGTCGGAGTTCCGGATCGGCGAGGTGCTCCCCCGGCGGCTGCCGGACGGGCGCCCAGTGGTCACCGCGGCCGTGCACAACACCGGCGAGCGTGCCATCGACCTGGAGGGGCACCTGTCGCTGGCCGACGATCACGCCTCCCTGCGGGCCGGGCCGTACCCGATCTCCCGGGGCACGACCCTGCCGCCGGGCGAGGCGGGCGCGGTGTCCGTCCCACTGGACACCCGGCTTCCGGACGGACCATGGACCTTCCGGCTCACGGTGCAGAGCGGGCACATCGCGCATACCGTGTCCGGCACGTTCGCGTTTCCGGCGAACCCCGGCGACACGGGAAGGCCCGCCGCACTCGACTCACCGTCCGCGCTGATCTCCCGGCTCGTGGCGGTGGTGACGCTGACCGGCCTGGTGGCACTCGTTCTCGTCGCCTACCGCCGCCGTCTGCCCGTGCCGTTCTGAGCCTCGAACGGGACAGCGCGCCATCTCGCTCAGGGCCGTGCCGTACCGGCGGCCCGAACGCGCCAGTCGAGCGCGCCGTCGAGGACGGCGCGGTGGACGGCACGGGCGATCCGCGCCCCCCACTCCGAGCGGGGACCGCCGAACGGCTCCTGCCGCCCCTCCTCGCGTACGGCCACGCACACGGCGTCGGAGGCGGTGCCGGTGCAGGGGAAGCCGGCCTCGATCAGCGCCTGGGTCTTCGCCTCGGTCACCGTCATGACGGCGTTGACCAGGGCCGCGTCGCACAACGCCACCGGCACGGCGACGATGATGTTGATCGTGCCCGGCCGGCGGCCGGCCTCCTCGGACGCGGCACCCGCCGGGGCGGCGGCCCAGGTGGGGACGCCCAGGCCGACGGTGGCCACGACCTCCACTCCCCCGTCGGCGGCCCGGGTGTAGTGCTCGACCATCGCGGCGGTCAGCATCCCGACGCCGGAACCTGCGGGGCCCATCTCGATCAGATGCTCCACCGGGTCCGTCCGCGCGTAGTCCTTGTCGACCTGCGCGTTGAGCACCCACTCCCGGGGGCCGATCCCACCGCCGAGCACGGCCGAGGAGATCATCCGCCAGCCGGGCCCGAAGCGCCACAGGATCGTGCCCATCCGCATGCCGCCCACCGCCCGGAGGGCCAGCGACAGCGACCCCTGCACCGGGGCGTCGGCGGGGGCCGTCACCGTTCCTCCGGCCTGATCAGGCGCACCAGCGGCCGGCCGTCCGCGCCGGGCTCGACCTGGACGTGCGCGTCGAAGTGCCGCGCGAGCAGCGGCTCTGTCAGCACCTGCTTGGGCGGCCCGGACGCGACGGCGCGGCCGGGCGCGAGCAGCACCAGGGTGTCGGCGTACTGTCCGGCCAGGTTCAGGTCGTGCAGCGTGGTCACGACGGTCAGCCCGTCGGCCAGGCGCAGCCGGTCGACGAGTTCGAGCACCTGCTGCTGGTGGCCGAGGTCGAGGGCGGTGGTCGGCTCGTCGAGCAGCAGCACGGGGGCCTGCTGGGTCAGCGCGCGGGCCAGCACGACCCGCTGCCGCTCACCGCCCGACAGGTGGCCGAGCCGCCGCGAGGCGAAACCGGTCAGGTCGAGCCGCTCCAGCACCGTCCCCGTCACCTCACGGTCCCGGGCGCTCTCCCTGCCCAGATAGGGGATGTACGGCGTACGGCCGAGCAGCGCGTAGTCGTACACGCTCATGTCCGGGGGGAGGAGGGGGTTCTGCGGCGCGTAGGCGATGAGCCGGGCCCGGGGGCGGTGGCCCAGGCTGCGCGCGCTGACGCCGTCCACGAGCACCTCTCCCGTGCAGGCGATCAGCCCCGCCATGGCGCGGAGCAGGGTCGACTTGCCCGCGCCGTTCGGCCCGATGACGGCCAGCCACTCACCGCCGGCGACCGACAGCCCGACGTCGGCGAGCACCTCCCGCTCGCCGAGCCGTACGCCGAGACCGCGCACCTCGACCCCGTTGGACGTTCCGCCGTTCATGTGTTCACGCCCTTCGTCATGCGCAGGACCATGACGAAGAAGGGCGCGCCGACGAACGCGGTGACCACGCCGATGGGCAGCTCGGCCGGGGCCAGGACGCTGCGCGCGATGAGATCGGCGAGCACCAGGAACGCCGCGCCGCCGACGAACGACACCGGCAGCACGATCCGGTACGACCATCCGGCGAGCCGGCGCACCACGTGCGGCACGACGATTCCGACGAACGCGATGAGCCCGCCGACCGCCACTGCGGAAGCGGTGGCGAGCGACGCGGCGAGCAGCACGATGAGGCGGGCTCGCCCCGCGTTCAGGCCGAGGCTGGAGGCCTCCTCCTCGCCCACCGACAGCACGTCGAGCAGCCGCCCGTGCAGCAGCAGCACGACCGTCGAGACCAGGGTGTACGGCACGACCATCCAGACCTCCTCCCAGCCGCCGCCGACGTTCCCGAGGATCCACGCGTAGATCCGCTGCAGTTCCTCCACCTTGAGCTGCTGCACGAACGTCTGGAGCGCGGTGAGGAACGAGGTGACCGCGACCCCGGCCAGGACGAGCGTGGCCGTGCCGCCGCCCCGACCGGCCGAGCGGCCCAGGGCGTACGCCAGCAGCACCCCGCCGACGGCACCGGCGAAGGCGGCCACCGGCACGGCGATCACCCCGGCCCGGCCGCCGAGGAACACCACGACCAGCGTCACGGTGAGCCCGGCCCCGGCGGCGGCGCCCAGCAGGTACGGATCGGCCAGGGGGTTGCGGAACACCCCCTGATATCCGGCGCCCGCGATCGCGAGCAGCCCGCCCACCATGGCGGCGATCAGCACACGCGGGACCCGGAGCTGGAAGACGATCCCCAGCTCGGCCGGCGTCAGCCCCGGGTCGACGGAGACGAACGGGAGCCGGTCGAGCAGCGCGAGCACGACGCCGCGCGGCGAGATCCCGGCCGCCCCCGTCACCAGGCCGAGGATCAGGCAGATGGCCAGCACGGCCACGGCGACGAGCAGCGCGCGGCCGCGCGGCCGAAGAAGGGTCACCGTCTCGTCACTTCGTCACTGATCCGCCGAGGCCTTCACCACGGCCTCGCTCACCACCTGGGCGAGGTCGACCACGCGCGGGCCCCAGCGGGAGGCGATGTCGTCGTCGAGCTCGACGACCCGGTCGTTCTTGATGGCGGAAAGGCCGGACCAGCCGGGCCGCTCGGCGAGGGTGGCCGCGCTCTGGCCGCAGCACTTGGTGTCGCCCAGGAAGATCAGGTCGGGGTCGGCCTTCGCGACGAACTCGGCCGACAGCTTGGGGTAGCCGCCGGCGGCGTCGGGGGCCTCGTCCGCGATGTTCTTCAGCCCGAACAGGCCGTAGATCTGACCGAGGAACGTCTTGGAGGTGACCGAGTAGGGCGTGCTGTCCAGCTCGTGGTAGTAGGTGAGCTCCGCGTCCTTGGGCGCGGCGGCGACGAGCTCGTCCAGCCGCCTGCTCATCTCCTGGACGACCTCCCCGGCCTTGTCGGCGTTGCCGGTGGCCGCGCCGAGGTCGGCGATCTGGTCGTAGGCGTCCTCCAGCCGGACGGCGGCCGGCTCCAGCAGCACCGGCACGCCGACCTTGCCCAGCCCGGCGACGACGTCGTCCAGGTCGTTGCCGAGCACGACCAGGTCGGGCTTGGCCGCCACGATCGCCTCGACGTTCGGTTTGAATCCGGACAGCGACGTCTTGGGCGCCTCCGGCGGGTGGTTGGACTGGTCGTCGACGGCGGTGACCTGGCCGCCCGCGCCGATGGCGTACAGGATCTCGGTGGCGGTCGGGGAGAGCGACACGATGCGCTCGGGCCGCTGGGCGATGGTCACCGCGCCGTTTCCGGCCTGGACGGTGACGGGGAAGGCGCCGGCCGACGTGGCGGGGGCGGCCGAGTCTGTGGAGGCGGCGGGGGTGGCCGTGCCGTTCGTCTGACCACAACCGGTCAGACCGACGACACCCAGCAACACGCCCGCGACGATCGTGCGGAAAGGCCTCACGAGAGAGTCCTCCAGGGGGAGAGCCGGGAATCGAGAGACCCGCGGAAAACGACGGATCACCCTTTTCCTCGAGGGTTGATGGCGTCGGCGGCCGTGCAGGCGACCTGGCTCGTCCCCGGGGACGGGGAACCACAGTTGCGGGACAGCGCCGGACTCACACCGGACTTCGCTGCACGGACGCGTCGGACGTACCGTATCAAGCCGACGGATCAACGCACCGCCCGGCTCATGGCGGCGGCTCAGCGGAAGGGCTCAGCCGGAGGGCTCAGCGGCGGGATCGAGCGGCGGGGGCCCGGCGGCGGGGCCGCTCAGCGGAGTTGCCGCTCCGCCGCCTCGATGACCTCCTGCAGGCGCAGGCCGTGACGGGCGTCCAGCGGGTGCCCCCCGCCGCGGCGCACCGTCTCGGCGAACTGCCTGGCGACCTCGGGGAAGACGCTCTCACCCAGGTCGGAGCCGAGCAGCAGGGCGCTGCCCGTCCGCCCGTAGACCTCGACCCTGGCGGGCGGCGTCTCACCCCGGGCGGCCATGCACAGCGACGCCTCGCTCACCGCGCCGGTGGCGTGCTCCAGCAGCAGACCGGCCCAGCCGAGCGCGCTGCCGTGCGCCCGGACGGAGACCACGTCGCCGAGCGCGGCGTCGAGCAGGTCGATCATGTGCGGTCCCACGTCGAGCACCGCGCCGCGCTCCAGCCGCCACGGGGTCGCGAACGGGCCGCCGTGCAGGGCGCCGGAGATGTTCGCCGCGTACCCGCCGAACGGCTCCAGCGCCCGCGCCCGCTCCAGGAACTCGGCGGTCGCCCGGGAGTAGCGGAACGTGAAGACCATCTGCGAGGCGACCCCCGACTCCGCGACGGCGTCGGCGAGCCTCCTGGCCCCGTCGAGGTCGGCCGCCAGCGGCTTCTCCAGCAGCAGCGCCTTGCCCGCGGCAGCGGCCAGGACGCCCAGTTCCGCCTGTACGGCCGGCGGCACGCAGAACGCGACGGCCCGGCAGACCTCGAAGAGGTCCTCGATCCGTTCGAACGCCGGGGCGCCGTGCCTGCCGGCCAGCTCGGCCGCGGCCCCCGGCCTGCGTGCCCACACACCCGCCAGGCTCGTGTACGGCCCGGCCGCCAGCATGGGGGCGTGGACCATGTCGGCCCATGGACCGGCTCCGACCAGCCCCACCGGCACCGGTTCCATCAGGCCCTCCATCTCCACGCCGGAAACGATCAAACCAATAAGCCGTCGAACTCGCCGTCCTTGACGCCGAGCACGAGCGCGCGGATCTCATCCCTGGTGTAGATCAACGCGGGCCCCTCGGGATATCGCGAGTTCCGCACGGCGACGCTGCCGTCCGGAAGCTCGGCGAGTTCAACGCAGTTGCCGGTCGAGTTGCTGTGGGCGCTCTTCCGCCACGTGACACCGGTTAGGTCGTTTGCGGGCATCCCGTTATATGTCTGCATTTATGTCTCTCTGAGAAGATCGCCGAGAATCTCGGCGGTGCCCCCGGGCGTCGTGCTCTCCACGCACAGTTGCTCCATGGCCGTCAGGTAGGGATCGACGTCCTCGCGCTTGTCCAGGTAGAGGGCGCCCCAGAGCTGCTCGACGTAAACGACGTCGGAAAGATCGGGCTCCGGGAAGCGGAGGATCGTGAAGGCGCCGCCCTCGGCCGCGTGCATTCCGAAGCGGAAGGGCATCACCTGCAGGGTGATGTTGGGCAGCGTGGCCACCTCAAGCAGATGCTGAATCTGCTCGCGCATGGTCGCCTTCCCTCCGATCGGTCGCTTCAGCGCGGCCTCGTCGATGACGGCCCACAATCTGGGCCCGTCGCTGTTCGTCAGCCGCTCCTGACGCTGCATGCGTAGATGCACACGTTGTTCTATTACGGCATCCGGCGCGTCCGGATACCCGAGCTGGATCACCGAACGGGCGTACGCCGCCGTCTGCAGCAGGCCGGGCACGAACTGCACCTCGTAGGTGCGGATCACATCGGCGGCCTCCTCCAGTCCGACATAGGTGACGAACCAGTTCGGCAGGACCTCGCCGTACTTGTGCCACCACCCGGGCGTGTTCGCCTCGCGGACCATCTCCAGCAGGCCACGCCGTTCGTCGTCGTCGACGACGCCGTACAGCGTGAGCAGGTCTTCGACATCACGCGTCTTGAAACCGACCCTGCCGAGCTCCATCCGGCTGATCTTGGACTCCGATGCCCGGATATGGAATCCGGCCACTTCTCTGGTGAGCCCCCGCTCCTCACGCAGCCGTCTGAGGCTGGCGCCGAGCATGATGCGCCGAACGGTGGAACCCGATCCGGGTGGATCTATCGACACGTGTCATTCCTCCGCTTAGTGGACTCGTTCACAGTCTGTCAAAGATCGCCCCCTTCGTCCCAGGGTTGTTTGGGGGTAACCGTAGCGCCTGCACACCACACTTGCACGTGCATTCGCTCTTGCAGTTGCACGAAGTGTCCAGCATCATGATCTCGTGCAGTCCACGAACCTGACTCGTGGCCAGATGCCGTGGGCGGCGCGCGACTGGTGGCCGCCGCTCGGCTGGTGGCCGGACAACGCCCGCGACCTGCTGGAACCCAGGCCCGCCGGCAACAGTGCGAGCACCGGAAGCAGCGCCACCTTCGTCCTGCCGCCCCTGGCCGAGTCCGTGCACTCGGCCCGCAGCTTCGCCGCGGGAACCCTGTCCGGGTGGCACATGACCACGCTCCTCGACTCGATGGAGCTGGTGGTCTCGGAGCTCGCGACCAACGCGCTGCGGCACGGCCTGATGCTCGTCGGGCCGGGAGATCAGCGAGAACGCACGGTCATCCGGCTGTCCCTGATCAGACGCGGCCCGCTGGTCACCTGTGCGATCACCGATCCCGGCTCCGCCGCACCGGTCATGCGCGAACCGTCGCCGTTCGAGCCGGGCGGCCTCGGCCTGCACATCGTGGAGTCGCTGAGCCTGCGCTGGGGCTGGTGCACACTCGCCCCGCAGGGCAAGGTCGTGTGGGCCGTGCTCACGACCGGCTGATCGCGCCCGGCGAGCCGGCGAGCCGCGCCGGGAGGGCGTTCCCACCCCCGCCGGCGCGCGGGAAGCCGCCGATCCGGTGCGGAACCGGTGAACTCCCCGCGCGGAATCGCTGAACTTCGGTGCTGAACCGGTGAACCGGGAGGCGATCTGCCCCGAACCGCCCGCGCGGCGAGCCCGGATGTGCTGAGATCGGAGCGTAACGCCCGAGCGGCATCTCCCCGGAGTCCGGTATGGACGATCAGCTGGTCGGCTGGCTGACGACCCTCGACGAAGACAGGCTCGCCCGTGTCCTGGCCAACCGCCGGGACGCCATCGTCGCGCCCTGGCCCCGCCGCATGGACGCCCTCGCCGTACGCCTGACCGACGACTTCGCCGTCATGGAGGTCATGCGGGGGCTCCCGCTGCCGCCCCTCGAGCTGCTGCAGGCGTGCCTGGTGGTCGGCGGCCGACCGGGTGAGGACGACCTCGCCCGCTTCCTCGGCGTGCGCACCTCCGAGGTGGTCCCGTGGCTCGACCATCTCTACGATCACGCCCTCGCCTGGCCCGGGCCGGACGGCCGGATCAACCTCGCCCCCGCGGTGGCCCGCTGGTCGACCGCCCCGTGCGGCCTGGGCGACCCCCTCGACGCCTACCTCGACTCCTGGCGGCTCAGCCCCGAGGGACTCCGTCGCATCTGCCGCAACCTGCATCTGCCCGTGCAGGGAGGCAAACGCCAGATGACGGCCAGGATCTCGGCGCTGCTGAGCGACAGCGAGCGCCTCGGCGCGCTGCTCTGCCGGGCGCCGTACGGCACGATGGAACTGCTCGACGGCTTCGCCTGGGACGGCCCGATCCGCACCGTGACCGGCGACCGCTTCGTCACTCCGGGAACGCCGGAGAAATGGGCGCTCGATCACGGGCTGCTCTTCCGCGGACGGTGGGACCTCGCCGAGATGCCGCGCGAGGTGGCGCTGGCGCTGCGGGGCCCCGACTATCACGGGCCGTTCACGCCGTGCCCACCCGACCTCGCCACGGTCGAGGCCCCGGCGGACGAGGTGGAGCACGCGATGAGCCTGGCCGCGCCGCACCTGCTCGACCGGGCCACCACACTGCTGGAGAACATCGGCAAGACGCCGCTGCCGCTGCTGAAGAACGGCGGCGTCGGCGTGCGGGAGGTCAAGCGGCTGGCCAGGGAGACCGGCTGCGCCGAGGAGGAGACCCGGCTGATCCTCGAGGTGTCGGCGGTCGCCCGGCTGATCGCCCTCGACGAGCGATCCGAGCACTCCGAGTACGCGGAGCACGGCGGCGGCGCGAATCCGGGACGCCCGGCGCTCGGGGGCGCGTTCCCCGGCTTCCTCGTTCCGACCAACCGGTTCGACGCCTGGCGCCTGGAGGACGCCCCGGCCCGGCTGCGCGTCCTGCTGGCCGCGTGGTGGCGCATGGAGCGGTCGTCGCTGCGCCGCGTGGAGGAGCGCCATCCGACCGTGCTGGGCGACGATCCCTCCGGTGAGACGATCGCGCGGATCCGGTGGGCGGTGTTCGGCGTGCTCGCCGGGATCCCCGAGGGCCGGGGCTTCGCCACCCTGCGCGAGCTCGTGCAGTCGGTCCACTGGCGTGCGCCGATGCTCGACCGGGAGCTGCTGGACGAGTGCGCCCCCGCCGTGCTCGATGAGGCCCGGCTGCTCGGCCTCGCGGCCGGGCAGTCGCTCACGAGCCTCGGCCGGGCGCTGGCCGCGCTGGCCGCGGTCGCCGGTGACGAGGGGCACGCGGGGGCGCCCGAGGTCGAACACGACCCGGCACTGGTCGAGCGCTCGGCCGCCGCGCTCGCGAGCGCACGCCGCACCGCGCTGTTCGGCGCCGACCTCACCGCCGTCGTGACCGGGCCGCCATCGGTCGAGCTCGCCGCGCTTTTGGACCGCGCAGCCGACCGCGAGGCGCGGGGCGTCGCCTCGGTCTGGCGGTTCAGCCGGGCGAGCGTACGGCGCGCCCTGGACGGCGGGGAGACCGCCGAGGGTCTGCTCACCGCGCTCGCCGAGGTCGGCGCCCTGCCCCAGCCACTGGCGTACCTGATCCGCGACGTGGGCCGCCGGCACGGCGAGGTGACGGTCTTCTCCGTCGGCTGCATCATCCAGGGCGCCGATCCGGCTCTGCTGGCCGAGATCGCCGCGCACCGGAGACTGGCCGGGCTGGGGCTGCGTCTCCTGGCCCCCACCGTGCTGGCCGGTGCAGCCTCGGCCGGGACGACGCTCGCCGCGCTGCGGGAGGCAGGGTACGCCCCGGTGCCGGTGGGCGACGAGCCCCCCACGGGCGGGCGGCTCGTCCTGCTGCCCGGAGGCCGGGTCGCAGAACTGGAACGGCCGGCCGCCGTCGTCAGCACCGAGGACATCGCGGACGCCTCACCAGGATCGCCCGGCTCACCCGGGTCGCTCACCGATCCGCCGCCCGACCCGCGCGAGCACGCCAGGCGCCTGCTCTCCGGTGCGGACGCCACCGGCCCGGGACGGCAGACCTGGGCCGTGATCGGACGGATGGCCACCAGGCTGCCGGTCGCGCAGCAGTCGCTGCTGGGCTGTGTGGTGGACCGGAACGTGCGTGCGTTCATCACGCTGTCCGACGGGGTCACCGCGACCGTGAGCCACGGCGAGCTGCGCAGCGGCGTCCTGGACGCCTGGTGCGAGGAGGCCGGCGACTACCTGGAGTTCCCTCTCAACGAGATCGCCTCCGTCACCACCGCGCTCTGACCCCACGTCACAAATCCCCCTCCTCCCCCTCCCCC
>BCRI01000037.1 GCA_001552515.1 Sphaerimonospora mesophila NBRC 14179 = JCM 3151
GCCCTCCCGTGGTCGCGTCCCACGGGAACGCCTCGACCGGTCCGGCGCCGTGCTCACCGTTCGAGGACTGGCGCCCCGGGCGCGTCTGTAGCGGCCACCCGGCTGCGGCGGTAGCCGTACAGGAAGTAGACGCCCGCTCCGATGAGCATCCAGACGAGGAACCGCAGCCACGTCTCGATCGGCAGGTTGAGCATCAGGTAGAGCGAGGCGAGCACCGAAAGGACGGGCACCACCGGCATCCACGGCGTGCGGAACGCGCGCGGCAGGTCGGGCCGTGTCCGGCGCAGGATCAGCACGGCGATCGCGACCACGATGAACGCGAACAGCGTGCCGATGTTGACGAGCTGCGCGATCGCGCTGAGCGGGATCAGCGCGGCGAGCAGCGCGGTCGCGCAGCCGATGACGATCGTGATCCGGTAGGGCGTGCGGAACCGGGGGTGGACCCGGGCCAGGGAACGCGGCAGCAGGTTGTCGCGGCACATGGCGAACAGCACCCGGCTCTGGCCCAGCATGAGGATCATCACGACCGTGGTGAGCCCGGCGATGGCGCCCACGCTGATCATCGTGGCGAGCCAGGGCTGCCCGACGGCGCGGAAGGCGTCGGCCAGCGGGGCCGACTCGCTGAGCGTGGAGTAGTGCTGCATGCCGACGACCACCAGCGATACCGCGACGTAGAGCAGCGTGCAGACGGCGAGCGAGGCGATGATGCCGATCGGCAGGTCGCGCTGCGGGTCGCGGGTCTCCTCCGCGGCCGTCGCGACGACGTCGAACCCGATGTAGGCGAAGAACACCAGCGCGGCCGCGGTGAAGATGCCGAAGACCCCGTACGCCACGGGCGTCACGCCGAACACGACCTGGATGAGCGGGGCGGCCAGCCCGTGGTCGGCCGGAACCTCGTGGGGCGGCGGGATGAAGGGCCGGTAGTTCTCGCCCTTCACGAAGAACAGGCCGGCGGCGATCACGATCAGGACCACCACCAGCTTGATCGCCACCATGACGCCGTTGAAGCGGGCGGACATCTTGATCCCGGCGACCAGTACGGCCGTGAGCAGCAGCACGATCACCGCGGCCGGCACGTTGACGACCGCGTGGTCGCCGGCGATCGACTCCGGCAGATGGATCCCGAAGTTCTTCAGCAGCGACGTGAAGTAGCCCGACCACCCGGCGGCCACCACCGCGCCCCCGAGAGCGAGCTCCAGCATCAAATCCCAGCCGATGATCCAGGCCGGGAACTCCCCGATCGTCGCGTAGGAGAACGTGTAGGCCGAGCCCGCCACCGGCACCGTGGAGGCGAACTCCGCGTAGCACAGCGCCGCCAGCCCGCACACGACGGCCGCGACCACGAAGGAGATCGCGACCGCCGGGCCGGCCGCCTGGCGCGCGGCCACGCCGGTCAGCACGAAGATCCCGGTGCCGACGATGACGCCGATGCCGAAGACGGTCAGGTCGAGAGCGGACAGGCTCCGCCTCAACCGGTGTTCGCCGCCCTCGGCGTCGGCGATGGACTGCTCGACCGGTTTCGTCCGGAAAACGCTCATCCGCAGGCTCCTCGTAAGGTGGCTGACCTGCAGACTTCCCGGAAACCGGGGGTTTTACTCGTGGTTTGTCAGTCCGTCGGCTGGACTTGTCGTGAAGGTTGCCCCTCCAGCATGGGCGAGCGCAGGGCGACCGCTTCGGTGATCTTCCTGGCGATGCCCTGCCCGGTGAGGCCGATCTCGGACAGGATCTTCGGTCGCTTGGCGTGGTCGAGGAACCGCTGCGGGATGCCGTACGTGCGCACCGGCACGTCGACGTCCGCGTCGCGCAGCAGGCGGGCCACGGCGTCGCCGACGGCGCCCACCCTTCCGTTGTCCTCCACCACGGCGATCAGCTTGTGCGCTGCGGCGGCCCCGATCAGCGCCTCGTCCAGCGGCTTGACCCAGCGCGGGTCGACCACCGTGGTCGAGATGCCCTGGGCGTCGAGCAGCACCGCCGCCTCCAGGCAGGCCTCGGCCATCGGGCCGACGGCGACGATCAGCACGTCGGCCCCGTCGGCACCGCCCGAGCGCAGCACGTCCATGCCGCCGATCCGGCCGACGGCCTCGATCTCGGGCGCCACGGCGCCCTTGGGATAGCGCAGCGCCGTGGGTCCGTCCGACACCGCGACGGCCTCGCCCAGCAGCTCGCGCAGCCGTACGGCGTCACGCGGCACGGCGACCCGCAGCCCGGGGACGATCTGGAGGATCGACAGGTCCCACATCCCGTTGTGGCTGGGCCCGTCGTCGCCGGTCACCCCGGAGCGGTCGAGCACGACGGTGACGGGCAGCCGGTGCAGCGCCACGTCCATCAGAAGCTGGTCGAAGGCCCGGTTGAGGAACGTCGCGTAGACCGCCACGACCGGGTGCAGACCGCCCATGGCGAGGCCGGCGGCACTGGTCAGGGCATGCTGCTCGGCGATGCCCACGTCGTAGATGCGGTCGGGGTACGCCGCGGCGAAGGGGGCCAGACCTGTGGGGTGCAGCATCGCGGCGGTGATGGCGACGATGTCGTCCCGCTCGACGCCGAGCCGTACCAACTCCTCGCCGAACACGTTGGTCCAGCCGTGCGGCTGGGGCCGCTCCTCGCCGGTGACCGGGTCGAACGGCCGCGGCGAGTGGAAGCAGTCCTCGTCGTGGTTCTCCGCGTGCGCGTAGCCGTGCCCCTTGTGGGTGAGCACGTGCACGATGACCGGCCCCCCGAACGCCCTGGCCCGGCGCAGGGCGGACTCCACGGCCGGCTCGTCGTGGCCGTCGATCGGGCCGACGTACTTGAGCCCGAGGTCCTCGAACAGGACCTGCGGCGTCAGGATGTCCTTGACGCCCTTCTTGATCCCGTGCAGCGTCTCGTAGATCGGCGCGCCGACCACGGGCACCCGGCCGAGGTTGTTCTTCACCAGCTCCAGCGCGTGCTCGTAACCCTGGGTCATGCGCAGCGACGACAGGTGCGAGGCGAGGCCGCCGATGGTCGGCGAGTAGGAGCGGCCGTTGTCGTTCACCACGATGATCAGCGGCAGGTCCCGGCGCGCCGCGATGTTGTTCAGGGCCTCCCAGGCCATGCCGCCGGTGAGCGCCCCGTCGCCGATCACGGCGACCACTTTGCGTCCGCTCTCACCGCGCACGCGGAAGGCCTTGGCCAGGCCGTCGGCGTAGGACAGCGCGGTCGAGGCGTGGGAGTTCTCGACCAGGTCGTGCTCGGACTCGGCCCGGCTCGGATAGCCCGACAGCCCGCCCTCCTGGCGCAGCGTGTCGAAGTCGCCGGCCCGGCCCGTCAGCATCTTGTGCACGTACGCCTGGTGTCCGGTGTCGAAGATGATGGGGTCGCGCGGCGAGTCGAAGACCCGGTGCAGGGCGATGGTCAGCTCCACGACACCGAGGTTGGGGCCGAGGTGGCCGCCGGAACGCGACACGGAGGCGACCAGCAGCTCGCGGATCTCCTCCGCCAGCTGGGGCAGCTCGCCGGCCTCCAGTCGCTTGACGTCGAGCGGGTCCTTGATCGTCTCCAGAATCCCCACCAGTCTTCCTCTCCCGCTCGCCGTCGAACAGACACGCAGTCTAATTCGCGGGAGCGCTCGCCACTTCCGGGCCTGCGCTGAATCTTGACACACTCCCCGCGAATCCCTTTGATTCTGCTTTACTCCCGGGTCACTTCCGCGCTACCCGGCCCATGCCGGCCACCTCCTCGACTGTCCCAACGTTTCACGGAGCGGGGAGTTCCGCCAGGCATCGCCGGACGACGGCCCGCACGCCTCCCCCGCCTCGGGCGTCCCGGGCGTCCCGGAGCTCACGGCGGAGGCCGGGGAGACGCTACGAGGGCGCCAGGCGCACCAGCGCCTCCAGGGGGTCGTCGAGCACCTGGGCGAAGGCCAGCTCCGCCGCCCCCACCAGCGTGGCGTCGTCGCCCAGCGCCGACGTGCGCAGCCGGAGCCGTTCCCTGGACGCGATCAGCGTCGTGGTGTTGATCTGGCTCCTGATCTGGGCGGCCGCCCCCAGGTAGAGCTCCTTCAGCACGCCACCGAAGATCACCATCTCCGGATTGAAGATCTTGACGAGGTTGGCCACGCCGAGGCCGAGCCAGTCGCCCACACGATGCAGGGCGTCCTGCGCCCCGATGTCGCCGCGGTCGGCGGCATCGATCACCACGCGTACGGCCTCGCCGCCGATGGCCTGGCCGTACCGGCCGGCGTGCTCCATCAGCGCGCGCTCCCCCACCTCGGCCTCCAGGCAGCCGCGCGATCCGCACGCGCACAGACGTCCGCCCGGATTTATGATCATATGCCCGACCTCGCCGCCGTAGCCGCCCAGGCCGCCGAGGAGCCGTCCGTTCACGATGATCCCGCCGCCGATGCCCACGTCGCCGTGCAGGTAGATGAGATCCCGGCAGCCGACGCCGACGCCACGCGCCTGCTCGGCGAGCGCGCCCAGGTCTCCGTCGTTGCCGACCGCGACGTTCAGGCCGATCGCGAGCCGTTTCGTCAGCTCCTCGCCGAACGGCGCGTCCTCGAAGCCGATGTTCGGCCCGAACCTGACGACTCCGTCCGTACGGCCGACGGCGCCGCAGACGGCGGCCGCCGCCCCCACGCAGATCGTGTCCGGCCGGGTCCTGCGGCGCATCTGCCTGGCGAACCCGGCGAGCGCGGCGACGACCTCGTCCATGCCGAACCCGTGGCGCGGCCGGACCATCTGACGGCGGTCCAGGATCACCCCGCCCAGGCCGACCCGCGCCGCGACCAGCCGGTCGACTCCGACGTCGAAGGCGAACACGTAGACCCGCGCGGACTCCGGCAGCACCACCAGCGAGGGCCGTCCGGCCCGGCCGGTGTCCCTCGGCAGCTCCTCGCGTACCAGTCCCGCCGCCGTGAGGTCGGCGGTGAGCGCCATGATGGTGCTGCGGTTCAGCCCCATGAGGTTGGTCAGCTCCGCCCGCGACGTCGGGCCCGCGAGATGGACGTGGCGCAGCAGCGTGCCGAGGTTATGCTTGCGGATCTCCTCCTGGGAGGGACCTGCACGCATCATGGCCAGCCTCGGATTCCGTGTGGGTCAGATCGGTCAAAACGGTCAGGTCAGTCGGAGTGGGGTCGGAGATCACTTTAGCGGGAGCCCGGCCCCGATCATCGTCGGCCGACCGCCGCCGCCCGCTTCCTCGACAGCGCGTCCACGCTCGCGGCGAGCAGCAGTACGGACCCCGTCACCACGAACTTGACGCCCGCGCTGTAGCCCATGAGGCCCATGCCGTTGTCGATGACCGCCACGACCGCGCCGCCGAGCACGGCGTCGAGCGCCCGGCCCCGGCCGCCGAACAGGCTGGTGCCGCCGATGACCGCCGCGCCGACGGCGAACAGCAGCACGTTGCTGCCGCCGGTGTTGGGGTCGACCGAGTTGGCGCGGGAGGCGGCGATGATGCCGCCGAGCGAGGCCATGAACGAGCAGATCACGAAGGCGGAGATGCGGATGCGGTCGACGTCGATGCCGGCCCGGCGGGCCGCCTCCGCGTTGCCGCCGACGGCGTAGATGTGCCTGCCGTACGCGGTCCTGCGCAGCACGAACGTCCAGACGATCAGCAGCAGCACGATCAGGGGGACCACGATCGGCACGCCCTTGAGCGACACGATCAGGGCGTTCCTGCTGCGCTCGAGGTTCAGCACGTAGACCGCCACGCCCACGACGACGGCGAGCGCCGCCACCCGGAACGCGATCACGCTCATCGGGTCGGCGACCAGGCCGCGCGCCATCCGGCGGCGCGCCTGGAGGATCTGGATGGCGGCGTAGGCGGCCACGCCCACGATCGCGCCGAACCAGCCGATGAGGGGCGGCACGTTGTTGTTGGCGATCGCGAGGATCGTGCTGTCGCGGATCGAGATGTTCGTGCCGTCCTTGACCAGCAGCAGCACGACGCCCTGGAAGGCGAGGAACGCGGCCAGCGTGACGACGAAGGAGGGGATGCCGAGCTTCGCCACCAGCGAGCCGAGCACCAGCCCGATCAACGCGCCGGTGAGCATCGCGGCCAGGACCGCCAGATACCACGGCCAGCCCTCCAGCGTCAGCAGCACGGCGAGCACGGCGGCGCACACGCCGCTGGCGAAGCCGGCCGACAGGTCGATCTCCCCGAGCAGCAGGACGAAGACCAGGCCCATCGCGATGACGGTCACCGCCGCGCCCTGGGTGAACAGGTTGGCGAAGTTGACCGCCGACAGGAAGGCCGGCCGCAGCACCGAGAAGATCGCGCAGAGCACGACCAGGCCGAACACGGCGGGCAGTGCCCCGAGTTCGCCGCCGCGCACCCGCTCGAAGTAGCCCCTGACGTGTACGCCTACCGAGGCGTCGGAAGCGCGCTGCTCGGGGAGCGTTTCCGTGGTCATGTTGTCGCTCCGTTGCCGTTCCCGAGCCCGAGCTCGCCGCTGCGCCCGGAGGTGATGAGTTCCACGACCTGCGAGTGGGTCACCTCGGAGGTCCTGATCTGGGCGGCCATCCGGCCGAGGTAGAGCGCCGCGATCCGGTCGGACACGGCGAACACGTCGTTCATGTTGTGGGAGATGAGCACCACGGCGAGCCCGTTGTCGGCCAGTCGCCTGACCAGCTCGAGCACCTGCGCCGTCTGCGCCACGCCGAGGGCGGCGGTCGGCTCGTCCAGGATGACGACCTTGCTGTTCCACAGCACGGCCTTGGCGATGGCCACCGTCTGCCGCTGGCCGCCGGAGAGGCTGGAGACGTGCTGGCGGAGCGACTTGACGGTGCGGACCGACAGCCCCGCCAGGGTCTTGGCCGCCATCTCCTCCATGGTGGCCTCGTCCAGGACCAGGCCGCTCTTGCGTTCCCGGCCCAGGAACATGTTCTGCACGATGTCGAGGTTGTCGCAGAGCGCGAGATCCTGATAGACGATCTCGACGCCCAGCTCCGCGGCATCCCGGGGACCATGCACCTGGACCTTCCGGCCTTCGAAGAAATACTCCCCGGAGTCGATCTGGTGAATGCCCCCGATGCATTTCACCAGCGTGGACTTTCCTGCGCCGTTGTCGCCGACGAGTGCGGTCACCTCCCCGGCATGGGCCGAGAAGGCGACATCGTGAAGGACCTGCACGGGGCCGAAGCTCTTGTTGATGCCGCGCAGCTCCAGGATCGGTCCCTGGGACACGATGAGCCACTCCATTGTTCAGAGGCGGACGTGCGTACGGCGGGGCGCCGCGACGGCGCCCCGCTGTGGACGGCCGGTCAGCTGATGCCGGCCTCGGTGCACTTGGCGGCGAACTCGTCGACGCACAGCTCGTCCTTGCTCACGTATCCGTCGGCCACCACGTCCTTGACGCTGTCGAAGAAGATGGCCTGGGGTTCGAGCAGCACGGAGGGCACGTCCCGGCCGGTCTCCGGGTCCTTGAGGGACGCGCTCGCCGTGGGCTTCTCACCCTTGGCGAGTGCGACGGCGAGCGCGGCGGCCGCGTCGGCCTCCTTCTTGACCGCCTTGTAGACGGTCATGCACTGGTCGCCGGCGAGGATGTTCTGCAGGCCCTGCACGCTGGCGTCCTGGCCGGTGACCGGGACCTTGCCGTTGAGCTTCTGCTTCCGCAGCACGGCGATGGCCGCGTTGCCCAGGCTGTCGTTCGCGGCCAGCACGCCGGCGATCTTGGGCTCCTGGGTCATCATCTGCTCGAAGATCGTGCCGCCCTGGACGGGATCCCACTCGGGGACCGACTGGTCCGGGCCCTTGACGTACTCGCCGGAGTCGTACTTCGGCTGGAGCACGCCGTCGTACCCCTGCTTGAACAGCGTGGCGTTGTTGTCGGTCGGCGCGCCGTTCATCTCGGCGATGATCGGCTTGTCCGCCTTCTTGTCGGTCAGGCACTTGACCAGGCCCTCGCCCTGCAGCGTGCCGACCTTCACGTTGTCGAAGGACACGTAGTAGGCGGCGCTGCCGCCCAGCGTGAGCCGGTCGTAGTCGATGGTCGCGACACCCTGCGACTGGGCCTTGTCCAGAACGGCCTTGCCGGTGCCGCTGTCCAGGTTCACGATCATCAGTACGGTCGCGCCGTTAGTGATCATCTGGTCGGCGATGGTCTGGAACTGGTTCTTGTCACCCTGGGCGTTCTGGATGTCGTACTCGACGCCCGCCGCTTCGAATGCCTCCTGGAGGTACTTGCGGTCCGCGGTCTCCCAACGAGCGGACGACTTGCTGTCGGGGAGGATGACGCCGATCTTCCCGGCGGGCTTGGCCGGGGCGGCCGAGGCCGCGTCCGTGCTCTGGGCCGAGGTGTCACCGCTCTCGCCCCCGCAGGCGGTGAGGCCGAGGGTGAGTGCCGCCGCGGCGGCACCGATGCTGAGGATCCCCTTGCGCATGATGCACGGGTCCTTTCTCTGGCTGGGGGTCTATGGGGGGAGGTACGGCCTGGCCGGATCGCGGCTCTCGCCGTGCTGATGAATGTTGTTTGGCACAACGTACGACTCCGACGCCTGCGGTTGAAGACACAGGAAGGTAACGTTTGTTGTCTGCCATAACAATCAAGAAACGCGGCCGGTTCAGTGCGAGCCGGACAGACTCTGGACGAGCAGCACGCAGGCGGACAGGGCCGCGACGCAGAGCACCGCGAGCCGGACGCGGCCGCCGTCGAGGTAGCGCCGCAGCGGGCCGGACGCCGCGAAACCGGCCACCACGAAGGGGATCAGCAGCGCTCCCGCACCGAGGACGCGCGGCGGCATCAGCCCGAGGGCGGCCAGCACCGCGATCGACTGCAGCGCGCTCAGGAAGAAGAACATCGCGAGGGTCGCTCTGATCTGCGGGCCCCGGGCGCTCTGGTAGACCAGCGCGATCGGCGGTCCGCCGATGCCGGTGGCCGTGCCCGTCACACCGGAGAGGAAGCCGGCCGCCGACAGCGTGACCCCGTTGCGCGGCACCGCCATCGCCCGGGCGGTCAGCACCACCGCGACGAGCACCATCACCCCGACGGCGACGCCGAGCGTGCTCGTGCTCACGTACACGACGACGAAGCCGCCGATCACGCTGCCCGGCAGTCTCCCCAGTACGGCGAAGCCGAGGCCGCGCCAGTCCACCCGCCGCCATTCGGCCGCCAGCGTGAACAGGGGCATGGCGGCATTCACGATCATGATCGTCCCCGGCATGGCCGTCGGGTCGAGCAACGTCAGCAGGGGGGCGGCCACCAGGCCCATCCCGAACCCGACCCCGCCCTGCACCAACGCCCCAACGAAAACCGCAAATCCCCCAATAAGTAACAAAACCACAGAATGATCCATGTCGGCCGACCCTAACGCCGCAGCGTGCACGGCAGCCAACGGGTTATCCGTCCCAAGCCCAGTCGAAGCAGGACAATAACTGTGCGTAATCGAAATCTATTGCGAGAGTAATCACTCGTCCATAGACTTCTGTACGGCCGCTGGGCCGTAGACCCCAATGTAGATCGGACCGTAGCCTCACCCGTATGAGCACAGAACCCAAGACGACGACGATCAGGGTCAGCCTCGCCACCCGCGATGAGATCGCGAAACTCGCCGAGCAGGAAGGAAAGTCGATGACGGCAGTGGTGGACGAAGCCATCAGAGAGCACCGTAGGAAGCTCCGCTGGCAGCGAGTCGCGGAACAGATGGAGCGGACCAGAAGAGAGGATCCAGAAAGCTGGGCGGAGTACGTAGCGGAACGCGACCGCTGGCTCGGCCCCCCGTCCCGACACAGACGGATAGCTCCGGAATGGGAAGGACTTATCGAGTCTCCAGAGGAGAGCGATGAAGGTTAGGCAAGGGGATATCTGGTGGGCCGACCTTGGCGAGCCAGTCGGCCGGGAGCAGGGGTACGACCGTCCCGCCCTCGTCGTCAGCAACGACCGCGTCAACCGAACCATCTGGGATCCCGTTCTCGCCGTCCCGCTGACCACGCGGTTCCGAGATTGGGACAATCACATCTTTATAAGGCCACAGGGAACAGGACTGCCGAAGTCCAGCTGGGCGATGACGGAACAGGTGCGCGCGATCTCGCCCGAGCGATTCGGCGCGAGGATCGGCAGCGTCCCCCCAGACGTTCTGTCGGAGATCGCCGAGTGGATCTACGACATGCTGTAGGAACACCGTAGCCGCCCTGAGGGGACGGTGGTCCCGATCAGAACGGCTACGGTGATGGATGCGTCGGAGCGCTCAGCTCTTGGCGGCGCGCGTCAGCTCTTGGCGCGCAGGGAGCGCAGGACGTACTGCATGATGCCGCCGTGGCGGTAGTAGTCGGCCTCGCCCGGCGTGTCGATCCGTACGACCGCCTGGAACTCCACGTCACCGGCCCGTACGGTCACGGTCGCCGGCGTGCCGCCCGCGTTGAGCTCCTCGACACCGGTGATGTCGAAGGTCTCCGTGCCGGTCAGGCCGAGTGACGCGGCGCTCTGGCCCTCGGGGAACTGCAGCGGGAGCACGCCCATGCCGATCAGGTTCGACCGGTGGATGCGCTCGTAGGACTCGGCGATGACGGCACGGACGCCGAGCAGCGCGGTGCCCTTGGCCGCCCAGTCGCGCGACGAGCCCGAGCCGTACTCCTTGCCGGCCAGGATGACCAGCGGGATGCCCGCGCTCTCGTAGTTCTGCGCCGCCTCGTAGATGGTCGTCTGCTCGCCGTCCCGGGTGAAGTCCCGGGTGAAGCCGCCCTCGACCCCCTCGAGCAGCAGGTTGCGCAGCCGGATGTTGGCGAACGTGCCGCGGATCATCACCTCGTGGTTGCCCCGGCGGGAGCCGTACGAGTTGAAGTCCCTGACCTCGACGCCGTGCTCGCGCAGGTAGCGGCCGGCCGGCGAGTCGGCCTTGATCGACCCGGCGGGCGAGATGTGGTCGGTGGTGACCGAGTCGCCGAGCAGGGCGAGCACACGGGCGCCGTGGATGTCCGACACCGGCTCCGGCGAGGCCGGCATGCCGTCGAAGTACGGCGCCTTGCGCACGTAGGTCGAGTCGGCGGCCCACTCGAAGGTGTCGCCGGTCGGGATCGGCAGCGACCGCCAGTGCTCGTCGCCCTTGAACACGTCGGCGTAGTCCCGCAGGAACATGTCCTGGCTGATCGACTTCGACACCACCTCGGCGACCTCCTCGGCCGAGGGCCAGACGTCCCTGAGGAACACCGGCGTGCCGTCTGATCCGATGCCGAGCGGCTCGTTGTCGAGGTCGATGTCCATGGTCCCGGCCAGCGCGTACGCCACGACCAGCGGCGGGGACGCGAGGTAGTTCATCTTGACGTCCGGGTTGATCCGGCCCTCGAAGTTGCGGTTGCCGGACAGCACGGCGGTCACCGCGAGGTCGGATGCGTGCACGGCCTTGGAGATCTCCGGGTCCAGCGGGCCGGAGTTGCCGATGCAGGTGGTGCAGCCGTAGCCGACCAGGTTGAAGCCCAGCTTGTCGAGGTAGGGCTGCAGCCCGGAGCGCTCGAAGTAGCCGGTGACGACCTGGGAGCCCGGCGCGAGCGAGGTCTTCACCCACGGCTTGCGGGTCAGGCCGCGGTCGACGGCGTTCCTGGCCAGCAGCGCAGCGCCGAGCATCACGTAGGGGTTGGAGGTGTTGGTGCAGGAGGTGATCGCGGCGATCACCACGGCGCCGTGGTCGACCTCGAACGACGTGCCGTCCGCCAGCGTGACCGGGGTCGGCCGGTACGGACGGCCCCCGTTGAGCCGGGCCGCATGCGGCTGGTCGCCGACCTCGCTGTGCGAGATCGCCGGGGAGTCCGAGGCCGGGAACGACTCGTCCGACGCCTGGTCGGCCGGGCCCTGGATGCTGCTGCCGGGCACGTAGTTGCGCACCGCGCCCCGCCAGGCCTCCTTCGCCTCCGACAGCGCGATGCGGTCCTGCGGCCGCTTCGGCCCGGCGATCGACGGGACGACCGTGGACAGGTCGAGCTCGATGTACTCCGAGTAGCGCGCCTCCCCCGGGGCCGCCGGGTCGAGCCACAGGCCCTGCTCCTTGGCGTACGCCTCGACGAGCGCGACCTGAGCGGCCGACCGGCCGGTGAGCGTGAGGTAGTCGATCGTCTGGCGGTCGATCGGGAAGATCGCACAGGTGGAGCCGAACTCCGGGCTCATGTTGCCGATCGTGGCGCGGTTGGGCAGCGGCACGGAGGCCACGCCCTCGCCGTAGAACTCGACGAACTTGCCGACCACGCCGTGCTCGCGGAGCATCTCGGTGATGGTGAGGACCAGGTCGGTGGCGGTCGCCCCGGCGGGCAGCTTGCCGGTGAGCTTGAAGCCGACCACCCGGGGGATCAGCATGGAGATCGGCTGGCCGAGCATCGCGGCCTCCGCCTCGATGCCGCCGACGCCCCAGCCGAGGACGCCGATGCCGTTCTGCATGGTGGTGTGGGAGTCGGTGCCGACACAGGTGTCGGGGTAGGCCGCGCCGTCCCTGGACATGACCACACGGGCCAGGTGCTCGATGTTGACCTGGTGGACGATGCCGGTGCCCGGCGGGACGACCTTGAACTCGGCGAACGCGCTCTGACCCCAGCGCAGGAACTGGTAGCGCTCGTGGTTGCGCTCGTACTCCCGCTCGACGTTGCGCTGGAAGGCGTCCGGGTGGCCGAAGTAGTCGACGATGACGGAGTGGTCGATGACCAGCTCGGCGGGGGCGAGCGGGTTGATCTTGCCGGGGTCGCCGCCGAGGTCGCGCATCGCCTCGCGCATGGTGGCGAGGTCGACGATGCACGGGACACCGGTGAAGTCCTGCATGATCACCCGGGCCGGGGTGAACTGGATCTCCACGCTCGGCGCGGCGTCCGGGTTCCAGCCCCCGATCGCCCGGATGTGGTCGGCGGTGATGTTCGCGCCGTCCTCGGTGCGCAGCAGGTTCTCCAGCAGGATCTTGAGGCTGTACGGGAGGCGCGCCGACCCCTCGACGGCGTCCAGCCGATAGATCTCGTACGACGCGTCGCCGACGCGCAGCGTGTCACGGCTGCCGAAGCTGTTCGCGGACACGAAGTTCGCCTCCCCAGGTTTCCGGGATTGTCACAGGTTTTCGGATATGTCATCCTGCCGCACTCGTCGAGGGCGACCCGCACTAAGGCTCGCCTAACTCTCAAGGTCGGCAGGTGTCTCGACATCAAGATATCGTGAGAGATATCTCGATATCAAGTTACTTAACAGTAATCGGGTCAGGCCGGGATCAGCCGCAGGCAGAGCAGGGCGAGCACGACGACCGACAGGGCCGGGCCGAGGAACTTCTTCTCGAAGGTCTTCCCCGTCTTGATCCCGATGTCGTACGGCAACAGCCACCGCTTCTTGATCGGCCACAGCACCGGGCAGCCCCGCTCGGTCAGGCAGTCGCCGATCACGTGGACGAGGCAGCCGACGCCGATCGCGACACCGAGCCACGCGTAGGTGACGCCCATCGATAAGAAGACGACGAAGGTCGCCGCCGTGAGCGCCACGTTGATGACGGCCGAGGTGATGGTCTTTCGCGGCACGCCGACCCCGACCGCCCGCAGCGCGAGCCCGATCATCAAGACGACGAGGATGTCGCGCCCGATCGGATAACGCTCCGCGAGCAGATGTGCGCCCAGGCCCGCGAGCACGGAGAACAGCAGCGAGTGTGTGGCGTGCCGATGCCCGCCGCTGACGAAGTTGACCGCCTTGCTGAGCAGCCAGGTCACCGGGCCGAAGGTCTGCGCGATCGTGGCACTGGGGTGATCGAGATCGGGCAGCATGGCCGCCCCGGCGCAGACCAGCGCGCCCGCCATCAACTCGGGCGGCGTCAGCATGCCGCCGGTCACCGCGGCGAGCTCCGGCATCCCGAGGGCGTCGGGAAGCGCCACCAGGCCCGGCGCGGCGGCCAGCCATACGGCCGCCCCGCTCAGTGCGTGCGAGTGTCCCATCATGGCAAGATCACGCCCTGAGACTACCGCGCCCGGGCGGCGGGACGCCCGCGGCGACGGCGTCGGCGACGGTAAAGACGGTGGTCAGCGCGCGGGCAGCAAAAAAGACGGGACTGTCCCGCTCCAAGAGCACCCCCCAGCCCTCTCAAAGCGGAACGGTCCCGTCTTACCGAGATAACGCTCTGGTCTCGGCCTATGTTCCCCTTCATGGTAAGGCCTTGAGTGATCTGCGTCACTCTTCCGGTCATGCCATTCGGGTCTGAGACCGGATGCCCCAGAAGCGGTCCGGGGCCGGTTCGCTCACAGTCGCGGATCCACCGGTTCGGACTCCAGCGCGAGCACGGCGAAGACCGCCTCGTGGACGCGCCAGAGCGGCTCGCCCTCGGTGAACCGGGTGATCGCCTCCAGCCCGAGCGCGTGCTCCCGCAGCGCCAGCGAGCGCTTCTTGCCGGTGAACCGGTGCCGCAGCACGTCGAGCGACTCGGTGTAGTCGGGCCCGTAGACGATGCGCAGATATTCCCGCCCCCGCACCTTGATCCCCGGTTGCACCCGCCTCGGCACGGGCCGGTCCGAAGTGACCTGCGCTTGCGTGAACCGGGCCGGCGTGAACTGAGCCGGTTTCACGACCATGCCCTCGCCGCCCGCCTCCGTGAGCGCCGACCACCACGCGACCGCCGCGGCCCGCTCCTCCGGCGAGTCGAGCGAGACGAAGACATGCCGGGTCGGGGTGATGACGTCGGCGTCGAGGCGGCCCAGCAGGTCCAGATGCCACTCATGCGGGCGCTCCACGGCGGTCGGCAGGCCCTCGCAGGCGAGGATCTGGAACGGCGCGAGCCGGACGCCCTCCAGACCCGAGACCGGCCCGCAGTACCGCGCGTACGCCTCCCGGAACAGGGCGGCGTTGCGCGCGCGCAGCCGGGCATGCTCCATCGGGGCCGCCACGTCCAGGCCGCGCCGCGCGGCCCGCTCCAGCACCGCGACCGTCTCGGGCAGCGTGGCGGCGGCCGCCGCGCCGACGGAGGCGTACTGCTCGCGGATGAGCCCCTCGGCCTTGGCCGACCAGGGCAGCAGCTCGCAGTCGAGCACCACCCAGTCGGAGTCCAGCTCCCGCCACAGCGGGCGCACCGCCTCGCGCAGGCGGTCGACGAGACCGGCGGCGCGGTCGTGGTCGTCGAAGAACGGCCGGCCGGTGCGGGTGTAGACGACCCCCGCAGAGCCGTCGGCGACGCCGAACCGCTTGGCCGCCGTCTCCGGGGTCCTGGCCAGTACGGCTATCGCACGCGAGCCCATGTGCTTCTCCTCGCACACCACCCGCGCGACGCCGGCCGCGGCGAACTCCTCGAACGCCTCGGCCGGGTGCTCCAGGAAGCCGTCGAGCGTCGAGGTCTGCGGCGGCGCCATCGTCGGCGGGAGGTAGACCAGCCAGCGCGGGTCCACGGCGAACCGGCTCATGATCTCCAGCGCGGCCCGCGAGTTCTCCTCCGCGATCTTGACGCGGCCGCCGTACCTCGTCTCCACGTACCGGGTGCCGTCCACGTCGCCGATGTCGAGCACGCCCGGATCCCGGACGACCGCGGGCGCGGCGAGCGGCCGGACCGGCTCGTACCAGACCTTCTCCGCCGGGACCGACACGATCTCCCGCTCGGGATAGCGCAGCGCGGTCAGCCGCCCGCCGAAGACCACCCCGGTGTCCAGGCAGATCGTGTTGTTGACCCACTCGGGCTCCGGGATCGGCGTGTGCCCGTAGACGACCATCGCACGTCCCCGGTACTCGTTCGCCCACGGGTAGCGCACCGGCAGGCCGTACTCGTCGGTCTCTCCCGTGGTGTCGCCGTACAACGCGAAGGCCCGGACCCGGCCGGAGGCCCGGCCGTGGTAGGCCTCCTTGAGCCCGGCGTGTGCCACCACCAGCCGGCCGCCGTCGAGCCGGTAGTGGCTCATCAGCCCGTCCATGAACTCCCGCGCGGACTCCCGGAACTCCGCCGGCTCGGCGGCGAACTGCTCCAGCGACCGCTCCAGCCCGTGGGTGGCGCGTACGGCATGGCCGCGCAGCGCACGGACCAGCTTCTGCTCGTGGTTGCCGCAGACGCACAGCGCGGTGCCGGCCGCGACCATGCCCATGACCAGGCGGAGCACGCCTGGCGTGTCCGGGCCGCGGTCGACGAGGTCTCCGACGAACACGGCCGTGCGGCCCTCGGGGTGCGCGGCGCCGTCCGGCGTGACCCGCCAGCCGAGGCGGCGCAGCAGCGACTCCAGCTCCGACCGGCAGCCGTGCACGTCGCCGATGATGTCGAAGGGGCCGGTCAGCTCGGTCCGGTCGCTCCACGCCTTCTCGTAGCCGACGACGACCCGGTCGGCGTCCTCCCCGCGCAGGACGTGCACCCGGCGGAAGCCGTCCTTGCCGATCTTGCCGAGCGACCGCCTGAGGTCCCTGCGCTGGCGGCGGATCACCTGCGGGCCGAAGTCCCGGTCGGGCCGGTTCGCGTTGCGGGCGATCGCCACCTCCTCCGGCACGTCCAGCACGATGGCGTCGGCGAGCACGTCGTGCGCGCGGGCCAGCTCGATCAGCTTCTTGCGCGCCTCCCACTGCACGTTGGTGGCGTCCACGACCGTGAGCAGGCCGCGCCTGAGCCGGGTGCCGACGATGTAGTGGAGCACGTCGAAGGCGTCCGGAGTGGCCGACTGGTCGTTCTCGTCGTCGGCGACCAGCCCGCGGCAGAAGTCCGACGAGACGACCTGGGTCGGCCGGAAGTGCCGCGCCGCGAACGTGGACTTGCCGCTGCCGGAGATGCCCACCAGCACGACCAGTGACATCTCCGGCACGTTCACCGGAACGACTCCGGAAACGCTCATGGGCGCGCTCATCGTCTCCCCCTCGATGTGAAGACGGCGAGCTGGGTGGGCGGCCCGACCTCGGGGTCGGCCTCCCCCACGGGTCGCAGGGTCACGGCGTAGCCGTACCTCTCGCAGACCCCGGCCGTCCACTCGGCGAACTCGGCGCGGGTCCACTCGAACCGGTGGTCGGGGTGCCGCCGCGCGGGCGGGCCGCCCTCCCGGGCCAGGAACTCGTACTTCACGTTGTACTCCGCGTTCGGCGTGGTCACGATCACGTGCGCGGGCGTCGCCGTACCGAAGACCACCCGTTCGAGCGCGGGCAGCCGCGGCGGGTCGACGTGCTCGACGACCTCCATCAGCACCGCGGCGTCGTGCCCGGCGAGCCGGGCGTCGGTGTACGTCAACGACCCCTGGAACAACTCCAGCCTGGCGCGCTTGGCGTCCGGCATGCGGTCCGGTCTGAGCCTGCGGCCGGCCATGGCGAGCGCCCACGCCGACACGTCCATCCCCGTGACCCGCGTGAAGGCGGGCCTGGCCAGCAGGGCGGAGAGCAGCTGCCCGGATCCGCAGCCGAGGTCTATCACCGTGCGGGCGCCGATCTCCTCCAGGGCCGCCACCACCGCCTCCCGGCGCAGCACGTTCAGCGGGGGCGTCCTGATCTCGCCGCCGGAGTCGTCGACGGCGTCGCCGCCGGTCTCACCCGCGGTCTCCTCCTCCACGGGCGGCGCCAGCGTCTCCTCGAGGTCGTCGCCGAGCTCGGCCAGGCGGGCGAAGGCCTCCCGGGTGAGCGCGGCGCGCCTGCCGAGATAGCGACGCGTGATCAGCCCGCGCTCGGGGTGGGCGGCGAGCCAGCCCTCCCCCGCGCGTACGAGCTTGTCGACCTCGTCGCCGGCCATCCAGTAGTGCTTGGCGTCGTCCAGCACCGGCAGCAGCACGTACAGATGGTTCAGCGCGTCGGCCAGCCGCAGCGCGCCGCGCAGCGTGACCCGCAGATATCGGGAGTCTCCCCACTCCGGGAAACGCTCGTCGAGCGGCACGGCCGCCGCGTCCACCGTCCAGCCCAGCGGTCCGAACAGCCGGTGCGCGAGCTCGGCCCCGCCCCGGCAGGGCAGCGCGGGCAGGCCGATCTCCAGCGGGATCGGGCCGTCGGCCAGCTCCTGCCGCGCGGCGCACCGCCCGGCCCGTGCCGTACGGAACACGTCGGCGAGCGCCACCGCGAGCAGAGAGGAGGCGGCGTACGGCCGATCGTTGACGTACTGACCGAGAGAGAAGTCGGGTGACGACCTGCCCCGTGAGCGGACCAGCCGGACGGGATCGACCTCGACCAGCAGGGCCGCCGTGCACCGATGCTCGTCCGCCTCCGGGTAGAAGACCCGGGCCGTGCCGAACGACTGGCCGAACTCCTGCACCCGGTCGGGGTGCTTGTGCAGGAGGAAACCGAGGTCCGTGGCCGGGCGCGAGGTGGTCGAGATCGTGAGGAGCACCCGGCAAAGTGTGCCGGATGCCCCTTTCGCCCGCCACCGATTTGCGGTGGCGACGATCAGACGGCGATCAGACGCGCGGGAGCACCTCGGCCGCGATCAGCTCCAGGTGCTCCAGATCACCGAGGTCGAGGACCTGGAGGTACATCCGCTCGGCGCCGAGCTCAGCGAACCGCCCGATCTTCTCCACGATCTCCTCCGGCGTGCCGGCCAGGCCGTTCGCGCGCAGCTCCGCCACCTCCCGGCCGATGGCCGCCGCACGACGGGCGATCTCGTCCTCGTCACGGCCGGCGCAGAGCACCTGGGCAGCGGACAGCGTGATCGCGTCCCGGCCCACCGCCTCGCACGCCTCCCGCACGCGCGTGTAGGCGGCCCCGGTGTCGTCGAGGCCGTGGAACGGCACGTTGTACTCGTCGGCGAACCTGGCGACCAGCCGGGGTGTGCGACGTGGTCCCGCGCCGCCCAGGATGATCGGGGGTCCGGGCCGCTGGGCCGGCTTCGGCAACGCCGGGGAGTCCACGAGGCGGTAGTGGGCCCCCTCGAACGAGAACGGCTTGGTCGCCCCCCAGAGGCCTGTGATGATCTCCAGCTGCTCCGCCAGCCGGTCGAACCGCTCCCCGATCGGAGGGAACGGGATGCCGTAGGCGGTGTGCTCCTCCTCGAACCAGCCGGTGCCCAGACCGAGCTCGATCCGGCCGCCGCTCATCTGGTCGACCTGGGCCACGCTGATCGCCAGCGGCCCGGGCAGGCGGAACGTCCCTGCGGTCACCAGCGTTCCCAGCCGGATCGACGACGTCTCACGGGCCAGACCCGCCAGCGTCACCCAGGCGTCGGTGGGGCCCGGGTCGGGACTCCCCGCCCCCATCCGGAGGTAATGATCGGACCGGAAGAACCCGTCGAACCCCAGCCGTTCCGCCGTCCGCGCGACTGTCAGCAGGTCGTCATAGCTAGCACCCTGCTGCGGTTCCGTGAAGATCCTCAATTTCATCCGCCCATTATCTCCTCCGCCCCAACGGCTCCTTGCTAACGTGTGCGTAACGTAGTCAGAACACAACTATTCGTGGTGGGTGGTGGAGTCGGCATGGAGTCGACACGGCCGGCCCGCGAAGCGGGCACCCCGCCCAGATCCCTGGTGCTCCTGGGTGCGTTGACGCTCGTCACCGGCACCGGTCTGGCGCTCTGGCTGCTGCCCACCTCCGCCGAGCCCCTGGTCGTCTCACACCAGGTCGGCGCCGTCCGTACGGCCGCGCCTTCCGCGATGCCCTCGACGCCGGCGTCGGGGACGCCCGATCCGCTGCCGGTCACCCCGGAACGGGCGTACACCGAGTTCGTGGACGCCTCGGCGGGGCACACCGCGGCGTGGGCGAGGTGGTACACGATCGGCCACCTCACGGCGGGACAGGACGGCTGCACGCTCCGATGGGCGGGCCGATGGACCGGCCGCCCGGCGCCCGGCCGCGTCCCGGTCATCGACCGGCTCGCCCTGGTCCGGGCCGACGGCGGAGACGCCGACATCGCCTTCGGCGGGCCGTACGGGCCGGAGCTGTCCGCCGCCTGCCCGAGCGAGGCCCGCCTCATCGCGGCCTACCGGCGGGTGGTCGAGGCGTTCGATCCGGCCGGTCTCGACTTCGAGATCCACGACTCGGCGGACTCGGCGGCCACCCGCCGCCGCGCGGCCGCCATCGCACGGCTGCAGCGCGAGGCACGCGACCGGGGGCGGCCGATCGGCATCACCTTCACCCTGTCCGCCACCGAGTACGGCATCTCCCCGGCGGACGCGAGCATGCTCCGGGCGGTGCGGGCAGCGGGCGCGGAGATCGACACCGTCAACCTGCTCGTTCCGTCCTCCCGCGGCCTCCAGGGGATGGCGGCGGCCGTGCGATCGGCGCACAGGCAACTGGAACGTGTGCTGGACGTGTCCGGCACCTCGGTCTGGCGGCGGATCGCCCTCACGCCAGTGCTGACCGGCTCCCGGGATCTCGGGGTGGCCGAGGCCAGGCGGCTGGCCGCCTTCCGCGCGCGGCACGGCCTGGCCTGGCTGTCGACGCGCGGTGCGAAACCCCCGATCTCCGTCATCCGCACCCTCTCCGGCCTGCCCGGATAGCCTCAGGGAAATTCCCTGTTCCGCCACCCGGCGCCGAGGCGAACCCATAACCTGGCGGCATGCCCTACCTGGAACAACGCGTCGGCACCCTCGAGTCCGACATGCACGAGATCAGATGCGACGTCACCGAGATCAAAGACAGGCTCGGCGTCGTGGAACGGTCCGTCGGCAGCATCGAGAGGAACACGGCGATCATGAGAGACGACATCGCCGAGCTCAAAGCCGGGCAGATCGAGATGCGTGACCTCCTCTCCCGCGTCGTCGCGCGGTTAGAGGGCGTTCGCGTCTGATCCCCCCGAGATGGAAGCGCCCCGCACCGGAAGATGCGGGGTTTCCCTCTGATCAGTCTCTGACCAGCAGCGCGACGCACTCCACGTGGTAGGTCATCGGGAATTGATCAAATGCCCGCAGATCGGCCAAGCGGTAGCCGTACGGGGCGAACCAGGCGATGTCCCGTGACATGGTGGCCGGATCGCAGGACACGTAGACGACGCGGGAGGCCCCCAACTCGGCGACGCGGTCGACGACGGCGCGGCCCAGTCCGGCGCGCGGCGGGTCGGCGACGACGAGATCGGCGTGTTCGATCTCCAGCCGGTCGAGCGCCTCCTCGACCTTGCCCCGCTCGATCTGAGCCTGGGGCAGATCACGCAGGTTCCACCGGGCGTCCTGCACCGCCTGCGCCTCGGACTCGATGCCGAGCACCGCGCCCTCCGAGCCGACCGCCTCGGCGAGCCCGGCGGCGAACAGCCCGGCGCCGCAGTAGAGGTCGAGCGCCCACTCCCCCGGCTCCGGCAGCCCCAAGGCGAGCACCGCGTCGAGCAGGGTCGCCGCGGCACCGGGGTGGACCTGCCAGAAGCCGCTCGCCGTCACCCGGAAGTCGCGGCCTCCGACGCGTTCGGTCAGCGTCGCCCGCCCCCTCAGTGCCCGGGTGCCGCGCCTGCCCTCGTCCAGGAGGACGGCCGCCTCGACCTCCGGTACGGCGACCCGCCGGCGCGGCTCGGGCCGTACGATCACGGCGTGGTCGCCGCCGGAGGAGGCCACCACCTCGACCGCCTCGGCACCGCGCCAGTTGCGGACCTCGGCACCGACCTCCTCGACCGTGGGATGCGCGATGGGGCAGGCATCGATGTACTCGATGTCGTGCGAGCGGTGCCGGCGCAGCCCGAGATGGCCGTCCCGGTCGGCGGCGAACTGCACCCTGGTGCGCCAGCCGAGGCCGTCTTCCCCGGCACCCGGCACCTCCTCGACCACGACCTTCCTGTCGATGCCGGCGAGGCGGCGCAACTGCTCGGCGACGACGTCCGCCTTCAACCTGCGCTGCGCGTCGAGCGAGACATGCTGAAAGTCGCACCCGCCGCAGCGACCGGGACCGCTGAACGGACAGGGCGGGGTCACCCGGTCGGGCGAGGGTTCCAGGATCTCGACCGCGTCGGCACGCAGGAAGCGGGCGGTCTCCTCGGTGATCTCGGCGAGTACGCGCTCACCGGGCAGGGCGTGCCGGACGAACACCACCCGGCCCTCGTGCCTGGCCACGCACCAGCCGCCGTTGGCGACGTTTCCCACCGTGAGCTCAACCGGCATCACGACCTCCTCCTGTTTTCACGTGCTCGTCCCGGCCTGTTCCATAGCGCCGGCGGACGGCGCCGGGCCCCATCGGCTCGCGCCGGCCCTTCAGCCGGTCGGAGGAGGCGAGCTGCCACGGCACGCTCGTCACCATCACACCCGGTTTGAACAGCAGTCGCCCCTTCAGCCGCAGCGCGCTCTGGTTGTGCAGCAGATGCTCCCACCAGCGGCCCACCACGTACTCCGGAATGTAGACGGTCACCACGTCCCGGGGCGAACGGCGGCGCAGCGACTTGACATACTCGAGGATCGGTCCGGTGATCTCCCGATAGGGCGAGTCGAGGATCTTGAGCGGCACCGCGACGCCCCGGCGGTCCCACTCCTCCTGCAGCTCGGCGGCCTCCTCCGCGTCCACGGCGACCGTGACGGCCTCCAGGCTCGACGGCCTGGTCGCCCTCGCGTACGCGAGCGCACGCAGCGTCGGCTTGTGGATCTTGGAGACGAGCACGATGGCGTGGTTGCGTGCGGGCAGCATCGACTCGTCGATCTCGCCCTCCTCCGGCGCGGCGAGCTCCTCCGCGACCCGGTCGTAGTGGTGCCGGATGGCCTTCATCATCAGGAAGAGCGTCGGCATCGCGATGCAGACTATGTACGCACCGTGGGTGAACTTCGTCAGCAGGACGACGACGAGGACGATCCCGGTCATGCAGCCGCCGAAGCCGTTGATGAGCCGGGAGCGCATCATCTGGAACCGGGTGAGGGGGTCGGTCTCGGTCTTCAGGTGGCGGGTCCAGTGCCGGACCATCCCGATCTGGCTCAGCGTGAACGAGACGAACACCCCGACGATGTAGAGGTTGAGCAGCTTGCTCACGTCGGCGTTGAACGCCCAGATCAGCAGGCAGGCCCCGGCCGCGAGGATGACGATGCCGTTGCTGAACGCCAGGCGGTCGCCCCTGGTGTGGAGCTGGCGCGGCAGGTATCGGTCCTGGGCGAGGATCGCCCCGAGCACGGGGAAGCCGTTGAACGCGGTGTTGGCCGCGAGGAACAGGATCAGGGCGGTCACCGCGGCGATCACGACGAACATGAGCGAGCCGCCGCCGAAGACGGCCGACGCGACCTGCGCGATGATCGGCTGCTGGTAGTAGTCGGGGCCGGCCGGCTGCCCGTGGATCAGGACGTGGCTGGCGGTGGTCGCCGGATCGCTGAGCTTCACGCCGGATCTGAGGCCGAGGAAGATGATCCCGCTGAACATCGTGACCGCGATGAGGCCCATCATCAGCAGCGTCGTCGCGGCGTTCTTGCTCTTCGGTTTACGGAAGGCGGGCACGCCGTTGCTGATCGCCTCGACCCCGGTCAGCGCCGCACAACCGGACGAGAACGCGCGCAGCACCAGGAAGGCCATGGCGAATCCGGCGAGGTCGGCCTGCTCGGCGACGATCTCGTAGTCGGCCGTGGGCGCGTGCAGCCGGTCGCCGAGCACGAGCAGCCGGAACAGCCCCCACAGCACCATGCCGAGCACGGCCACCATGAAGGCGTAGGTGGGAACGGCGAAGGCGACGCCGGACTCCCTGATGCCGCGCAGGTTGACGATGGTCAGCAGGACGACGATCGCGATCGACACCGTCGGCCGGTGCTCGGCCACGAAGGGGATGGTCGCGCCGACGTAGTCCGCCCCGTTGGCGACCGAGACGGCGACGGTCAGGACGTAGTCGACCATCAGCGCGCTCGCCACGGTCAGACCGGCGTTCGGCCCGAGGTTGGTCGTCGCGACCTCGTAGTCGCCGCCGCCGCTCGGGTAGGCGTGCACGTTCTGCCGATAGGAGGCGACCACCGTGAGCATGACGAGGACGACCCCGGCCGCCGCCCACGGGCCGAAACCGTAGAGACCCACGCCGCCGATCGACAGGATGACGAGGATCTCCTGCGGGGCATAGGCGACCGACGACAGCGCGTCACCGGCGAAGACCGGCAGCGCAATGCGTTTGGGCAGCAGCTGATGGTGGAGCTGGGTGCTGCGCAGCGCCCGGCCCACGAGCAGCCTCTTGACGAGATCTGTCACCCTGGACACGACTGGAGAGCCTAATGCCCAGTGTCGCGCCGGACTCACGCGATGGCGCAGCGCGCGACATACTGTCTCCAATAGGAGACCGCCACTATCGACGGCGGGTGAGCATGCACATTGTGATCATGGGATGTGGCCGGGTCGGCTCGACCCTCGCCCACATCCTCGAAGACAACGGCCACTCCGTGGCCATCATCGATCGCGACCCGCAGGCCTTCCGCCGGCTGCGCGCCGGATTCCGCGGCCGCCGGGTGACCGGCGTCGGTTTCGACCGCGACGTGCTGGAGGAGTCCGGCATCGGGTCGGCGGCGGCGTTCGTCGCCGTCAGCAGCGGCGACAACTCCAACATCATCTCCGCCCGGGTGGCGCGCGAGATGTTCGGCGTCGAGAACGTCGTGGCCCGCATCTACGACCCCCGCCGGGCCGAGGTCTACCAGCGGCTGGGCATCCCCACCGTCGCCACCGTCCGGTGGACCGCCGACCAGATCATGCGGCGGGTGCTCCCGGAGGGGGCCGAGCCGCTGTGGCGGGACACCACGGGGAAGGTGATCCTCGCCGAGGTGCCCTTCCACCCCGGCTGGGTCGGCGTCCGGGTCAGGACGGCCGAGGCCGCCACGGGCGCCCGGCTGGCGTTCATCCACCGGATGGGCGAGGCGCTCGTGCCCAAGGACGCCACCGTGATCCAGGAGGGCGACATCCTGCACCTGGTCGCGGCCGAAAGCGACATGGACCGGATCAACAAAATGCTGTCGGCGCCGCCTTCGCACGAGGAGCACTGATGCGGGTCACGATCGCCGGCGCGGGTGCCGTCGGCCGCTCGATCGCGGCGGAACTGCTGGAGGGCGGGCACGAGGTCCTGCTCATCGACATCGATCCGCACGCGATCCAGATCGAGAGCGTGCCGCGGGCCGAGTGGCTGCTCGCCGACGCGTGCGAGATCTCCTCACTCGACGAGGCGGGACTGAACGGCTGCCAGGTGGTGATCGCCGCCTCCGGCGACGACAAGGTCAACCTGGTGGTCTCGCTGCTCGCCAAGACCGAGTACGGCGTGCCGCGCGTGGTCGCCCGCATCAACCACCCGAAGAACGAGTGGCTGTTCAACGAGTCATGGGGGGTCGACGTCGCTGTCTCCACGCCGCGTCTGCTGTCGGCACTGGTCGAGGAGGCCGTCAGCGTGGGCGACCTGGTCCGCCTGATGACCTTCCGCCAGGGGCAGGCCAACCTCGTGGAGCTGACCCTCGCGGAGGACGCCCCGGTGGTCGGTCAGCGGACCGGATCGGTTCCGTGGCCGGAGGACGCGGCCCTCGTGGCGATCCTGCGCGAGGGCCGGGTCCTCGTACCGTCCGCCGACGACCCGCTCGAGGCGGGCGACGAGCTGCTGTTCGTGGCCAACCAGGAGGTCGAGCACCGGCTCGCCCACCTGCTGTCCGGCCACTAGTGCCCCTCCCGCCGATCTTTGCCTCGTCGCGTCGTCCAGGGCGGCACCTCGCGGCGTTGGAGTCGTCGCTCGTAGCTCCGCGCTACTCAGCTCCTCCTCCGCCTTGCGATGCACCACCCTGGCCGCCGCTCCTTCCGGGCAAACCTTGACGGTCGCGGCACTAGGTCGTGATCGGCACGGGTTCGGGCGTCAATCGGCCGGCGGGTGGATGGGCGTACGGCCCCGGGCCAGCACCCAGACCATGGCCGCGAGCCCGGCGACCTGCAGGGGCCAGCCAAGCGCGATCTTGGCGATGCCCAGCGCGGTGACCTGGCCCGCCCAGTAGAGCGGCAGCTGCACCACCACCCGGACCACGCACGGCAGCATCAGCAGCCAGGTCAGCCGCGAGCAGAGGCGGACGAGACCGGGGTCGCGGTGCCAGGCCGTCGGGTCGCCGGTCACCGAGCCGATGAGGAAGCCCACCAGCGGCCAGCGGGCGACGATCGACAACAGCATCACGGCCGCGTAACCGGCGTTGTAGTAGATCCCGGGCAGGAACACGTCCTTGGCGTCGCCCGACCGCATCGCGAAGAACGCGCCGATCCCGATGCCGAGGAGGCTGTTGAGCACGAACTGCGGGGTCGTGCGCTGGGCCAGCCGGATCAGCAGCAGGACCACGGCGGCGGCGATGCTGACGATCAGGGACGTCTTCAACTCGTGGGTGGCGATCCACATCCCGGTGAAGAAGATCGTGGGGACTGCCGCCTCGACGATGCCGCGTTTGCCGCCCAACGCCTTCGACAGCTGGGCACGGACGGCCGCCTCAACGGTTGCGTGCGCCGCCGGGGCGGCCGCCATGTCCGCTGTACTCATACGGTCTCCCGGTAGATCACTGGCCACCAGCCGGGCGCAGCTCGTAGCGCGGATTGAACATGACCTTACGGCCATCCTGGATGCTGACCAGGCCTTCGGCGCGTACCACTCGGCCTGGCTCGATTCCGGCGATTCTACGTCGGCCCAGCCAGACGAGGTCGATCACGTCCGACCCGTCGTACAGCTCCGCCTCAAGGGCCGGGGCGCCGCCCCTCGGCCGCAACGTGACAGTGCGGAGGGTTCCGGCGACGCGGAACCGCCGCCGATCGTCGCATGAGGCGATGGGCGTCGCACCCTGGCGTCCCGTGTCCTCCCTGAGCTCTTCGGCCTCCAGCTCGGCCTGACTTGTGGTCAGCCTCCGGAAGAAGCCGCGCAGACCGCCCGGTTTGGCGGGCTCCGGCGTGCTCATCGGTTTCACCTCCGCTCGCAGGATACGTCACCTGGTCTCGGTGATCTCCGGGCCACGCTCGAACGGCCGGAACTCCTCCTGCGCACCCGCCTGCTGCTCCATGGCCTGCTGCTCCATGGCCTGTCGTGCCTCGGCGGGCAGCCGCAGGTGGATGGTCTCCCTCGGGGGCATCGGCTCGTCGCCCCGGACCACCACGATGTCGCGCACCACGTTCTCGAGGATCTCGGCAGCCGTGGAGTCGAGGGCCGCGCGGCCGCTGATGACCGCGCGCAGCAGCCAGCGGGGGCCGTCGACCCCGAGGTAGCGGACCGGCTGGGGCGTCTCGCCCGGCGCGGGCGGCACCCTCGCGGCCAGTTCGGCCCCGAACGGCCCCTCCTGCTCCTGGACGGTGCCGCCGGCGGCGGTCACCTCCCGCGCGATCTCCGCGCGCACCTCGTCCCAGATCCCGCTCCGTTTGGGCGCGGCCAGCGCCTGCACCCGCAGGGCGCTCTCCTCGACCAGGACGATCGCCCCGTCGATGTGGTCCCCGGTCACGCTGAGCTGGATCTCGAAGCGCGGGCCGACGGGCAGCAGCAGCCCGCCGAGGTCCACCCGCTCGGCCTCCGGATAGGCTTCCTGCGCGTCCCACGGACCCGATGTCCGGGTGGGGGCGGCAGGCCGCTCCCCGACCCCCGCGACGACAGGTGCCGTCTCCTCCTCCGCGCGTCGCCGACGTCGGAACACTTCGTTCACACTCCTTGGATATGTGCGGGCTTTCAGGCCCCGGTGGAGCCGAAGCCGTTCGCGCCGCGGACCGAGCCGGGCAGCCGATCCACCTCGTGGAAGGCGGCCCGCTCCACCCGCTGGACGACGAGCTGGGCGATGCGGTCGCCCCGCCGGAGCCGTACCGCGTCCTTGGCGTCCGTGTTGATCAGCGTCACCCTGATCTCGCCGCGATAGCCGGCGTCCACCGTGCCGGGCGCGTTCACCAGCGTCACCCCGAGCCTGGCGGCAAGTCCCGAGCGGGGATGCACGAACGCGGCGTACCCGTCGGGCAGCGCGATCGCGACACCGGTGCCGACCACGGCGCGCTCCCCCGGGAGCAGCTCGACGTCCCGCACCGCGTACAGATCGGCCCCGGCGTCGCCCGGGTGCGCGTACGTCGGCATCGGAAGCTCCGGATCGAGCCGCTGGATCAGCACCTCCACACTCATGACGCAGACCCTACCGCCACCGCTGAGCGTTTATCCGTGAGCACCCGCACCGGCGTGCCCGCCAGGTTCCTACCCCTCGTGTCGCGGTGACACCTTCCCCGCGGCCTCCTTGGCCGGCGGCGCCGCGGGCGGGACTCCGGACGGCCCGGCGGGAGGTCCGGTGGGCGGCGCGGCGGGGGTCCCCGCCGAAGGTTCCTGAGGGGGTTCCGCGATCGGCTCGTCGGGATCGCGGCGCAGCTCGGGCAGGGCCCGGTAGATGACCGCCGTCAGCGGCACGGCCACCACGGCCCCGGCGATCCCGCCGAGCACACCGCCGACGGCGAGGACGAGGATGATCGCCAGGGGATGGAAGGCGAGGGCCCGGCCGACGATGAACGGCTGCAGCACGTGGTTCTCCAGTTGCTGCTCGACCACGAGGATGCCCACGAAGATCAACGCGTACACCCAGCCCTGTGATCCGAAGGTCACGAGCGTGGCGATGCCGCCGGCGAAGAAGATGCCGACGACCGGGATGAAGCTCGCGAAGAAGATCAGCACCGCGAGTGGCGCCCACAGGGGCACCTTCATCCCGGCGAGGACCACTCCGATGATGAACCCGTGGATCGCGGCCACGGCCACCGTGCCGTGAACGTACTGGGAGATCGTGACCCAGGCGGCGCGTCCGGCCCGGTCCACCCGGGGCGCGGCGGCGCCGAAGGCGCGCAGGAACCAGGCCCAGATCCGGTCGCCGTCCTTGAGCAGAAAGAACGTGACGAACAGGATCAGCACGATGGAGGCGAGCACCTCGACGACCGCGGTGGCCCCGGTGAGGACGGTGCCGGTGATCTCGGTACGCCGCTCGTTGATCTGCTTGCCCAGCTCGTCGACGATGTCGGCGAGCTGCGCCTCCTTCAGTTGGAGCGGTCCGTGCAGCAGCCAGTCCTGCGCGCCCCTGGCCGTGATCTGGATCTGCTCGACCAGCCGGGGGAACTCCTCGTTCGCCCGCACGCCGATCATGAAGCCGACGCCCACGATGACCGCCAGCCCGAGGAGCATGGTGATCCAGGTGGCGTAGATCGGGCGCAGCCCGGTGGTCTTGAGCCTGCGGGTCAGCGGGTGCAGCAGCGCGGTCAGCAGGAAGGCCACGGCCACCGGCAGGACGACGAAGCTGAGCCGGCCGATGATCAGCGCCAGGACGTAGATCAGCACGCCGATGAGCAGCAGTCGCCAGCTCCACGCGGCCAAGGTGGCGAGCACCGGGGGCACACCCTCGGCCTGACGCCTCTTATGCGAGATCACACGTCCAGACTGGCACGTTCCTCTTCCGGGCGCGCACCCCTTTTACCGGTTCAGAACAGCGGCATGGCGGTGCCGGGCAGACCGTCCATGGGCCGAACGGCGTGTAGGAGCGGCCCTGGCGGATAGGGTCGGACTGAGGAGGAATCATGTCGGACGACAAGAGCGCTGATAAGCCGGACCTGCAGTGGCGCATCCTGGGCGGCCTCATCGGGCTCGCCGTGGGGTTCGCCTCGCGCAAGGTGCTCGGGTTCGCCTGGGAGAAGACCACGGGCAAGAAGCCCCCGGCCAGTGCGGACTCACCGGACATCGGTCTCGGCGAGGCGGTCGCCTACGCGGTGGTGATGGGCCTGGGCATGGAGGTCGCCAGGATCGTCGCGACCCGCACGGCCGCGAAGAAGTGGCGCTCCTGGAAGGACGCCGCCGCCAAGGACGCCCTCTGAGCGTGGTTCAGCTGAGCGTGGTTCAGCGCACTTCGGCGCGCCTCAGGCCGGGTCCGGCTTGGGGGCGGCCGCTGCCGGGGACTCGAGCGCCGCGAGGAAGTTCCCGGCCCACTTGTCCACGTCGTGCGAGGCCACCCTGCGCCTGAGCGAGCGCATCCGGCGCGCGAGCTCGTGCGGCGTGGCCCGCATCGCCGCGAGCATGGCCCGCTTCAGGCTTTCTATGTCGTACGGATTGACCATGAAGGCCTGACGCAGCTCGTCGGCGGCCCCGGCGAACTCGCTCAGCACGAGCGCTCCCCGCATGTCGTGCCGGCAGGAGACGTACTCCTTGGCCACCAGGTTCATTCCGTCGCGCAGCGGCGTGACCACCATGACGTCGGCAGCGCAGTACAGCGCCGCCAGCTCGTCCTTCCGATAGGACTGGTGGAGGTAGGAGATGGGCTGCGTGCCCAGTATGCCGTGCTCGCCGTTGATCCGGCCGACCCTCAGCTCGATGTCGCCCCGCAGTTTGACGTACTCGGCGACGCGTTCCCTGGTGGGCGTGGCCACCTGCACGAACGCCGCCTCCCCCGGCTTGACCGCACCGTCGGCGAGCAGCTCGCCGAACGCCTTGAGCCGCTGGCCGATCCCCTTGGTGTAGTCGAGCCGGTCGACGCCGAGCAGCAGGTGTTCGGGATCGCCGAGCTCGGCCCTGATCTCCTTGGCCCGGAGCCGGATGCGCGGATCGCGGGCGAGCTGGTCCAGCTCACCGAAGTCCACCGAGATCGGGAACGCCTCGGCCCGGACCACCCGGCCGTCGACGTGGATCTCGTTGCGTGAGTTCTGCAGCCCCAGCAGGCGGCGGCACAGGCGGACGAAGTTGGAGGCACCGCCCGGCCGCTGGAACCCCACGAGGTCGGCCCCCAGCAGTCCTTCGAGGATCTCCTTGCGCCAGGGCAGCTGGTAGAACAGCTCGACCGGCGGGAACGGGATGTGCAGGAAGAAACCGATCTTCAGATCGGGCCGGAGCCTGCGCAGGATGGCGGGCACGAGCTGCAGCTGGTAGTCCTGCACCCACACCACCGCGCCGGGCGCCGCCGCCTCGGCGGCGGCCCGCGCGAAGCGCTCGTTGACCGCGCGGTAGGCGTCCCACAGCACCCGCGAGTACACGGGGGTGGCGACGACGTCATGGTAGAGCGGCCAGAGCGTCGCGTTGGAGAAGCCTTCGTAGTAGAGCTCGACCTCACGCTGGGACAGGGGAACCGGGATCAGGTGCATGCCGTCGTCGTCGAACGGCTTGAGCTCCTCCCCCGCCGCACCGGTCCATCCGAGCCATGCTCCGTCGCGCCGCTGCATGACGGGCGCGATCGCGGTCACCAGCCCACCCGGGCTGCGCCGCCACTCTTTCTCACCCACGCGATCGACCGGAAGCCGGTTTGCGACGATCAGAAATGAGCTGGTGCTGCGCATTGAGCCCCTCCAGGGTCGCCTGGTACCCACCATACGAAAGGCACCGAATAACGCCCATACCCGCCCATAAGCAGGGAAATTCACAAAGAGGGTGTGAGAATGATCTCACCGCAGGTCACGGCCGATGCCGTGTGGTTTAGACCAATCGGGTGACACTGAGCTATCTGGCCGCGAGGTCAGGGCGGCGGCAGAAGCTGTTGACGCCGCAGATCGGCGCGTACGGCCTGGGCGAGCTTGCGGGTCGCGGCCCGGTTCAGCGCGCCGCCGGCGACGGCGCCGGTGAGGAAGGGACCGAGGGTGGTGAGGTGCCTGCCGAGTGTGCGCATCAGGCGGTTGCGCAGTGCGGTCTTGGCCGCCGTGCCGAGCGCGAGCGTCGCCGAGCCGGGGGCGAGCGGATTGACGCCGCGCTGCCTGGACCAGGCGATCGTGTACGCGGTGGCGCGCTGGGCGCCGTTGCCGGGGATCGGCACGCCGTAGACCTCGTGCAGCTCGGCGAGGAGCTTCACCTCGATGGCCGCGACGACCAGGGTCTCGGCCACGAGCTGGGCGGGGGCCGACAGCAGGAGGGGCGGTGCGACGAACTCGGCGGCGGCGAGCGCTCCCCCGACCGCGCCTACCGCCATCGTCGCCTTGGCGGCGGTACGGACGAGGTCGTCGGCGAGCTGCTCGCCGGTGAGGCCGTAGTGGTGCTCTTGCAGCGTCGCGTAGTCCCTGATCGGTAACCGCGGGGCGATGTTCAGGAACACGTCCGCCAGCCAGCGGCCCCGTCCCCTCTTCCCCACCCTGCGTGCGGACTCGGCGAGCACTTTGCTGAGGCGGCCGAGCAGCCGACGCCGCTCGGCCCCGTCCGTCTCCTCAGGGGCCACGAGTCTGCCGACCAGGTCGGCAACCTCGTCCTTCGATTCGGGACTCAACGGACCCTCCTAAGGGTCTCCCAACTCAGGCCGCGCACTCGCGGCAGACCTGCTGGCCGTTCTTCTCCGAGGCCAACTGGCTGCGGTGATGCACCAGGAAACAGCGCGAGCACGTGAACTCGTCCGCCTGCCGAGGAATCACCCGGAGCGAGAGTTCCTCGTTCGACAGATCCGCCCCCGGCAGCTCAAGCGACTCGGCAAGATCCGTCTCGTCGATGTCGATGCTGCCCGACGACTTGTCACTGCGCCGAGCCTGGAGTTCCTGAAGGCTGTCCTCGTTCAGGTCGTCGTCGGTCTTGCGCGGGCTGTCGTAATCGGTAGCCATTGGCGTGCTCCATCCCCCTCATCTATCCGTCTGCGCCTGCGTCGCGCGTCTTCAACGCTTGAGAGGCCGTGGTTGTGCCCGCGGGGGCCCGGAAATCGTGCAATCGGTACCCGCTTCGGCGAACCCTGAACCTCCCGGCACGCGAGGGGTATTCCACACGAGGCCACAGTTAGCCAAATATGGCGAAAACCACAGTATCGAGGGTAAGACCCCATCGCGCTCGACGGCACATCCAACCACATGTACGGCGTGCGCGCGCCATCAGCGCGCCGACTGCTGGGCGCCGATGGCCGCCCCGCTTTCCGGAAGGCGTACCGTGACCACGAGACCGCCGCCGTCCCGCGGGACCGCGGTGACCACGCCGCCGTGCGCCCGAACGATCGCGCGCACGATGGACAGGCCGAGACCGGCGCCGCGAGCGGACTGTACCCGATCGGAGTTCAGTCTCCGGAACGGCTCGAACAGGCTCTCCACCTCGTACGCGGGCACGTGCGGTCCCGTGTTCGCGACCTGAACAACGGCGCCCCCGCCGACCATTCCCGTGCGGACCCACACTTTTCCATTGGGACCGGAGTTGTGCTTGATGCCGTTCTCG
>BCRI01000038.1 GCA_001552515.1 Sphaerimonospora mesophila NBRC 14179 = JCM 3151
GGTTGGAGACGCATCGTTCGAGGAGAACCGGATCTCCCACCGCCGTGGCGGGCCGCAGATCATGCTCGACCGTGACGGACTCCTCCGCCGCGAACGGGGTGAGCTGCTCGACCGCGGTCCTGGCGACCTCCTGGGCGTCGACCGGCTTGCGCACCGACAGCTCGCGGTCGCTCCGCGCGAGCAGCAGCAGCCCCTCGATCAGCCGCTCGTTGCGCGCGGTGGTGCCGAGCAGCGTACGGCCCAGCACCTTGAGGTCCTCTGAGGCCTCGGGATCGGACAGGGCCACCTCGATGACCGTCCGGTTGATGGCCAGCGGGGTGCGCAGCTCGTGTGAGGCGTTGTCGACGAACCGCCGCTGCGCGTCGAAGGCGGTGTTGAGCCGGGTGAGCATGGCGTCGAAGGTGTCGGCCAGTTCTTTGAGCTCGTCGTCCGGCCCCTGCAGGTCGATGCGCTCGTGCGCGAGCGAGGTCTCCGACAGCCTGCGCGCGGTGACCGTCATCCGCTTGACCGGCCGCAGCGCCCGGTCGGCCACCACATAGCCCAGCATGAGCGCGAGGATTCCCACGCCGAGCAGTGCCAGCAGCGACCGCTTCAGCAGCTCGCCCCGCGCCGCGGCGGTGATCTCTTCCTGCCACTTCGCGTACTCCGTGTTGAGCTGGTCGATCAGGTCCTGCGGCACGTTGGGCAGGATGAACCGCACGCCCTGCCAGCCGATGTCGATCGCCTGGCCCACCAGCACGTACATGACCATCACCAGCAGCGCGCCGGCGGCGAACACCAGCGCCGCATACGTGAGCGTCAACCGCCAGCGGATGCTGATCCGGCCCTGCAGTGCCTTGATCTCGTCGATGAGATTGCGCTGCATGGGATTGGCGGCCTCGGGCGGCGGGCCGTCCCAGGCCGGCGGGCCACTGGGCGGAGGCGGCGATGCCTGGATGCGGCTCACAGCCGGTACCCGACCCCGGGCACGGTTTCGATGATCGGGGGCTCACCGAGCTTCTTGCGCAGCGTCATCATCGTCACCCGCACCACGTTGGTGAACGGGTCGATGTGCTCGTCCCACGCCTTGTCGAGCAGGTCCTCCTGGCTGACGACCGCGCCTTCTGCGCGCATCAGCTCCTCCAGCACGGCGAACTCCTTCTTCGTGAGCGCGACCTCCCGGCCGTCCCTCGTGACGAGCCGCTTGCCGGGATCCAGGCGGATGCCGCCCCGCTCAAGCACGGGCGGCAGCGGCGGCGCCGAGCGCCGGCCGAGCGCGCGCACCCGCGCGACCAGTTCCATGAACACGAACGGCTTGGCGAGGTAGTCGTCGGCTCCGAGCTCCAGGCCCTCGACCTTATCGTCGACGTCACCGGCCGCGGTGAGCATGATGATCCGCGAGGCCGACCGCTGGGCGACCAGCCGCCGGGCCACCTCGTCCCCGTGGACCCTGGGCAGGTCGCGGTCGAGGACGATCACGTCGTAGTCGATGTACCCGATCTTCTCGAGCGCGGCGGCGCCATCGTAGGCGACGTCGACGGCCATCGCCTCACGGCGGAGTCCGGTGGCGATCGCATCGGCGAGCACCCGCTCGTCCTCCACCACAAGAACGCGCATCAAGGACCTCCTCAGCCGGAACGACGTCTACATTCTGGCCATGTTCGACGTAAGACGCTGGTAAGCCGGTTCCTCGGCTCTACGTGACGTAGAGCACATGAATTCGATGGTTTGAGATGTGGGTGCAAGTGGGTAGGGATGGCGCCACATCCCATTTGCCTGGTTGGGGGCATGCGCATCCTGTCCTCACCCGGCGGTTCGTTTCCTGAGAGAGAAGGTGAGATGGGCGAGTTCACGACCACGATCGCTTCCAGGCTCGACCAGGCCTACAAGGGTCTCGAGGAGGCCACCTCGAGCGGCGATGACTTCCTCGCCGACACCCTCACCGCCGAGATCGAGGACCTGCGACGCCTCGCTGAAGATCACGGCATCCGGCTCCAGCGCTGACCACACGTCACCGAGCAGAAGTCGCTGTGGGGGGTGCCCGGCACCCGTTTAGCCGCGTTCCGGGTCGAGAGGGGCAAGCAGGTCATGCAGCTCCTCGAACAGCCCGGGCGCGGCGGACAGCGTCAGTTCCGGATTGGCGGGCTTGCCGTTCAGGCCCGCGAAGCGCGCTCCCGCCTCGGCCGCGATGAGCCCGGCCGCGGCCCAGTCCCAGTAGTTGGTGCCGCGCTCGTAGTAGGCGTCGACGCGCCCGGCCGCGACCGAGCACAGGTCGACGGCGCATGAGCCGCCGCGCCTGATGTCCCGGACGCCCGGCACCACCTGGGCCAGCACCTCGGCCTGCACGCGACGGCGCTCCGCGCCGTACCCGAAGCCGGTGGCGACCAGCGCCTGGGCCAGCGGGACGCCGGTGTTGCACCGCAGCCGCTCACCCGCCAGCCACGCTCCACCGCCCCTGACCGCGGTGAAGATCTCACCACGGGGGACGTTGTGGACCACCCCGGCGACGATCTCACCGTCGACCTCGACGGCGATGCTGACGGCCCAGTCCGGCAGGCCGTACAGGAAGTTGACCGTGCCGTCGATCGGGTCGACCACCCATTTGACGCGGTCCACACCGCTCAGGCCAGGTGTACTGCCCGCTCCGCTCGGGCCGCTCAGGCCAGGGGTTTCCCCGCCCTCCTCGCCGAGGATCGCGTCCTGCGGCCTGGCCTGCCGGATCCGGGCGCGGATCAGTTCCTCGGCGGCGCGGTCGAGCGCGGTGACCACGTCGGTCGGGCTGGACTTGGTGGCGAGCACCTCCGGCCGGGCGGGGCGCTTGGCGAGGAGCATCTCGCCCGCCTCCCGCGCGATCGAGACCGCCAGTTCCAGCAGCGCGTCCCCGTCAGCCATCGCGGTCATCCCCCTTCTCGCCCGTCGTCTCGCCCAGCACGTGGTGCCCCAGGAAGTCCAGCACGGTCCGGTACCACACGACGATGTTGCCGGGCCTGAGCACCCAGTGGTTCTCGTCGGGGAAGTACAGGAACTTCGACTCCACCTCCGATCGCCGCAGATCCCACCACAACCGCAGAGCTTCCCCGATCGGCACCCGATAGTCCCGGTCGCCGTGGATCACGAGCATGGGCGTGGTGATGGCGTGCAGCGAGCGGTGCGGCGACAGCCGTTCGTACCTGGCGGAGCCGGGGGCGCCGAACTCCCGCTGCCAGTACATCGAGGCGTCCGTCGTCCCGGCGAACTGGTCGAGGTTCCACAGCGAGGCGTGGGTGACGATGGCACGGAAGCGGTCGGTGTGCCCGGCCACCCAGTTGGCCATGTAGCCGCCGAACGAGCCGCCCATCGCCGCGATCCGCTGGTCGTCCACCTCCGGCCGCTTGAGACACTCGTCGGTGATCGTCATCAGGTCGGCGTGGGTGACCGGTCCCCAGTCGCCCCAGCCCCGGTCGATCATCGCCTGGCCGTACCCGGTAGACAGGCAGGGGTCGGGCAGGAGCACGGCGTAGCCCTGCCGTGCCATGATCCACGGGTTCCAGCGCCAGCTCCAGTCGTTCCAGCTCGACACGGGCCCGCCGTGGATCCACAGCAGGAACGGCGCGGGATCCTCCGCCGACGCCCCGGAGGGCAGGACCAGCCAGCCACGCAGCGGGGTGCCGTCGTCGGCCGTCGCCTCGACCTCGGTGAGCGTGCCGGGCAGGTCGAGCCGCGGGGTGGGCGAGGGCAGCTCGGTCACCGAGCCGTCGGGCGCGATCCGCACGGGCCTGGGCGGCGAGTCGACGGCGCTGCGCAGGGCGTAGACGGAACCGGCGTGCGCCGAGCCGGCGGGGGCCGGGCACAGCTCCAGGTAGGACCCGTCGTCGGGGGTCAGCCGCGTCACCTCTCCGGAGTCGACGTCCACCCGGAAGACCGGGCGGCGGCCCCGGTGGTCGGCCGCGAAGAAGATCTCCTTCGACGATGGCGCCCAGGCGATCGCCGAGGGGAACAGCTCGCCGCCCAGCGCCCGGCCCTCGCCGGTGGCCAGATCGACCACCCAGAGTTCGATCTTCATGGACACCTTCTCGGTGCCGTGCCGCTCCCGCACGCAGGCGACGTGCCGGCCGTCGGGCGACACCACGACGGGACCGCCGAAGTCGTGGGAGTCGGAGGCGGACAGGGTCCGCCGGGAGCCGTCGGCGACGTCGACGGCGACCAGTTCCCAGCGCAGTTCGCCCTTCGGCATCGGGACCCGCCAGGTGGCGACCACCGTCGAGCCGTCCGGCGTGAGGTCGAACGACAGGTGCTCGTCCAGCGCCCCGCCCGGCTGCGGGGTGAGGTCACGCGCGGCGGCCAGATCGCGGGCGGGGGCGGCGAACAGGCGGGTCTGGTCCGGGCCGAGATCGTGGTCCCAGTAGCGGACCGGGTAGTCCTCGTGCAGGATCGCGCTGACCCCGGCCTCCTTGCGTGCCTTGCGGCGCTCCTCCTCGGTCGCGGCGTCCCCGGGCAGCACCTGCGCCGCGTAGACGACCGTGCCGCCGGCCGTCCGGACCGCCCCGATCCCGCCGGGACGCGTCGCGATCCGCCGGGCCTCGCCCCTCGGCGGCAGCAGCCACAGCGCCGGAACGTCGCCGTCGCCGGAGTCCTCCACCGTCTCGTCGGGCCGCCGCGACGTGAACAGCACGCTCCCGTCCGGAGCGAACACCGCGCCGGCCTCCCCCTTCGCCGACCTGGTCAGCCGGTACGGCTCCGCGTCGCCGTCGCCGTCCACGGGGATCTCCCACAGCGCCGTGCCGTACGAGATCTTGTCGGGGTTGAGCGCCTGGACCACGGACACGAGCCGCGTCCCATCAGGCGAGAGCCGCAGCGACACCACGCGCGGCAGGGCGACGTACTCCTGGAAATCGGGGAACGGGGCGACCGCAATTTGGCTCACCACTCGAACCTACTCCGCCTCGCGGGTGATCCCAAGCCGTTGGCGGCACCGGCCACCGGGCCGCATAGGGTTGATGCCCATGGACAGCACCACCGGTGACGCCGGCTATGACGCGCTGCTCGTCGTGTCCTTCGGGGGTCCGGAGGGGCCCGAGGACGTGATGCCGTTCCTGGAGAACGTCGTGCGGGGCCGCGAGGTGCCGCGCGAGCGGCTGCTGGAGGTGGCCGAGCACTATTACGGCTTCGGCGGGGTCAGCCCGATCAACGCGCAGTGCCGCGAGCTGATCGCCGCGCTCGACGCGGAGCCGTCCGTGGACGTTCCCCTCTACTGGGGCAACCGCAACTGGCACCCCTTCCTGGAGGACACCGTCCGCCGGATGAAGGACGACGGGGTGCGCACGGCCGCCGCGTTCGTCACGTCGGCCTACAGCTCCTATTCGAGCTGCCGGCAGTACCTCGACGACATCGTGCGGGCCCGCGCCGCCGTCCCCGGCGCGCCGGAGATCGTCAGGCTGCGGCACCACCACGATCACCCGGGCTTCGTCGCGGCGATGGCCGACCACACCCGGGAGGCCCTCGGCAGGCTCCCGCAGAACGTGCGGGACACCGCCCGGCTGGTCTTCACCGCGCACAGCATCCCGCTCTCCATGGCCCGTACGGCAGGGCCCGCGGGTGGTGCGTACGAGGCGCAGCTGCGCAGAACCGCCGAGCTCGTCGTGGCCGAGGCCGCGCCCGGGCGAGAGTGGGATCTGGTGTGGCAGAGCCGCAGCGGCCCGCCGCAGGTGCCGTGGCTGGAGCCCGACGTCTGCGACCATCTGGAGGCCCTGCACGTCGGCGGGACCGGCGCCGTGGTGCTGGTGCCGATCGGGTTCATGTCCGACCACATGGAGGTCATCTACGACCTCGACGTGGAGGCGGCGACCGTGGCGGAGAAGCTCGGCATGCCCCTCACCCGGGCGGCGACCGCCGGAACGCATCCCCGCTTCGTCGCGATGGTGGGCGAGCTGCTGGCCGAGCCGCGGCCCGCGTCGTGCCCCGCCACCTGCTGTCCCGCCCCGAGGCGTGGCCCGGCCCCGAGCCGCTGATCGCGGGAGATGGTCACCGGGCCGGGCATCAGGAGTAGGTGCGGGCGTAGGCGTCGGCGAGCGACAGGACCCGGTCGACGTAGGCCCAGGAGTGGTTGTAGAACCACACGGCCTTCCTGAGCTTCTCGCCGCCCCGGCCCGCGCCGTTGGCGCACAGATATTTCGCGGCGGACGGCACGGCGTCGTAGGCGCTCCAGACGTCGGTCTCGCCGTCTCCGTCGCCGTCGACGCCGTACGCCTTCCACGTCGCGGGCATGAACTGCATCGGTCCGAGTGCGCCGGCGGAGGACGGCCCGTTGTTGCGCCCGTGACCGCTCTCGACCTGGCCGATGGCCGCGAGCACGGTCCACGACAGTCCAGGACACAGCTCGGCCGACCGCTGATAGAGCTCCAGGTAGCTCTCCGGCCGCCCGACCGGCCCCTCCCCCGCGGGGGTCTCCCGTGATTCCGCGGACCTGACGGCGACGACCTTGGACGTGCCGCCGAGCAGGCGCCTCACCCCGCTCCGGTCGATCAGGCCGGCGTCGCCCCGGATCAGCACCACGACGCCCTCGGCGAGGCCGAGCCGCCTGCCCAGCTCCTTTCCGATCACGCCGTCGACGCCCGGAAGCCCGAGGGCGGCCGAGGCGGCCAGACGCAGCCGCGGCCCGCCGTCCAGCTGGTATTCCGCGCCGAGGACCATCCCCAGGCGCTTGACCGCCGCGCGGTCGGCCACGAACTCGTCCCCCGTGAGCGCGCTCCACACGTCGGGGTGCCGTGCCACCGCCTCCGGGGTCCACGAGCGGAACCGCGCGGGTTCGACCGCCAGCAGCCGCAGCGCCGTACCGGAGACTCTGACGGTGCCGCCGTCGACGGCTGCGACCTTCGTCACATGCGGCAGCTTGGCGATCTTCCGCAGCGTCTTGGCGGGCACCTTCGCCGGTGCGATCGCCATCAGGGTGGGCGGGGCCGCCTTGACGTCGGCGCCTTCAGTGGATTCACCGTTTTCATCGGACTTGCCCGTTTTGGCCGATTCGCCGGGTCCGCCGACGACCGGGCGGCTCGACGGCAGCGTGGCGTCGGGCACCAGCGCGACGCGGTCCGGCCGGGGCGCGGGGGTGCCCGCCTCCGGAGACCGGGAGCGCTCGGCCGCGATCGCCCGGCCCTCACCACCCGTGACGAGGAAGAGGCTTCCCGTTGTGATCACCGCGGCGATGGCGGCGGCCAGCCCCGCCACAAAGGTGCGAAGCGGCACGGACGCGGGAAGATGTCGCACCGGCCCCACGTTAAACCCTTCGTCTCAGTGATGGAAAAATCACTTGCCACACGATAAGCAGGCGCGGCACCGTCGGCACTGGGTGACGCCGTACGCGCGCCCGCATGGGGGAATCGCCCGCAGGAACGGGCTGCCGAAGGGGTTGCGAGATGGTGGGGCCGTACCGCGGGCTGTTCGGCACGCCTGGAGCCAAGGGCTTCGTCCTGGCGGGCTTCGTGGGCCGGATCCCGATGTCGATGCTCGGCATCGGGATCGTTCTCTTGATATCAGAGCTGACCGGCTCATACGCGAAGGCGGGCGCGGTGTCGGGCGTCGTGTCGATCGCGTTCGCCATCGCGGCGCCCTTGTCCGGCCGCCTCGTCGACCGGGTGGGCCAGGCGAAGGTGCTGGTGCCGTTCGCCCTGGCGCACGCGGCCTCGCTGTCCGGTCTGATGCTGTGCGCACACGGAAACGCCCCGGAGTGGACGCTCTACGCGACCGGCGTGGCGACGGGCGTCTCGGCCACCTCCCTCGGGGCGATGGTGCGGGCCCGCTGGTCCCACGCGCTCAGGGACGATCCGTCCAAGCTGCACACCGCGTTCTCGTTCGAGTCCGTGATCGACGAGCTGATCTTCGTCACCGGTCCCGCCTTCGTCACCGCGCTGGCCGTCGCGGTCAATCCGTACGTCGGGCTCATCGTCGCGATCGTCTGCACCGTGACGGGCACCCTGGCCTTCTCCGCGCTGCGCGGCACCGAGCCGCCGGTGACGCGGCACCGGACGCACGCCGGCTCGCCGATCGCGATCCCGGGCGTGGCTCTGCTGTCGCTCGTCTTCATCGCCGTCGGCGGCGTCTTCGGCTCGATCGACGTCATCACGGTGGCGTTCGCCGAGGAGCAGGGCAGCAAGGCGTCGGCGGGCCTCCTGCTCGCCTGCATCTCGGGCGGCAGCATGATCTCCGGGCTGTGGTACGGCTCGCGCCCGTGGAAGATCAGCCTGCGCACCCGGTTCCTGCGCGGGCTGGGGCTGTTCGCCGTCGGGCTCGCCCCGGTGCTGCTGATGCACGACGTGCGGCTGATGGCGATCGCGATGTTCTTCGCCGGGCTGTCGATCTCCCCCACCCTGATCACCGGTTTCTCCCTGGTCGAGCGCATGGTCCCGGCCGGGCAGCTCACCGAGGGCATGGCGTGGCTCTCGACGTCCATCGGATTCGGCGTGGCCGTCGGCTCGTGGGCGGGCGGATGGCTGACCGACCTGTTCGGCACGGCCAACGCCTACGGCTTCTCCCTCCTCTGCGCGCTGACGGCCGCACTCGTCGGCGCGGCCGGTTCCACGCTGGTGCGGGTCGAGGAGCACAGCACCGGCTGAACCCGGCCAGTAGGCAGCGGCACCGATTATGAGTAGTGTTCATATTCGCGATCGGGGGACGCGCCGTCTGATGGGAGGATCATGGTCGCGTTCGTCAACTGGTCGCGGAACCAGTCCGCCGCCCCGGCCGAGGTCCGTACGCCCGCCTCCGCCGCCGAGGTGGCGCAGGCCGTACGGGACGCCGCACGCGGCGGGCGGCGGGTGCGCATGGTCGGCAGCGGGCACTCGTTCACCGGCGTGGCCCTCACCGACGGCATCATGCTGCGGCCCACCGCGCTGACCGGTGTCCTCGACGTGGGCGACGGGTGGATCAAAGTCGCCGCCGGCACCCCGCTCCACGTCCTGAACGACGAACTCGACCGGCGCGGCCTCGCCCTGGCCAACATGGGGGACATCACCGCGCAGACGATCGCGGGAGCCGTACAGACCGGCACGCACGGCACCGGCGAGCGGATCGCCGCGGGCCTCGCCGACCAGGTCGTCGGGCTGGAGCTGGTCCTGGCCGACGGGTCGATCACGACGGTGCGCGAGGGCGACGAGGGTGAGGCGGGCGACCTGTTCGACGCGGCCCGTGTCGGGCTCGGGGCGCTCGGCGTCGTCACCGCCGTGACGCTGCGGGTGGAGCCGTCGTTCCTGCTGCGTGGGCGGCGCGCACCGATGCGGTTCAGCCGCGTCCTGGAGTCGCTCGACGAGCTGACCGGGCAGGCCGACCACCTCGACTTCTACTGGCTGCCGCACACCGACGCCTGCCTGGTCAAGCGGAACGACCGCACCCCGGGACCGGCAGCGCCGCCGTCGTCGTTCCGGCGCTGGCTGGACAACGAGTTCCTGGAGAACACGCTCTTCGGCGCCGCCTGCGCGCTCGGCGCCCGGATCCCCCGGGTCATCCCGGCGATCAACGCGATCTCGGCGAAAGTCCTCGGCTCGTCGGAGTGCGTGGACACCTCCTACAAGATCTTCGCCACCGTCCGCAGGGTGCGGTTCCTGGAGATGGAGTACGCCATCCCGCGCGAGCACCTCGGCCAGGCCCTGCGCGAGGTCAGGGACCTGGTCGAGCGGTCGGGCCGGCCGATCGGATTCCCGATCGAGGTGCGGGTGGCCCCGCCGGCGGACGCCTGGCTGTCCACCGCGTACGGCAGGGCCTCGGCCTACATCGCCTGTCACGTCTACCGGCCGACGCCGGACCCGGCGTACTTCGAGGGCGTCGAGGAGATCATGGTGAGACTCCGGGGGCGGCCGCACTGGGGCAAGCTGCACACACGCGACGCCGACTACCTCGGCACCGTTTATCCGAGATTCGCCGAATTCGTCGCGTTGCGTGATCGTCTCGACCCGCACGGACTGTTCGCCAACGATTACCTTGACCGGGTCCTCGGCGCGCCGCCCGGACGCTGACGCCAAGGCCGCGTAAAGTCCCCATCCAGGGTCCGGTTCCGCGCGCGTCACGTTGCCCTGGGCAAGGCCTTCGGACGGGCGGATCGCGGAGCACGGGTCCGCCCGAGCCCCGCGCGCCACTCGACCGAGGGAGCAACGAGGATGGAAGCCTTGCAAGCCTTCCGCGCGGCACGGCGCGTGCCTCATCCCGGGCGGCATGCCCCTCTCTCTCGCGACTTGGACCCTCATCACCGGTTGGTTGTGGCAAGGTGAACGGGACAAAAGTGACTGGAGTCACGACAACTGCCACGCCCCCAGGCAAGGCGATGTTCGGACATGCCGGGTACGGTGCTGGAAGGCAACCGGCTCACACGAGAGACTCGAGGGTCCGGGGGAAGACGCAGCATGACGACGAAGGGACTCGCATGCAGGAGCTCCGTCTCGTCGCGGTAAGTGAGGACGGAACGTACCTCGTCCTGGCCACGGCCGGGCGGGGCACGCGGTTCACGCTTCCCGTGGACGACCGGCTCCGTGCCGCGGTCCGCGGCAACTTCTCCCGTCTCGGCCAGTACGAGATCGAAGTGGAGAGCCCGCTGCGTCCCAAGGAGATCCAGGCGCGCATCCGCGCGGGCGAGTCGGCCGAGGAGATCGCGGCGACCGCCGGCATCCCGGTCGAGCGCGTCCGCTGGTTCGAGGGGCCGGTTCTCCAGGAGCGCGAGTACATGGCCCAGCAGGCCCAGCGGGTCCCCGTCCGCCTGCCCGGCGAGACCACGCCCGGGCCCACGCTCGGCGAACTGGTCGCCGAGCGGCTGACCCGGCGCGGCGTGCCCGCCGACGAGATCGACTGGGACTCCTGCAAGCGCGACGACAACCTCTGGCGGGTGAAGCTCGGCTTCGTGTGGAACGGCCACACCCGCCACGCCGAGTGGCTGTTCGACCCCCGCCGCCGCCACATCACGCCCAACGACGACGAGTCGATGCGCCTGTCGGCCGCCGACTACGTCGAGCCGGTCGCCAAGGAGAAGGCGGAGGACGACACGGTCCGCCCCTTCGTGCCCCGGCTCGCCCCCAAGCTGGCCTCGGTGCCCTCGCTGCCCCCCGACGCGCCCGCGGCCGCCCGGCCCGAGTCTTCCGTACGGCACGAGCCTCCCGCCAGGCATGAGCAGCCGGGAGTGCGCCGCGACCCGCCCGCCGCGTGGCAGCACGAGCCCCCCGTACGGCACGAGCCGCGTGTGGAGCCGCCCGCCGCGTTCCGGCCCGATCTGACCCCGGTGCCCTTCCGCCTGCCCGACCCGCTCGCCGGGCTGGACGCGGCCGCTCTGGAGGATCGCGACGCCCGCGAGTGGAATTCTCGCGTTCGGGACTCTCACGCCCAGGACTCTCACGCCCGGGACTCTCACGGCCAGGATTCTCACGATCGGAAGGAGACGGCCGACCGGGGCAACGCCGTGATCGGCCTTCCCACGGTCGCTCAGGCCGGTCATGACGAGCCGGGCCTCGGTCCCCGTCCGCCCGACGCCGCCCTCGAGGCCGGCTCCCGGGCCGACGCGACGGCTGACGACGCCGCCGCGCCCTCGTCCGAGGGTTCCGTACGCCGGCCGGACGCCACGCCCGAACCGGCCGCCGCCGCGTCCGAATCCGACACGCCCACCGCCGCACAGCCGCCGGCCGACACGGAGCCGGCGGCCGCCATGGAATCCCCGGCCCCGGCGAAGCCGACGACCGCCGACGCCACGGAGACGGCGGACGCCGAGCCCGAGAGTGAGAAGACCGAGCCCGCCGCCGTGGCCCCCACACCCGCCGTGGCGGCCACGCCCGCGGCCGAGCGGCCCACGGAACCCGTCACCGTGGAAAGTACGCCAGAGGCGACGTCCGCCGCGGCCGACGCCCCGATGGGCGGCGAGCCCGCGTCCGCCGATTCCGGCTCCGACTCCGACTCCGACTCCGCTTCAGCGAAGAAGACCGCGGCGACCACCGCTCCCGGGCCGGACAGGGCGGCGGCCGACCGTCCCGCGCCCGCCCCTGCTCCGAAACCTGCCGCCGCTGCCGTCCCGGCACCGGATCGGCCCGCCGCTCCGGTCGGTCCGCCGCCGCGGCCGAAGCCCAGGCCGCGTCCGACCGTTCCGGCGGCGCGTCCCGCCTCGGACGCTCCCGCCGCCAGCGCGGCCGCCGCCGGCACCCCCGGCACGCCGCAGAAGAAGGAGTCGGTGGCCGACGCCAAGACGGAGCTTCCGGCCCCGCCGGTGCCGAAGCCGCGTCCGCGCAAATCCCGCCGCCGTGCCTCCGTCCCCACCTGGGACGAGATCATGTTCGGTGCCCGCAAACCGGACTGAGGCAAGGCCGACACTGTGTCGCGGCGACGACGGTTCTCCTGATCGGAGCGGTGCCCCGGAAGTACGACGTGATCGGAAGCCCGGAGAACCGGCCGTCACGCACACACTCCGCCAGATCCTCGGGCCCCGGCGGTTTGCCGATGGACTGGCCTGATCGCGATTTCCCATGGTGACACGGCGCTGACGTACACGGCCGGGCTCCGTGTCGAGTAGATCCTTGACCTCCCCGGACAGCTCCGGCGAGTCGACCAGTCACCACAAGATGACGTGCATGTCCAGGGCGGCGAGGTCGTCGTCACCGTGACCGGAACGGCCTGAGGTGGAAGGTTCCCGCATGGTTCGAGGGTCTTCACCCGGCTTCGGTGTCTCTCCTTGGCGGGCCACCGGTCTCGTCGCGGTTCGCCCCTACGAGAGGTCGTCGAGGAAGGGGCGGATCCAGTCGGGGGTGACCTCGTGGGCGAACTCGACACCCTGGGTCTCCCCCGTGTCGATCGCCGGGTAGCCGCCGCTGCCGGCGCCGACACCCGCCGTCACCGTGATCAGGCCGGCCATCCGCTGGAACACGGTCTGCCGCATCGTCCAGCCGACAACGGCCCGGCGCTCGACCACGGCCTGCGCCCGGCGCAGCGAACCCGACCGGACCGACAGCCGGGCACCGTCGTAGGCGTGCCCGAGGCTCCGATAGCGATCCAGCCCGAGCGGGATCCCCAGGACCGCCAGGCCGAGCGCGACGACCCCCACCACGGCCCAGCCCAGCACGAACGCCGCCACGGCGACCGGCAGCCACGGCACGACGGCCCGCACCAGCCTGCGTCGCAGGGCCCGGGGCGGATGCGGCCGCAGCGACGTGGCGAAGGGCCCGACGGCTTCGCGCGCCACGCCCGAGGCGAAGGCCTTCGGCGTCACGGGAAGCAGCTGTCCCCTGGTCGCCGAATCTCCCAGGCCGGTGACCACGGCCCACAGCCGTGCCACGCCGGCCCAGCGTTCGAGCAGCGCCTCGGTCATTTCGTAACCCCGGATCCGGCGGCGCTCCAGCGAGACCGTGCGACGGGTGATCAGGCCTCTCTCGGCCACCAGGTAGCCGTCCCGTGCGCGCAGCGTGAAGTCCCAGTTGAAGATCGCGTACGCGACGGCGCCGACGATCGGCATGGCGGTCACCAGCAGCGCGGCGACGGCGACCAGCAGATAGGGGTGCGCCCACACCCACTCCAGGGCCTGCCGTGCCGACCGTTCGGTCAGGCCCAGTTCCTCACCCCATTGGAAGACCAGCCCGACCGCACCGGCCGCGAGCGCGAACGGGGTCAGCAGATAGGCCCCGGAGAGCGGGCCGTACGTGAGCCACCGGCGCGGCACCCGGGCGAGCACCCGTGCGACGGGCTCCGGACCGGCCTCGGCCGTCGCGCCCGGCGCGGCCGGGCCCTGGCCGGCCGCGTCCTGACCGATCCCGGCGGCTCCGGCGGCCCGCGCGGGCAGGGGCGGCGCGGGCCGCCGGGCGAGCAGTGCCGTACGAAGCGCGCGGGCCTGCTCCATCGTCACCGCGTCGAGCGTGCCCTCCTGCTCACTGCCCCCGGCACCGGTGTCGATCTTCAGTACGGCCAGGCCGAGCAGGCGATGGAGCGGCGGCTCGGTGATGTCGATCCCACGGATCCGTTCAAGCGGGATGGTCTTTGCCAAGCGGCCGATGAAGGCCCGGGTCAGCTCCAGCCGATCCTCGGTGAGGTGATAGGTGAACGTCGCCCACCGGATCACGGCGTACACCGCCGACCCCGCGACTCCCACCGCCGCCCAGCCGAACGAGGTCGGCGAGAACCCGCCGGCGATCAGCACGCCCGCCAGGGGCAGGAGGAGCGAGGGCAGCAGGCGGATCGGGTCGATCAGCAGGACCCGGGGGCTGAGCCGCCGGGCGCCGTACGGCCCCGCACCCGCGCCGAAGGCCCCGCCGGGGCCGGGACCTCCGCCGAAGCCGAAGCCCGGACCGGGGCCTGAACCTATGGCCGGGCCGGGACCTGCACCTGGACCTGTGGCTGGACCGGGACCTGTGTCCGTTCCTGTGTCCGGGCCGGGATCGAGACCTGCGCCCGGCCCCGTGCCTGGGCCGGGACCGGAACCGAGGTCGGAACCGGGGCGGGGGTCGCCGGGATCGGGATGCGTCACGTCGCGTCGTCCCTGAGCTCCTGGGCGCGGCGGGCGAGTTCCTCGGCCAGCCGTGCGGCGACCTCGTAGTCGAGACCCTTGATCGTCGATGACCCGGCGTGCGATGCCGTACGGATCTCCACGGTGGCCAGGCCCAGCGCACGCTCGAACCAGCCCTGCGCCTTGTCCACGGTCTGGATGCGGCTCACGGGCACGAAAACCCATTCCCGGCTCAACCACCCCGACCGGGCGTAGACCACGTCTCCAGACAGCTCCCAGCGATGTACGGCATAGCGCCACAGCGGCTCGACGACCACGAAAGGCAGCATCACGGCCCCGACGGCGACGGGTAGCATCCAGGCGTTTCCCGACAGCCAGTCGGGCACGATCTCCCAGCCGCCTCCGATCCAGTTCGCGACGAGGACGGCGCCGCCGACCAGGAGCACGAACCCGACCAGGGCCTCGATCAGCCAGAGCACGATGGCACGGCGCGAGACCCGTTCGGCCGGATCACGCAGCGGACCTCGCTGACCTCTCACATTTCCACCCTAAACGGAAAGCCCGTCAGCGATCTGGCAGCGGCTGATGGCCGGGCTCGGCGAATTGTCAGTGCCATGGTCCAGGGTTGGGCTGACAACGACAAGGAGACAGTGATGACATACGCGATCCAGGCGGAGGGACTGGCCAAACGCTACGGCGAGACGCGGGCCCTCGATGGGATCGATCTGGAGGTGCCGCGGGGGCGGCTGCTGGGCGTGCTGGGGCCGAACGGCGCGGGGAAGACCACCGCGGTGCGGATCCTGGCGACGCTGCTGCGCCCGGACGGGGGCAGGGCGCAGGTCGGCGGCTTCGACGTGGTCAGGCAGGCACACCAGGTGCGGTCGCTGATCGGCCTCACGGGGCAGTACGCGGCGGTCGACGAGACGCTGACCGGCGTGGAGAACCTCGTGATGATCGGCCGGCTGCTCGACCTGCCACGGCGCGACGCGAAGCGGCGCGCGGCCGAGCTGCTCGAACGCTTCGCTCTGACCGAGGCGGCCGGCCGGGCCGCGAAGACCTATTCGGGCGGTATGCGCCGCCGTCTCGACCTCGCGGCGAGCCTGGTGGGCCGTCCGCAGGTGCTGTTCCTGGACGAGCCGACGACCGGGCTCGACCCGCGCAGCCGCACCGACCTGTGGGGCGTGGTGCGACGCCTGCAGGACGACGGGGTGACCGTGCTGCTCACCACGCAATATCTGGAGGAGGCCGATCAGCTCGCCGACGACATCGTGGTCTTCGATCACGGCAGGGTCATCGCGAGCGGCACCCCCGACGAGCTCAAGGCCACCACCGGGGCCCAGGTCCTGGAGGTGCGGCCCGCCGAGGCGGCCCGTCTCGGCCTGGTGGAGCAGGTGGTCGCCGAGGTGCTCGGCGCGGTTCCCGAGGTGACCGGCGGCCAGGTGTCGGCGGCGGTCCGCGACCCCGCGGTCGTGCCGGCCGTGGTGCGCCGGCTCGACGACCTGGGTGTGGTGGCGGCCGAGCTGTCACTGCGCAAGGCGAGCCTCGACGAGGTGTTCCTCGCGCTCACCGGTCACCGCGCCGAGGACGGAGCCGAGGCCGAGGAGGTCGCGGCGTGACGGACCACATCGGACGGCGTGCCCAACCCGGAGAGAGAAGATGACGGCGACGACCACCACCCCGACGGCGACGGCTTCGGTGCCGCTCGTGACTTCGCCGCGGCTCGGCCCGATGGCCGCGCTGCGCCACACGGCGACGCTGGCCTGGCGGAGCCTGGTGCAGATCAAGCACAACCCGATGGAACTGCTCGACCTCAGCGTCCAGCCGATCATGTTCCTGCTGCTGTTCACCTATGTGTTCGGCGGGGCGATCGCGGGCTCGACCGGTGATTATCTGCAGTTCTCGCTGCCGGGCCTGATCGTGCAGAACATGCTGTTCGCCACCCTGACGACCGCGATCGGCCTGAACAGCGACGTCACCAAGGGCGTCTTCGACCGGCTGCGCAGCCTGCCGATCGCCCGTTCGGCGCCCCTCGCCGGCCGGATCGTGGCCGACACGCTGAAGCAGGTGTGGGCGTTCGCGCTGTTCCTCGGCCTTGGGATGGTCCTCGGGTTCCGGGTGCAGACGGGGGTGATCGGCGTCGTCGGCGCCCTCGCCCTGCTGCTGGCGTTCGCCCTCGGCATGTCGTGGCTGTCCGTGCTCATCGGCCTGCGGGCGTCCAGCGTGGAGAAGGTTCAGATCGTGGCGTTCTCGCTGATGATGCCGATCACCTTCACCAGCAACGCGTTCGTGCCGACGAAGACGATGCCCGAGTGGCTGCAGCGATGGGTGGAGATCAACCCGGTCACCCACCTCGCCGACGCGGTACGCGGGCTGCTCGGCGGCGGCCCGGTCTCATCCAGCGCGACCGTCTCACTGCTGTGGGCCGCGGGCATCGCGATCGTGTTCGCGCCGCTGTCGATCCGCGCCTTCCGCAATCACTCCTGACACGACGGCCCTCGGCGACGATCTCGTCGACCGAGACGACCCGGCCGCGCTCGTGAAGCCCGGAGAACTCCCCCGGCCCGAGCGCGGCCGATCCGTGTCGCCCGTCCGCCGTCGCCCCGGCCGGTAGCGCGGTGGACCGCCCACGACGAGATCGTTGCTGATCACTACACGGACGAAGCTCACGCTCACATCCGCCATCGCCCCCCTCATGCCTCGATTGTGGCGCATCCGGTCGGTGCACCCGCATATTCCGCGTAGCATCAACGGGCATGGGGTCGCCGAGAACATCAGCGGTCACGCGAGTCACCGTCGCCACAACGGCGATGGCCGTCCTCGCGTCGGGTTGCGGGATCCTGGGCGGCGGAACGCCCAGGAACCTCGATCTGATCAGCGTGTCGAGCCCGCGGTTCCGCGACGGCGCCCCACTGCCGCTGGACTACTCGTGCAAGGGAGGACAGGGCAATCCGCCACTCCGCTGGTCAGGTACGGCAGGGGCCAAGTCGGTCGCCCTCGTGGTGGACGACAACAACCCCCGCACCGGCGCGGAGGTGCACTGGGTGGTGTTCAACATCGATCCGAACACCACCGAACTCGGCGAGAACGACGTCCCCAGGGGCGCGAAGCAGGGCCAGGCGACGAGCGGAAAAGTGGGCTATACGCCTCCGTGCGAGGCCGATGGCAGCTACCGTTTCACTGTCTACGCCCTCAACTCAGACCTCGATCTCCAACAGGGTGCCCCCCTCTCGGAGACCCTGGAGAACATCGCCGATCACACGATCGCTCGGGGCCGCCTCACGGCGACCACCATCGAGTGACCTGCTGAACACCGGAGGTAGTCGTGCTATACGAATCTTCACGTAGGGTGTGACAACGGTCATCGTGGTCGAGCAGAATCGGTTCCAATTGCTGAGCGCAGGTGATCAAAGGGGGCAGGTCGCGTCGATGGCCGCGCGATCTCACCGGCGCCGCTGGAAGGCCATGGCCTTAAGGGTGGTGCGATGATAGGGGTCATTTCGGGCCTTGTCGCCGTCGTGCTCCTGGTGCTGATGGTTGTGGCGCTGGGCATGCGGTCGATGAATCGCAGGGAGAGCGCTCTGTCCGCCGAGCGCATCAAGGCGATGGCCGAGAACAAGGGCCCCAAGCCTCGGCGGCCCGCCGAGGAGACGTTCTTCGAGAGCTTCCCCGCGGGCTTCGACGCCTTCGAGGAGCCTGCCGAGCGGTCCAAGCAGCAGCGTCCCGGATCCAGCCGTCAGGGCGGCGGCCGGCAGGCGCGCGCCGCGGAACGCGGCGGCAAACAGCCCGCCCCCGCCGGAGCGCGCGGCAGGCGCGGCGTCGACGAGTGGGGCGAGCAGGACGACTACGACGACGACTACTGGTCTCGCGTCCGCGCGGACGACGGCGGATTCGGCGGGAGCATCGCCGCCCGGATGGCCACCCCGCGTCCGGTCGAGCAGCCCGCCGACGTCGAGGCGGCGGCCGGCGCCAACCCCGCCGCGGATCCCAGCGCCGCGACCGCGCAGGTTCCGCTGCCGCAGCGTCCGGTCCCCGCCGGGCTCGCCGACCTGGTGGAGCCCTCCCGGTCCGCGACCGGCTCCTCCAGGAGCAGGGCCAAGCAGACTCCCGCCCCCGCCGTGTCCGCCTCGGCGCTCGCCGAGCAGAAGACCGTGACGTTCTCCGCGCCGACACCGGACGCGCTGGGCACCGCTCCGTCCCGCGGCCGGTCCTCACGCTCCGGATCCCGGTCCACACGCTCCGGTGGACGGCGCTCGGCGGCCGCGGCCGCGGCCGCCGAGACGGGTCACACGAGCGCGAGCGGCCCCTTCGAGACGCCGTCCGCCCCGATCACCGGACCCGCCGCTCCCATCACAGGCCCCGCCGCTCCTATCACAGGCCCCGCCGCCCCGATCACGGGCTCATCCGTGCCGATGCCGACGACGGGAGCGTTCACCGCCGGCTCCTTCGAGACCCCGCTCGGGACCGGCCCCTTCGACGCCGCGTCCTCCCCCGCCACCCCGGGCACCGGCTCCGGGGCCGGGTCAGGGTCAGGGTCGACGTGGCCGTCGGCGTACGAGTCGCCCGCGTACGACGCCTCCCACGGCGATGCCTATGACCTGTCCCGCAACGCGACCGGGCCGTTCTCTCCGGCCGACACCGGCCCGTCCTACCCCGTGACCCCCGTGGCCCCGGTGACCCCCGAGGTCGCCCCCGCTCCTGGGACCACCACGTCGCCGGGCTGGCCGAGCGTTCGCGATGTGCTCGACGACCCGGAGCCGCCACGCGCCGTCTCCTCGTCCTGGCCGGCGGTCGAGACGTACCAGATGCCTCAGACGGGGATGCAGCAGCCGACGCCGGCGGCCCCCACGGCCTACGACGGCTACCCGACCACCACGCCTGTGGGCGACGGCACGACGTACGGCTCGACGCAGCCGCCGACGTCCTCGTCGTACGAGGTGAGCGCGGGCTGGGCGACGATAGACGAGTCGGACACCGTGACCGGTCCCCCGGCGGCGGCCTCGCCGTACGAGTCGGCCGGGTACGACGTGCCCTCGGGGCAGAGCTACTACGGCTACGAGCAGCAGGGCGGGTACGGCACGGGGCAGGCGGCGACGCCGTCCTGGCAGGAGCAGAACACCGGCGGAGGCCTTCCCTCCTCCTACGACGAGCTGTACGGCGATGCGCCGAAGCCCACCACCGCGCGCCGGGGCAGCCACCGGAACGAGCCGGAGACCGACTACCCGGACTATTACCGCTGATTCTTTGACGTCGGCTGACCGAAGGCCGGGTGATCGACACCGTAGGGTCACCACATGACCCACGGTAGCCATGTGATTACAAACCGGAACATCGCGTCAATACTCCGACATGACGTGCCCGCCTCGTTGGTGGTCTTACTGGTGGCGGTGCCGCTTTCACTGGGGATAGCGGTGGCATCCGGGGCGCCCCTGGCGGCCGGGCTGGTCGCCGCCGTCGTCGGCGGTGTGGTCGCCGGGGCGCTGGGGGGTTCCGCCGTCCAGGTCAGCGGCCCCGCCGCCGGTCTCTCCCTGGTCGTCGTGGACCTCGTGCACACCTACGGCTGGCGCGCCACCTGCGCGATCACCATTCTGGCCGGTCTGGTCCAAGTGGTGCTGGGCGCACTCCGGGTGGCCAGGGCGGCCCTCGCGGTCTCCCCCGCGGTCGTTCACGGCATGCTCGCCGGTGTCGGCGTGGTGATCGCGCTCTCGCAGCTCCATGTCGTGCTCGGGGGCACCCCGCAGCGTTCCGCCCTGGAGAACATCCTGGAGCTGCCCGAGCAGATCGCGCACAACCACAGTCCCGCTGTTGTGATCGGTCTCGTGACGATCGGCGTCCTGATCGGCTGGGTCCGGTTGCCGCGACTCAAGGCGATTCCCGCTCCGCTCGCCGCCCTGATCATCGCCACCGCCGCGGCGGCGCTGCTCGATCTGGATCTGGCCCGGGTCGACGTGGGCGACGGGTTCTCCTCGATCCAGGGGCCGCTGCTTCCGGAAGGCGACTGGCACGGCATCGCGGGCGCCGTACTGCTCGTGGCCCTCCTCGCCGGAGTGGAGTCGCTGCTGACCTGCGTCGCCTCCAACCGGCTCCACGACGGCCCGCGCGCCGATCTCGACAGGGAACTCACCGCCCAGGGCGTCGCCAACGTCGTCTCGGGCACGTTGGGGGGCCTTCCACTGTCGGGGGTGGTGGTGCGAACCACCACCAACGCCCGGGCGGGCGCGCGCAGCCGCTGGTCGACCGTGCTCCACGGGGTGTGGGTGCTGCTGTTCACCGCCGCGTTCGCGTGGCTGCTGGAGCTGATCCCGATGGCGGCCCTGGCCGCGCTGCTGGTGTTCATCGGGGTACAGATGGTGAACCTCGGCCATGTGCGCAACCTGCGCGGCCACCGCGAAGTGTCGGTCTATCTCGTGACGATGGGCGGGGTCGTGCTGATCGGTCTGGCCGAGGGCGTCGCGATCGGCCTCGGGCTGGCCGCGCTGCTCGCGCTGCGCCGCCTGGCCTGGGTCTCCGTGGACGTACGGCAGGCGGACGGAGACTGGCGGGTGACCATCCGGGGTTCCCTGACGTTTCTCGGCGTGCCCCGCCTGACGTCGGCCCTGACGGCCATCCCGGCGGAGGCCGCGGTCGATCTGGACCTGAACCTCGACTTCATGGACAACGCCGCGTTCGAGGCCCTGCACACCTGGCGTCTTGAGCATGAACGCGGTGGTGGCAGGGTGCACATCGACGAGCTGCACGACGAGTGGTACCTGGCCGCGGTGAGCGGAGCCCGCCTGGCACGGGCCAGGGTTCCGCCGCGCTGGGACCCGCGGTTGGCCGAGGAGGGCTGAACGCTGAACGAGTTCGCCCAGGGGAGATCCGCCAGCGGTGAAAAGGCGCTGACACAGGGCGTGATCCGGCCGAGGATGGCTCCCATGAAACTTCTGATCATCGGTGGCGGGGTCTTCCTCGGCCGGGCGATCGTGGCGGAGGCACTGCGGCGGGGTCACGAGGTCACGACGTTCAACCGCGGCAGGAGCGGCGTGGATCTGCCCGGCGTGGAGGCGGTCCGCGGCGATCGCGAGGTCCCCGCCGACCTGGACCGGCTGGTGGACGGCAGACGATGGGACGCCGTCATCGACGTCTGCGGATTCACCCCGCGGGTCGTCCTCGACTCGGTGCGACGACTTTCCGGACACGTCGGGCACTACACGTTCATCTCCAGCATCTCCGCGTACGCCGACTTTCCGGGGAAGCCGGGGGTCGACGAGAGTTCGGCCCGCTACGAGTGCCCGCCGGACGCCGACGCTGACTACAGCGACTACGGTGTGCTGAAGGCCGGGTGCGAGCGGGCGGTCGAGGAGCATTTCGACGGCCCGGCCCTGATCGTCCAGCCCGGCCTGATCATCGGGCCGCACGAGAACGTGGGCCGGCTGCCGTGGTGGCTCACCCGCATCGCCCGGGGAGGGCGGGTGCTCGCACCCGGCGACCCGGCGCTGCCGATGCAGCTCATCGACGCTCGCGACATCGCGGCCTTCACCCTCGACCAGGCGGCCGGGGGCGCCACGGGCCGGTTCCTGACCGGCGGTGTGCCGGGCAGAGCCACCTACGGAAGCTGGCTGCGCGAGTGCGTCGAGGTCACCGGGTCCGATGCCGAGCTGGTCTGGGTCGACGACGCCTTCCTCCTCGATCGCGGAGTCGAGCTGTGGAGCGAACTTCCCCTCTGGGCGAGTGGTGAGCTGGCCCGGGGCGTCTGGGCCACATCCTCCGCCAAGGCGCTGGCCGCCGGGCTGACCTGCCGCCCGCTGTCGGAGACCGTACGCGACACGTGGGAGTGGCTGAGGGACATCCCGGAGGAGCGACGCAGCTTCGGGGCACGGACGCTGCGCCATGGCATCGATCCCGACAAGGAGGCCCGCATCCTGGCGGAATGGAGCGCGTGATCTCGTACGGTCCACGCCGCGGCTCGACCGCGGCGTGGTCTCATCGGCTGCCGATGGGTGACCGCCTCCGGTGCGGTACGCCGAACCGGAGGCGGTGCGGGACTTACCGGTTCCAGGTCCACTTCTGGTTGTTGCCGCCCCAGCAGGAGTAGAGCTGGAGCTTGGTGCCGTTGCCGGTGCCGTT
>BCRI01000039.1 GCA_001552515.1 Sphaerimonospora mesophila NBRC 14179 = JCM 3151
CGTGCCGTTGCGCACGTACCAGACCTTCCCGTCGGCGTCGCGGAGGCGGGTGATCCGCAGGGTGATGGCCTCGACCGTGCCGATGGCCGAGCCGGTGTCGATCACGTCGCCCACGCCGTACTGATCCTCCAGCAGCATGAACATGCCCGCGATGAAGTCCTTGACGAGCTCCTGCGCGCCGAAGCCGATGGCGACGCCGAGGATGCCGACGCTGGTCAGCAGCGGGGCGAGCTGAACGTTCAGCTTGGCGAGCATCATGAGCGCGGCCGTGCCGAGGATCAGCACCGAGGACACGCTCCGCAGCACCGACCCCATCGCCTCGGCCCGTGCCCTGCGGCGCTCGGTCACGATGGCCGCGGTCGCGTCCGAGACCAGCAGGGCCCGGTTGCGCAGCCGCTCGGGCAGCACACCGGCGCTGGCCCGGAGCGTCACCCGGGTGATCAGCCGGTGGACGATGTTCCGGATGATCAACGCGCCGGTGAGGATCAGGATCAGGACGACCAGGACGTCGGCGAACCCCGTGACGAGCGGCACCCAGGACGGCAACTCCCGGTCGGGGACCACGGCGTTGAGGATCGTGCAGAAGATCCCCTCGCTCTTCTCACAGGCCGCCGCCGTGTTCGCCGCCGCCTGATCGAGATCGTAGATCTCGTCGGTCGGGCTCGGGCTGGGCTCAAGGAACATCAGCGGGAACACGGAGCGGATCCCCCTCGGATCGTTTCGAACGGGCAACAGGAAGGTAAGCCTTTCCCATAGTGCCGATCGAACCGGCCCCCGTCACATCGCCGGGGAGACGGAAGCGTGCCCGCCGCCGTGGCGGGTGTGCTTCGGTGACGGGTGGCAGAGCGGGGGCGCGCACCCGGAAGCGCGCCCATCGCCGTTCTCCGAGAGGGGATCCCCCCGATGACCGTCCGCCCCGTGGCCCGGGTGACTCCCCGGATCGGCTCGGACGGCGGTCCGTCCGGTACGGCAGAGCCGTACCGGTGGTTCGTGGGTGTGCGGATGGCGGGCGGGTATGGGGGCCGGCGTGACGCCGCAACGTTCCGGCCAGGACGTGGTGAACGACCTGGGGAACGCTCCGCACCGGGCGTCTCGCCGGCCCCGGGGGACCGCGGTGGCGGTGTGTCCGTGGCTGCGTGGACCCTCCCCGCGACGGGGGGCCTCCTCGGACGAACTCCCTACTCGCTCACCGCGGCCAGCACTCGGGCGACCTTCGTGGCCGCTCCCGCGGGATCGTCCCCCCGGTGCATCCGCTCGCCCCAGGACCACCAGTAGTCGGTCGCCTGGCAGACGACGTTCTCGGTGAGGCTGGTCGCGTTCGGATTGATGACGCGGACATAGGCACGACCCGACGGGGTTCGTACGACACGGGCGATCAGTCCCCGGGCGTCCAGTTCGGAGACCAGATGTTCCAATCGCCGGAAATCATCCTCTCCCACCGAAGTCCTCCTTAATTTCGGCTGACGACCGGTCTGTGATCGCCGCTCAAGATGTTCGGCCTGCCCAAGATGACTCACCGAACGCAACCGGTCAACGTGCCGGGGAACCGCTGAGGTATAGGGAACCCCCTAGTCGGTTGAAAGAAACCCCCAATGGGGGGACGATCCTTAATCAGCTCGTCCAAAGTCGAGACTTGGCCGCGCCAACTTTGGTCCATCATTATGGTGTGGGCAGAGTGCGACGGAGTCGCTACTCTGCGTCACCGATTGGATCGGTCGGGAAACGTTGGGCTGCGAGCGCGGCCCGGCCGTGAGAGAGGGGCCGGAATGTCCGGCAGGCAACACAGGGAGACGGAGATAGCGCGTCGGATCCGGGCGCGCGGCCTTGCCGCCGGTCGCGGCCCGGCCGTGATCGCCCAGGAGATCCACGAGGTGTGCGAGCCGCAGTTCGGGACGACGAGGATCAAAGCTCATCGTCTCTCGAACGGCATCGCTCTCGCCGACGTCATCGAGCAGGTGCGCGCCCTCTTCGAAAGAGACAAAAAACCCGTCCCGGGGATCGGCGAGACGCTACTGTCCGCATACGAGTCGGGCATGAAGCGCCCCGGTCCGGAATACCTCCACTACCTGTGCTCGGTCTACCGGGTCGAACCGCTCGCCCTCGGATTCGAGGGTCCCTGCATCTGCGGCCATGGTCACATGATCACAACGGCCGGGGGTAGCGGGGGCCAGCAGGAAGAACGACTTGAGACTTCCCCCGGTGTGCGTGAGACACGGGTTCCGCCGGACGGCGGCGATCCCTCGGCGAACGGGGGTGAGGAGGACGAGAACGTGCTACGGAGGACGCTGCTGCAGCTCCTCGTCGGCGGTGTCGGTGCCGTCGGCGCCGGCGGGGCCATCGGGGGTGCTGAGGGCGACAAGGCCGCGCTCGCCCCGGACAGCCAGGTGCTCGGCGCCGTGGAGAACCTCCGGCGGCGGATGGATCAGACGATAGTGAGCTCCACCGTCTCGCCGGCGATGCTCGATCATTGGGAGCAGACCACGAACGGCTTCGGCCGGTTGTACATGAACACCCAGCCCAATCGGCTGCTCTGCGATGTGCTGCTGGAGTTCTCCGCCGTGCGCCGGGCGCTGGAGTGCCGGCAGCCCATCGAGATGCAGGAGCGGCTGTGCAAGATGGCCGCGCAGCTCGCCGGGCTCGCTGGGATGATCATGATAGATCTGGGTGATCACCGTGAGGCGCGGGCGTTCTTCCGCACCGGCCGGCTCGCCGCGGACGAGACCGGCGACCGCGCGCTGCGCGCGTGGGTCACCGCCCGGGAGTCCCTGGTCCCGCTCTACTACGGAGACCCGCGTGAGGCGCTGAGCCTGGCCAGGAAGAGCCGCGACCTGGCCGGTCAGACACCATGCGCCGCCCGGACCATGGCGCCGGTCGTCGAGGCCAGGGCGCTGGCCAAGATGACGACCCCCGGCGGTCCCCGCCACGAGGTCGTGGAGCAGGCCAAGCGGGCGCTGCATCGGGCCCGGGCCGCGTTCTCCCAGATGAACGCGAGCGATCAGGAGGACCCGGCCTTCGGTTACACCGAGCGGCAGCTCTACTTCTACCAGGGCGACGTCCTCGTGAAGCTGGGCCAGACCCTGGAAGCCGACGTCCTGCTGGAACAGGCGCTGGGCAAATACACCGGAGAAGATCTGCTCGACCAGACCCTCATCCGCTTCGACCGCGCGCTGTGCCGGCATCTGGAGGGCGACCTGGAGGCGGCGCTGACGATGGGCAGGGAGGCGCTCGACGCGATCTCCAACGAGTACTGCACCGACCTGATGCTCCGCCCGGCGCACGACCTGATCAAGGCCATGCGGGCCAAGTACGGCGACCTTCCCCAGATCACCGAGTTCAGTGATCAGGTCAACTCGCGCAAGGTCGTCAGCCGCAACGTGAGCGGGGCATGACACCCCGGCTCAGGATCCGCCGATACCGGTGGTCAGATCTCGACACGGTCTGGGCCCTGCACCAGATCGGCCTCGCCCAGGTCGGCGTCGTGCCGGGCGATGGCGTCTACTACGACGATGACTTTCCGCGGATCACCGAGATCTATCTCGCCAACCGGGGCGAGTTCCTGGTCGGAGAGGTGGCCGGTTCGGGGATCGTCGCCATGGGCGGTCTGCGCCGCATCGACGACGAGACCGCCGAGATGTGCCGTCTCCGCGTCCATCCCGACCACCAGCGGCGCGGCTACGGATCGCAGATGGCCGCGGCGCTCGAGAGCCGGGCCCGGGGGTTGGGCTATTCGGTGCTCCGGGGTGACACCACGCTGCGGCAGATGGCGGCCGTCGAGCTCTATCGGAAATCGGGGTGGCAGGAGCTGCGCCGCGAGATCCGCGGGGATGTCGTCGTGGTATATGGCGAAAAGCAGCTGAATGCCGTGGTTGCACCGATTTCGATAGATAGATAATGCTTCCCCTCCTTGGCGGATTGCGGATGTTTATCGATACTTGTGCCTTGTTCCGATTTTCTCGGGAGAGAGGCACGATGAAAAAGATCATCATCCGTAAGCCTGGCACGGTGCGGCTCACCGGTACGTCGAGCGTCATCCACAAGGGGTGAAAGGCGGCGGACGCCATGTCTGGGTCAGGGGAGACCTCTCCCGTGACCGTCTGCGGGTACTCCGGACTCTGGAATCGCCTCCCCTTCTGACGCCCGTCGTCAACGGGCACCGCCGGCTGTGTGGTCCGTACACGATCGGCGGTGCCGTGCTCCGTGCGCTCGTGCCGACCGCTCTGGAGCGTTCCCCCGGCCTCGTCGCGGCGTACGACATCGAGATCCGTGCGGCCGCCCCTGATCTGCGCCCGATGGTGCCCGCCCGCCGGGAGGGCATCGAGGCGCGCATCCCGGAAGCCGAGCGGATCCTGGTCCCCGCGCCACGGCGGACCCTGCGCATCGCCAACGGGATCGCGGAGTTCGTCGCCGGCTGCCTGCGCGAGTGCCTGCCCGGCCCACGGACGCTCGCCGCCGACAACGTGCACCAGGCCGACCCGACCGACCGTGAACTGCTGCGCGTGCTGGCCCGGAGGGTGGGCGATCTCACGTTGGCGCTCGGCTCGACACGGCCGCCTCCGCAGGTGGCGGGATGGGTCGAGGTGACGGCAGGCCCGGGGGAGGCCGATGAGCGCCTCGACCTCCACCCCGGTGATCGCGCCGACCGGTACATCGCATCGGACGGCACCGACGACGATCCCGCGGCCTACGAGGCGTATCTCGCGCTGCCGGACGGGGAACGGGCGCGCCGCCATGACCGGCGCGCCGCCGAACTCACCGCCGATCCCGAGTGCGCGCGGGGGTTCGCGCTGGGCGCGCTGCCGTACCATCTCGAGCACGGCGGCGACCGGGACGCCGCGCTCGGCGCGCTGTGGGCGGCGGTGGACCACTGCGTCCTTGAGGGGTTCCTCGACGCCGTCGCCGAGCTGGGCGAGCGTGGGCTGGCACTCGCCGCCCCCGGCACCGACCTGTGGTGGCGTTTCACCCAGCGCACCGCCACCGCGCTGGCCGGACTGGGCCGCCGCGACCGTGCGCTGGAGCTGTGGGACCAGGCCAGGAGGGTGAGCGAGGATCCCGCCGTGCACGCGGCCGCGGCGTACGGCACGGCCATGCTGGACGCCCGCCACCCCGATCCGCGCCGGCGCGACCTGGGCCGGGCCACCGGCTGGATCAACGAGGCCATCGCGATCTCCACGCTGCTGCCCGACCGGCGGGAGCGGGCCTTCAAGCTCGGATTCGACCGGAACGGCCGGGCGCTCATCGAGCTGCGGCAGGGGAGGGTCGAGGCCGCGCTGAGTCTGGTGGAGTCGGCGCTCGATCTCGCGCGGCGTGAGCTTCCCCCGGATGCCCATCCCGTGCACCGGATGGTGCTGCTCGCCAACCGGGCCCAGCTGCTCGCGCGGATGGGGCGGACCACCGAGGCCCTGGGCGACTTCGACCGGGCCATCGCCATCGATCCCACGTTCCCCGACCACTACCTCGACCGGGGGAACCTGCTGTTCGAGCTGGGCCGCGCTGACGACGCGGTGGCCGATTACGAGACCGCGATGCGGATGAGCCCGCCGCTGCCGGAGGCGTACTACAACCGAGCCGAGGTCCGCCTGGCCGCCGGGGACCTGGAACGCGCCAGGACTGATCTCGATCACGTGCTGGAGCTGGACCCGGGCCATCTCGACGCGTACGTCAACCGTGCGGGGGTGCTGCAGATGCTCGGCGAGCACGAGGCGGCCAGGCGCGACGTCGCCGCCGGGCTGGCGCTCGATCCCGGCAGTGCCCACCTGCGCGGCGTGCTCGGTCAGCTGGAGGCCGCGGCGGGACGCTTCGCCGAGGCACGGGTCGCCTACGACGCGGCCCTGACGGCCGATCCGCTGCTCGCCTCGGCCTGGGCCAACCGGGCGGTCCTGCGCTACGAGACCGGCGACGCGGCGGGCGCGGTGGCGGACCTGACCCAGGCCATCGAGCTCGGGCGCCCCGGCGCCGACGACGCCGCGCTCTACTTCAACCGGGGCACGGCCCTGATGGATCTCGGGCGGCCGGACGAGGCCGGGCTGGACTTCCGCCGGGCGCACGCCCTCGCACCGGATGATCCGGACATCCGGCTCGCGCTGGAACGCCACGAAAGGCCGGACGAGCGCGGAGGGACGGAAGTGCCACGGGATGGGCGAGGCGCCGCCGACGGGCCCGTGGCTTTACCCTTGGACGGGTAACAGCCGCACCCCGCCGCTGAACATCGAAGTCGTTGAGGTTCTAAGCATGAGCGCTGAATACGTGCTGACCCTGTCCTGCCCGGATCGCCCCGGAGTGGTCGCGGCGGTCTCAGGGCTGCTGGCCCGCCACGATTGCAACATCATCGAGAGCCAGCAGTTCGGCGACCCGGTGGCCGAGCGGTTCTTCATGCGGGTGCAGTTCGCCGGTCGGCCGGGCATCGACGAGCTTCGTACGGCTTTCGCCGCGCTCGCCCCGGAATTCGGCATGGAATTCGAGCTCTTCGACCTCGCTGTGAAGCCCCGGGCACTGGTGCTCGTCAGCAAGCTCGGCCACTGTCTCAACGATCTGCTCTACCGGGTGCGGTCGGGGCTGCTGCCGATCGAGATCGTGGCCGTCGGGTCGAACCATCCCGACCTGCGGCCGCTCACCCAGTCGTACGGCATCGACTACCACCACCTGCCGGTCACCGCCGAGACCAAGCCCCGGCAGGAGGCCGAACTGCTCACCCTGGTCGACCACTACCGCGCCGACATGGTGGTCCTCGCCCGCTACATGCAGGTGCTGTCGGAGGACATGTGCGCCAAGCTGGCCGGCCGGATGATCAACATCCATCACTCGTTCCTGCCGTCGTTCAAGGGCGCCAAGCCGTACCATCAGGCGTACTCGCGCGGCGTCAAGCTGATCGGGGCCACCGCGCACTACGTCACGCCCGACCTCGACGAGGGCCCGATCATCGAGCAGGAGGTGGCCCGGGTGAACCACACCCACTCGCCCGAGGACCTCGCCGCGATCGGCCGTGACCTCGAGTGCCAGGCGCTGGCCCGGGCCGTCCGCTGGCACGCGGAGCACCGCGTGCTGCTGGACGGCCACAAGACCATCATCTTTCCCCGCTGAGCGGGCCCTCGCCGACCGGGCCGGCTACACCTCCAGGCCCGTGTGGGCGGCGATGAAGGCGAGCTGGTCGGCCAGGAGATCGACGGAGCGGCTCACGGCCCGTGCGCCGTGGCCGACCTCCGCCTCGTTGCGCAGCAGAATCGGCCGGTCCCCGGCCTGTGCGTGCTGGAGGGCCGCCGTCATCTTCCAGGCGTGCAGCGGATGCACCCGGGTGTCGGAGGCGAAGACCGTGAACATCGTGGCGGGGTAGACCGTCCCCGCACGCACGTGGTGATAGGGCGAGTAGCCCCACAGCCAGCCGAACTCCTCCGCGACCTCGGCCGAGCCGTACTCGACGTTCCAGGTCGCCCCGAGACCGAAACGCTCGTATCGGATCATGTCGAGCAGCGGTGCCGAGCAGACCACGGCGGCGTACAGGTCGGGCCGCTGGGTGAGCGCCGCCCCGACCAGGAGGCCGCCGTTCGAGCCGCCGGAGATGGCGAGACGGTCCTTCGTCGTGACCCCGGTGGCGATCAGGTGCTCGGCCGCGGCGTGGAAGTCGTCGAAGACGTTCTGCTTGTTGGCGAGCATCCCGGCGCGGTGCCACTGCTCGCCCTCCTCACCGCCGCCGCGAAGCTGCGTGACGGCGTAGACGCCGCCCGCCTCCACCCAGGCCAGCGTCGAGGCCGAGAATCCGGGGTTCATCGAGATGCCGAAGCCGCCGTAGCCGTACAGGATCGTGGGCCGGGGCCCGGAGTCTCCCGCCCGGGAGACGACGAGCATCCGGACCTCGGTGCCGTCCTTGGACCGGTAGACGACCTGCTCGGTGTGGGCCTCGGGCACCTCGACGGCGCCCGGCGGGGCCTCCCACATGGTGGTCTCGCCGGTCCTCGCGTCGAAGCGGTAGACGGTCGTCGGCGTGATGTTGTCGGTGTAGCTGAACCAGGCCTCGTGGCCGCCCTCCGGGCGCTCGATCAGGGCGCCGACCGAGCCGAGGCCGGGCAGCGGCACCTCGCCGACCCGTTCGCCGCTCTCCAGGGCGTGGATCGTGACCTCGGAGATCGCGTGCCGCGTCCACCCGACGAGCAGGACCGGCTCGGCCGCGTCGTCCCCGTCGCCGTCCAGGATCGCGAAGCCGCTGAGCACGGCCTCGGCGTCCTCGGGGATGAGGTCACGCCAATGCTCCCGCGTCGGTGTGTGCGGCGAGGTCACGCAGACCCGCCCGCGTGGCGCGTCCAGGTCGGTGAAGACGTAGAGCCGCCCGTCGCGGCCGAAGTGCAGCCCGGTCTGGGCGTCCACGTCCTGCTGCACGGTGAGCAGCTCCGGCGACTCCACCGGTGAGGCCGACAGATCGGCCACCCACAGGTCGTTGCGCGGGGCCGTACCGCGCGAGGCGGAGATCGACAGCCAGCGGCCGTCGCGGGAGACCGACACTCCGTAGTAGTTGGTCTTCTCCAGGCCCTGCCCGAAGATCATCACGTCGTCGTCCGCCGGAGTCCCGACGCGGTGCAGGTAGACCCGGCGGTGGAACTGCTCCTCGCCCTGCGGGACCTCGGTGGGCGCCAGCCTGCGTACGTAGTAGAAGGCCTCGCCGCCGGGCAGCCAGGCGATGGGGGAGTAGCGGCACCGATCGATCGGCCCTTCGACGACCTCGCCGGTCGCCACGTCGAGCACGAACAGGCGTGACTCCTCGTCGCCGCCCACCGAGATCTGGTAGGCCAGCCGGTTCCCCTCCTTGTCCGGCTGATAGGAGTCGAGCGTGGTCAGCCCGGAGGGGTCGAGGGCCGTCGGGTCGAGCAGCACCCGCTCGGCGTCGCCTTCGGCCACGTAGAGGACGGGATGCTCCTGGTCGGGCGTGCGGCGGGTGAAGAACCGGCGCTCGCCACGCCACACAGGCGTGCCGACCGATCCCGAGCGCAGCAGCTCGGCGACCCGGTCGCGGAAGCGGTCGCGGCCCGGCAGGTCCGCCTCGCGCATCAGCGCATCCTGTGCGTCCAGCCACTCCTTCGTGGCCGGATCGTCCGGGTCCTCCAGCCAGCGGTACGGGTCCGGCACCGGTGTTCCGTGCAGGTCGTCGACGATGTCGTCGCGGCGGGCGGGCGGGTACGGCAGTCGCGTCATGCTGGCACTTTAGAACAGTCGACTGACATGAGTCGTGGTTGACGGCTCGCCGTTCGTACCCGGCCAAGTCGGGCGTAAGTGGATGATCGGCTGGGAATAAGAAGCCCAGGCGTCCCGATCGTCAGCCCGGTGGTCCGTATATGGGGTGGCGAAACGGTCGCCGTGCAGGCCACACTCTTGGGGAAAGGGCGGTGCCGTGGTGACGATCCGCTGGGCCGTCCGGCGGAGGTCCCTGTGACGGAAGCATCCGGGTCCCAGAAGAAGGGACCCCAACAACCAAGGCGCACAGCCGGGATCGTCGGGGAGGCCGGCTGATGCGCCAAGTCCTGCTGCTCAACGCGACATACGAACCGCTGACCACGCTTTCCCTGCATCGGGCAGTCGTCCTGCTGCTGCGAGAGAAGGCGGACGTCGTCCACCACGACGGGTGTGGCGCGGTGCTTCGCTCGGCGACCTGCACGTTCGACGTGCCCTCGGTGATCCGGCTACGTCGCTACGTGCGCATCCCCTACCGTTCGCGCATCCCGCTCACACGGGCCGCGCTGATGCGCCGGGACAACTTCCGCTGCGCCTACTGCGGGCAGCGGGCCGAGACCATCGACCATGTCGTGCCGAGATCCAAGGGCGGCCCCCACACCTGGGAGAACTGCGTCGCCTCGTGCATGCCGTGCAACCACTACAAGGCGGACAAGCTGCTGGAGGAGCTGGGATGGACCCTGCGTGCGACTCCGGTGGCGCCGCGTGGGATGCACTGGCGGCTCATCGGCGCGCAACTCGACGGCGATCCCCAGTGGGCGCCCTACCTCGCCAAACCGGCGGCGTGATAGGCCGGTCCTGATGAGGTGGTCGTTCACACGGGACGTCGAGGAGTTCGCGGCGGTGGCCGAGCCGTGGCTGCTGCGCGACCCGGTCGGCAACACGGTCTCGCTGACCGTGCTGCTCGGGCTGCGGGCCGGCCAGTTCGCCGAGGATCCGCTGATGGGCTGGCTGGAGGACGACGACGGGGAGGTGGCCGGCGTGATCAGCCACACGCCCCCCTACCCGCTCGGGATCGCGGACGTGCCCTTACGCACGCTGCCTTCGCTGGCCCGGGAACTGATCGAGATGGATCGGACGGTCCGGGCCGTCCGAGGCTCGGTGGAGGTGGCGGAGGCGTTCTGCCGGGAGTGGTGGCGGCCCGAGTCGGGCCGACGGGCCGAACGGCTCTACCGGCTCGGCACGCTCGCGCCGTGCGCCGCCCCGGGCAAGGCGCGTACGGCCACGGTGGGCGAGGTGGCCGAGGCCGCGCGGTGGTTCCGCGAGTTCCAGGAGGAGGCTCATGTCGACCGCACCGCCGACCCCACGCCGGTCGTCTCGGCACGGGTCAACCGTGAGGAGCTGATCTGGTGGGAGGACGGTGATCGGCGGGTGGCGCTCGCCGCACTCTCCACTCCCGTCGCCGGCATGTCGAGGATCGGGCCCGTCTACACGCCTCCCGAGTTCCGCCGCCGCGGGTACGGCAGCGCCGCCACTCACGCGGCGAGCCGGAAGGCGATGGACGAGGGGGCCGCCGAGGTCCTGCTGTTCGCCGATCTCGCCAACCTCACATCGAACTCCATCTACCAGAAGCTGGGCTTCCGCCAGGTCGCGGACCACGCCACGATCCACTTCTCCTAGAGCATCCGTCGAGTAACGGCACCTTGAGGAAGTCCTTGGTCGGTGCGGTCGCTGCGCCGGGAGGAAACTCCGGTCCGCCGCCTGGCCCCGCCGAGCAGGCCCGGCATGCGGTCCTCGCTCCCTCGCGCTCCGCTCCCTGCTGTCCCGCACGCTCCGCTCCCTGCCACCCCGGCTGACGACCACTTGACCGGACCCGCCAGGGAGTCTCCCCGGCGGCGCAGGCCGTACCCTATGGGCATGCCTCGCTATGACTACCGTTGCCGCGCGTGTGGATCCACCTTCGAGCTCAACCGGCCGATGGCCGAGGCGAACGCCCCGGCCGCGTGTCCGGCCGGCCATGACGACACGGTGAAGCTGCTGTCCATGGTCGCGGTGACCGGGCGGGCCGCCGCCGCGCCGCGCCCCTCCGGAGGTGGAGGTGGCGGTGGCTGCTGCGGTGGTGGCTGCTGCGGCTGACCGGTCTCCGACCGGTCGGGCCGCATCGCGCTGGACGTGATGACCGGTCAGGCCGCGGCGCGGCGCCTGGCCGTACGCCGTTGGAAGGGGAGAAAGCGCTCCGGTAGGTGCGGCCGGGCCGGGAGATCGGTCGGTTCGACCGCGACTATCCGGTCGAACCGGAACGCCCGGATGCCCCGGCGGAGCCGGCACCAGCCGACGAGATACCAGAACTCCCCGTGGACCAGGCACGTCACCGGCTCGACGTCGCGGATCGTGAGATGGCCGGCGGCGTCGAGGTACTGGAGGCGGATCACCAGCCGGGCGGTGATGGCGTTCGCGATCAGCCGGGCCCGTCCGGCGACGTCGGGCGCGAGCGGCGTGGTGAGCGTGGTCAGGGTGGTGGCGATGACGTCGTCGTCGAGGTCGAGGTGGTCGAATGCGTGACGCAGTCCACGGCGGGCGGTGACGGACTGCGGGCCGGCCCCGAGATGGGCGAGTGACAGGGCGAGGGCGGCGATCTCCGCCGCAGTCAGCGATTGCCTTGTGACGTTGGCCATACCTCGACGATAACGACGGGTACTGACATTTTTCCGAACACGCCATCGGCTTTTCTCGAACAAGCCATCGAACCCTAACCCCCTGGCCACACCCCGCGTGATCTTGCGAATTCTTGCACGTCGGGCCCGCCGCCTGCGTCTTCCTGCGTTGTGATCTTGCAGAAACTTGCAATGACCCCATGTGACCTGCGGCTTCACCGTTCGTGATCTTGCAGTGTCCCATTACAAGATCACGAACGAGCTTTGCCCAGGTCAGCGGACATGTCTGCGAGTAACTGCAAGATCACGGCCGAGGATGGCCGGGGTCGGCTATCGGGAGAGCTGGGACAGGTCGCGGGAGGCTCCCGTGGAGGCGGACGTGGTCAGCGCCGCGTACGCCTGGAGCGCCGCGGAGACCGAGCGCTGCCGGTCACGGGGGCGGTAGCCGCCGAGGTCGGCGAGCAGCCGCTCCCGCCGGGTGGCGAGTTCCTCATCCGTGACCTTGAGCTCGATCGTCCGACGCGGAATGTCGATCTCGATGATGTCGCCGTCGGCCACCAGTGCCATGGTGCCGCCCTCCGCCGCCTCGGGGGAGGCGTGACCGATCGACAGACCCGACGTACCGCCGGAGAACCGGCCGTCGGTGATGAGCGCGCACGCCTTGCCGAGGCCCTTGCCCTTGAGGAAGCTCGTGGGGTAGAGCATCTCCTGCATGCCGGGGCCGCCCTTGGGGCCCTCGTAGCGGATGACGACCACGTCGCCGGCCTTGACCCGGTCGCCGAGGATGCCCTCGACCGCAGCCTCCTGGGATTCGAACACGACGGCCGGGCCGGAGAACCGCCAGATCGACTCGTCGACGCCGGCGGTCTTCACCACGCAGCCGTCCTGGGCCAGGTTGCCGTACAGCACGGCGAGGCCGCCGTCGCGGGTGTAGGCGTGCTCCAGGTCCCGGATGCAGCCCTCCGCCCGGTCGAGGTCGAGCGTCTCCCACCGGGCGCTCTGGGAGTAGGCCCGGACCGTGCGCACGTTGCCGGGGGCGGCGTGCCACAGCTCGAGCGCCTCGTCGGTGACCTCGGGCGACTTCGGGTCCCATGCGGCCAGGTAGTCGGCGAGGGAGGCCGAGTGGATGGTGGGCACGTCGCGGTGGAGCAGACCGGCCCGATCGAGCTCGCCGAGGATGCCGGGGATTCCGCCGGCGCGGTGCACGTCCTCGACGTGGTATTTGGAGGTCGCCGGGGCGACCTTGCACAGGCACGGCACCCGCAGCGAGAGCTCGTTGATCTCCTTGAGCCCGAACTCGACCCCGGCCTCCCGGGCCGCGGCCAGCAGGTGCAGGATCGTGTTGGTCGAACCGCCCATGGCCACGTCGAGCGCCATCGCGTTCTCGAACGCGTCGCGGGTGGCGATGCTCCGCGGCAGCACCGACTCGTCGTCGTGGTCGTAGTAGCGGCGGGCGATCTCCACGACCGCGCGACCGGCCTTCTCGAACAGCCCCTTGCGCGCCGTGTGGGTGGCCAGCGTCGTGCCGTTGCCGGGCAGCGCCAGCCCGATCGCCTCCGCCAGGCAGTTCATCGAGTTGGCCGTGAACATGCCGCTGCAGGAGCCGCAGGTCGGGCAGGCGCTCTCCTCCATCGCGAGCAGCTCGTCGTCGGAGACGCTGTCGTCGGCGGCGGCGATCATCGGGTCGATCAGGTCGAGCTTGCGGCCGGGGGTCTTTCCTGCCTCCATCGGGCCGCCGGAGACGAAGACCGTCGGGATGTTGAGCCGGAAGGCCGCGAGCAGCATGCCCGGCGTGATCTTGTCGCAGTTGGAGACGCAGACCAGCGCGTCGGCGCAGTGGGCGTTCACCATGTACTCGACCGCGTCGGCGATGAGCTCCCGGGACGGCAGCGAGTAGAGCATGCCGCCGTGGCCCATCGCGATGCCGTCGTCGACCGCGATCGTGTTGAACTCGCGGGGGATGGCGCCGGCCTCCCGGACGGCGGCGGCGACCACGTCGCCGACCTCGCGCAGGTGCACGTGGCCGGGGACGAACTGGGTGAAGCTGTTCGCCACCGCGACGATCGGTTTGCCGAAGTCGCTGCCCGCCACGCCCGTGGCTCTGAGCAGCGCCCGGGCACCGACCATGTTCCTGCCGTGTGTGACCGTACGAGACCTGAGCGCGGGCATGGGCGGACTCCCATCCGAAGACTACGAGTCTTCAAATGGTACGGCTAACGACCGGCTGCCGAGACCGCCCGTCCATGCCTTGGACGCCGTGTCGGCCGGTAGGCCCGGGCCGCGCTATTCGTAGCGGGGCGGCAGGACCTGCTCGGCGGCACGGTAGATCGCGTCGATTTCCGCGGTGGTGAGTGACTTTTCCCGTTTTGTAATCCACTTACGGACGAGGCCGCCGGAGAAGACGTCGACCTCGCGGATGTTGAGGATCCGCCACGGGATCGGGGGACCGTAGATCGCCAGGGACGGCACGATGGTGATCTCGCGGCCGAGCGCCTCGGAGATCAGCTGGCTGGCCTGGGTGGCCTCCCAGCGGGCCTCGTCGAGCCGGGGTTTCCGGTTGAACGGTCCGTGGAACAGCTTGCGGTGCGACTGCACCCGTACGGGAAGGCGCTTGTCCCACTTCTCCGAGTCGACCGCGTACACCCCGGTCGGGCCGACGACCAGGTGATCGATCTGGGCCTCGCTGCCGGGGATGGCCCGGGCGTGCAGCGTCCGGAACCCGGTGCGCTCGAGTTTCTTGAGCTGGACCTCGGTCCGGCGTTCCGCGGCGGAGGCGCGCCGCCAGGCCGGTATCGACGAGACGGTCCTGGCCCGATAGACGGTGTCGGCGATGGCCGCGATGATCGCGGCGGTGAGGCCGATCCGCCAGTTCGCGAAGAGAATTCCGGCCACGATGCCGGCCGCCACCCCGATCAGTGCGCGCAGCCGCAGATGACGGTATCTCGGGTCATGAATCATGATCCTGAGCGACGCGCGTTCGGCGGGTCTGGCAGGGGCGCGGGCATGGATGCGCGCCTTCGGGGGAGCATCGGGCGGGGGTTGCGCGGCCGGTTGGGCCGTCGTCTGTGCGGCGGATGGTGCCGCAGGGGTCTCCGATGCGGTCGGCGTCGTCTGGGACGGCTCCGACGGGTGGTCACTCACCCAGATGGGTGACGTATCGTGACCGTCTTCGGGCGCTAGACCGGTATCCACATCACTCACGGTAGTTGAGCTGTCAGCGGGCTGCCTAGTGTTGGTTGGTTCATACTTTTGTGGCCTGCTTGAACCGGTTCACGGCGGACCCCTGTGGGTATCTTCTCTAGATATCTTCCGGCGAGAGGCCTGTCGTGCGGCGGCGTGGCAGACATCCGCGATCTTAGCGCGCAGGGACGGGCGGCCGCCGCGCGTTCCCGAGAACCGCCCCGGCGGTGACGCCCGCCGGCGGCCGAGTAGAGGTGTCAGCCGGCGGCTTCGGGGGTGACCGCCGCCGATCCGGCCGGTGACATCTCGGCGAGGTGCGCGGCGGCGGCACGGGCGAGGTCGATGAGCGGATCGGACGGCGGCGGCCCGGAGGGCGCGGAGACGCTGATCGCGAAGGTGCCCCGGTCGGTCTGGACGGCGACCAGTCCCGGATAGAGCATCGCACCGCCGCCGATCCCCTGGATGGGCCGTCCCTGGACCCGGGTCATGATATGGCCGAGCACCATCAGATAGCGGGACAGCATGCCGGCCGCCGTGTGCACGTCGACCCGCACGCCGTCGCGGGACCGATAGCTGCAGGACCGCATGCTCAGCCAGGAGGGCGCCGGGAGCTCCCCATCGAAGGCCTCCGGGCCTCCCACGTCCACGCCGAGGACGCGTTTGAGATCCTCCGGGGTGACCAGCTCGGCGGGCCGCGGTCCGTCCTCTGATATCCGGGACGGCGGGCTCGGGGCGGGCACGGGGAAGACCTTGACATCACCCGGCCGCGCCCGCGGGCCGCTCAGGTGCTGGAAGGGGATCATCGGTGGGGGCCTCCTGGGCGGGACGGTAGACCCGGGTGAACGGCGCGGCGGCTGCCCGGCGCCCGGTTTTCCCCCATACCACCGCCGGCCGCTTGCATCTGCCTTGCGGCCCGCTTTCTCGTCCGGGGCCCCTCCCGCACAGGGGACGGGCCCCGGCGGAGTGCGCCGGGGCCCGTCTCGTACCGCGCGAGCCTGCGATCAGGCGGAGGCGTCCCTGGCCCGGGCGCGCAGGGCCCGGCTGATGCCGTCGGCGCCCTCCAGCAGCAGCCGCCGCAGCGCGTGCGGCGGCTGCGCCGCGCTGATGTGGTCCTGTGTGACGGCCACGGTCTCGGGCCGGATCAGGAGGGCCGGATAGCAGCCGATCGCGAAGTTCTGCGCCATGTCGGACGTCCACTCGCTCCAGATGCGCCCGACCTCGTCGAAGTACCTCCCGGCGTACGGCTCCAGCAGGTCGACGTGGTGCGGGTCCATGAAGCCGAGGATCGTGGAGCGCAGCAGCGCTCCGCTCAGCTCACCGCCGACGATCGACGCCCAGGCCCGCTCCTTGGCCTCCGCCGTGGGGATCGCGGCCCGGCACATCGCGGCCGAACGCTCACCGGTCGCGGTGGCGTCGCGCGCGAGCTCCGCGTCGATGTCCCCGGCATCGAGCACGCCGCCGACGACCAGCGCGTGCGTGAGAGTCCAGCGCAGGTCGGCGTCGACGGCCAGCCCGTCCGGTACGGCGGTGCCCTCGAGGATGCCCTTGACGAACGCGAGGTCCTCGGTCGAGGTGGCGACCGCGGCGAACGCGTTGACGTACGCGAGCTGGTGGTCGGAACCGGGCTCCGCCGCCGCGATCATGCGGCGCAGCGCCCCGGCCAGCTCGGCGAGCCCGGTCGCCAGCCAGGCCGGGTCGGCGTACTGCTGCACGGCCTGGCGGGCCTGCCGCAGCACGGTCTGCACGACGCTGATGTCGCCCACGGAATCGATCCCCGAGACCACCAGCCTGACGTAGTCGCGGGTGGCCAGCTCGGCGTCGCGGGTCATGTCCCAGGCGGCCGACCAGCACAGGGCACGGGGCAGGGAGTCGCGGAAGGCGGTGATGCCGCCGCTCACCAGGGTCTCCAGCGACCGCTCGTCGAGCCGGATCTTGGCGTAGGTGAGGTCGTCGTCGTTGACGAGCACCAGGTCGGGCCGGAGCTCACCGACCAGCTCGGGGACGGCCGTGCGGGCGCCGACCACGTCGAGTTCCACCCGCCTGGTCCGGATGAGCACGCCGTCGGTCATCGAGTACAGCCCGATCGCGATCCGGTGCGAACGCAGCGTGGGGTGCTCGGACGGCGCCTCCTGAAGCACCTCGAAGGAGGCGAACCTGCCCTCGTCGTCCGTGGTGAACGACGGGCGCAGCGTGTTGACCCCCGAGGTCTCCAGCCACTCCTTCGACCATGCGGACAGGTCGCGGCCAGAGGTGTGCTCCAGCGCCGACAGCAGGTCCTGCAGGGTCGTGTTGCCCCAGGCGTGCTCGCCGAAGTAGTCGCGGACCCCGGCGAGGAAGTTGTCGAGACCGACATAGGCGACGAGCTGCTTGAGCACCGAGGCGCCCTTGGCGTACGTGATCCCGTCGAAGTTGACCTCCACCGCCTGCATGTCCGGGATGTCGGCCGCGATCGGGTGAGTGGAGGGGAGCTGGTCCTGCCGGTAGGCCCAGGCCTTCTCGACGTTGGCGAACGTGGTCCACGCGCCCTGGCCCCAGCGGGTGGCCTCGGCCTGGCACAGAACGGACATGAACGTCGCGAACGACTCGTTCAGCCACAGGTCGTCCCACCACCGCATGGTGACCAGGTCGCCGAACCACATGTGGGCCATCTCGTGCAGGATCGTCTCGGCGCGGCGCTCCACCATGGCGTCGGTCACCCGCGACCGGAAGACGTAGTCCTCGAGGAAGGTGACGGCGCCCGCGTTCTCCATCGCGCCGGCGTTGAACTCCGGCACGAACAGCTGGTCGTACTTCCCGAAGGGGTAACGCACGCCGAAGACGCGGTGGAAGAAGTCGAAGCCCTGCTTGGTGACCTCGAAGATGTTCTCCGGGTCGAGGTGCTCGGCGAGCGACCGCCGCACGTAGATGCCCAGCGGGATCCCGTCGTGCTCCTCCCGCACCACGGCGTACGGCCCGGCGATCAGCGCGGTGATGTACGTCGACATGCGCGGCGTGGGCGGGAAGTGCCAGCGCCGGGCCGCCTGAAGCTTGCCGTGCTTGCCGTGGTGCTCCTCCAGCTCCTCGACGGCGTCGGGGGCGGCGTTGGAGACCACCTCCCAGTGGGCGGGCGCGAGCACGGTCAGTTCGAAGGTCGCCTTGAGGTCCGGCTGGTCGAAGCAGGCGTACATCCGGTGCGCGTCCGCCGTCTCGAACTGGCTGTGCAGGTAGACCTGCTGGTCGACCGGGTCGACGAACCGGTGCAGGCCCTCGCCGGTGCGCATGTACGACGCGTCGGCGTCGATGCGCAGCTGGTTCTCCTCGGCCAGGTCCGGCAGCGGGAAGCGGCCCTTCTCGGCGTCGTAGGCCCGCGGGTCGAGCTCCCTCCCATTGAGCACGACCTTGCGCACGTGAGCCCCGTGCAGGTCGATGAACGTTGCCGCCCCCGGACGGCTGGAGGTGAAGTCGACCGTCGTGATGCTCTCGAACCGCTCCTCGCCCTCGGTCAGATCGAGCTCGACCCGATAGGACCGGACGTTCAGCAGCCGGGCCCTCTCCCGAGCCTCATCACGCGTGAGATTTCCTGCCACACCTGCTCCTCATCGCCTGTCAATGCCCCCTATCCCAGCCGCCCATCGCGAAAGGGATAACCAGAATCCTGCCACGCCACGCTGGCAAGGCAGCATTCTCGACCTCTCCTACCTGGTAATGGAGAAACCGGTCGAGCTGACAACCGGGCTGACAGCTCGACTGGTGATCGATGCAACCACATTCCCGCCAGGCCGGGGAATGGTGTGGAAAGTGACCGTGTCCGAATTGATGGTGTTCGGTCGGTGATATGAGATCGAAACCGCCGGGCGTGATCCCCATGCTCGCGTTCCGGCGGCCGCCGCGCGAGGATGAGATGGTGCGCCACCTTTACATGAACGGAGCCTGGGTGTCCTCCGCCTCCGGCGAGGGCGTCGACGTCGTGAATCCAGCGACCGAGGAGATCGTCGACAAGGTGCCCGCCGGCTCGCCCGGCGACGTCGATGCCGCGGTCGCCGCCGCCCGCGCCGCCTTCCCGCCGTGGTCGTCGACCGCCCCGGCCGAGCGCGCCCGGCTGCTGGCCGCGGCGGCGGGTCTGCTGCGTGAGCGCGCCGATCGGATCGCCGCGACGATCGCCGCCGACATGGGCGCGCCGCTCGCTCTCGCGCTGAAGGTGCAGACCCTGATGCCGATCGGCGTCCTGGAGTCGTACGCGGAACTGGCCGGGCGGTACGACTTCGACGCGGGCCGGGTGGGCAACTCGCTGATCGTCCGCGAGCCCGTTGGCGTGGTCGGCGCGATCACCCCGTGGAACTACCCGCTCCACCAGATCGTCTGCAAGGTGGCGCCGGCGCTGGCCGCGGGCTGCACGGTCGTGCTCAAGCCGAGTGAGGTGGCGCCGCTCGCGGCCTACGCGTTCGCGGACGTCCTGCACGAGGTCGGCCTGCCGCCCGGCGTGTTCAACATGGTCAGCGGGTACGGGCCGGTCGTCGGCGAGGCGATCGCCGGACACCCGGACGTGGACATGGTGTCGTTCACCGGGTCGACCCGGGCGGGTCGCCGGGTGGCCGGCCTGGCCGCCGAGACGGTCAAGCGGGTCGCGCTGGAGCTCGGCGGGAAGTCGGCCAACGTGATCATGCCGGACGCCGACCTGGAGACCGCCGTGAAGGCGGGCGTCGCGGGAGCCTACGTCAACGCCGGGCAGACCTGCTCGGCGCTGAGCCGCATGCTCGTGCACTGGGACTCCTACGACGAGGCGGTGCGGCTGGCCGTGGGCTTCGCCAGGAAGTACGCCCCGGGCGATCCCTTCGCCGAGGGCACCCGCCTGGGGCCGCTGGTCTCCGCCGCGCAGCGCGACCGGGTGATCCGCTACCTCAACCTCGGTCAGGAGGAGGGCGCCCGGCTGGTGCTGGGGAGTATGGACAACCCGATGGAGCGCGGCTTCTACGTCGAGCCGGCCGTGTTCGCCGGCGTCTCCCCGGGCATGCGCATCGAGCAGGAGGAGATCTTCGGCCCGGTTCTGTCGATCATCCCGTTCGGCACCGAGGACGAGGCCGTCGAGATCGCCAACGGCACGCCGTACGGGCTGTCGGGGGCGGTGTGGGCGGGAACTGAGGAGAAGGCGCTCGCCCTGGCGCGCAGGCTGCGCACCGGCCAGGTCGCGGTCAACGGCGGCAGGTTCAACCCGCTGGCGCCGTTCGGCGGCTACAAGCGCTCCGGGGTCGGCCGTGAGCTGGGCGAGCCCGGCCTGGAGGAGTACCTGGAGATCAAGGCAATCCAGACCTGAGCGATCAGGGCGCCTGAAGGAGGATCTTCCTGCGCTCCTCCTTGGCGAGCCTGTCGACGTACAGGGTGCCGTCCAGGTGGTCGTACTCGTGCTGGAAGCACCGGGCGAGCATGCCCCTCGCCCTGACGGTGACCGGGCGGCCGAGCCGGTCGAGGCCGCGGACCGTGACCCCGGCGGCACGGGCGGTCGGCGCGTACAACGGCTTGCCGGTCTCCTTACTCGGCACCGACAGACAGCCCTCGTCGTCGACGATCTGCTCGGGATCGTCGATCGTCAGCTCGGGGTTGATCAGGTGGCCCTTGCGGTTGGTGATGTCGTAGACGAACAACCGCCTGCCGACGCCGATCTGCGGGCCGGCCAGGCCGACTCCGTCGGCCGCGTACATCACCGAGAACATCTCGTCGATGAGGCGCCGAAGCTCCCGGTCGAAATCGGTCACCGGCTCGGCCGGGGTGCGCAGGACCGGATCACCGACGCTGCGGATCTCGCGCATGATGCTCCTGTTCCGCCGGGCCCGCTCGCCGGGCCCGTTCCCTGGGGAGGGGGTACGGCCGACCGTAAGGACCGGAAGCCGTGTTCGCCGCTTACTCTAGTCCGGGCCCGCCGTCCCGCGCGCGTGCGAAGGCTGCGAAACTTGGGCTGTGCGTGTCTACATCGGTGCCGACCATGCCGGCTACGAACTGAAGAACCATCTGGCCGACTGGCTGAAGCAGCAGGGCCATGAGGTGGTGGACTGCGGTCCGTCCGTTTACGACGCGGAGGACGACTACCCTCCGTTCGTGCTGCGCGCCGCGCGCGGCGTCGCCGACGATCATGGCAGCCTCGGCGTCGTGATCGGCGGATCGGGGAACGGCGAGCAGATCGCCGCGAACAAGGTGCGCGGCATCCGGGCGGCCCTCGCCTGGAACGAGGACACCGCCAAGCTCGCCAGAGAGCACAACGACGCCAACGTCATCAGCCTGGGCGCGCGTATGCACACCCCGGAGGAGGCGGTCCGCTTCGTGGAGGTCTTCCTGGCCACGCCGTTCTCGGGGGCGCAGCGGCACGCCCGCAGGATCGGCCAGCTCGCCGACTACGAGGCGACCGGCGAACTGCCGCCCCTGCCGTAGGAATTGCCCCTGCCGTCCCGGCGGTGGTCCCGCCGGGGCGTCTCGTCTCGCAGTGGGCGGTCGTCGGCCGCCTTCTGCTCCTCCGGCGTCGGCCGGGACACGTCCCGGGCCCGCATCGCGGTGATCGCCGTGATCTGCAAGCTCTGCAGTGCCATGTCCAGAACCCTACGCCGGAAGCGCCGGCGGGTCGTCGGATAGTCGTCAGTCAGGGTGGTAGGGAGCGAGGACCGCATGCCGGACCCCGCTCGGCGGGGCCTGGCGGCGGACCGGAGTTTCCTCCCGGCGCAGCGACCGGAGCCGCCCAGGGATTCCCTCAGCGGTGTCCGTCCCACGACCTAGAAGATCAGGCCGCCCCAGGGTCTCGGCTCCCACGACATCGCCGTGGACAACTCGTGCAGCGCACCCTCACGGTGCTCCCGTACGAGCCCGGCGGCGGCGAGCGGGGTGAGCGGCCGGCCGCCCAGGTAGGCCGCGCCCAGCGCGGAGACCGGCAGCGTGAGGTCGGCCGGATCGCCCGTCGGCTCGCACGAGCCCTTCGCGGTGACCAGCCGCCGGCGGCCGGCGTTCCACGGGCACAGCTCGTCGACGACCTCGATCACGAGGTCGGCGGGGGCGGCGTAGACGCGGGAGGCCAGCGCCCGGTCCACGTCCACCAGGCGGATCCACAGATCGTCCAGCCACCCGGCGTTGAGGTGTCGCGGTTCGGCCAGGAGATGAACGATCGGATCGTCCGCCGGTCGATTCCAGGCGTGGACGTGCGAGCACAGGTCCCGGTCGAGCACGCTGCGCCAGACCAGCGCGTACGCCGCCGGGTCGACGGCGAACAGCTCGATCAGCCGCACCTCGCCGTCCGGCACATCGTGGTCGGTGAAGCCCGACCTGACACGGAAGAGGGCGTAGCCGCGTGGCCCGTCGTCGTCCTCCGCGATCATGCAGCGCAGCGGGCCGGCCCCGCCGCGGTTGTGCTCCTCGTCGGTGATGACGCTTTCCCGCCAGACGGCCTCGGAACGGGCGTAGAGCCCGGGGCGGCGGGGCCGTACGGCTTCGAAGACCCGCCGCAGGTCGTCGAGGGCGTCGGCGGGCCGGGCCACGCGCAGGCGCAGCGCGGGATCGGCCGGCGCGTCCGGGACGAACGCCGAGTGGCGGGTGGGGACGCGGAAGAAGAGGCCGTCGGCCGCCCTGCCGTACCCGAACCGGCCGTAGATGGCGGCCTCGCTCGCGTAGAGCGCCGCCACGGCCTCGCGCCCCCGCTCGTGGATGTCGTGGAGCTGCCGGGCCATCAGAGTCGACAGGATGCCGCGGCGACGGTGTGAGGGCAGCACGGAGACCGCGGTCACCCCGGCGACCGGGGCGGGCCCGCCGGGAACGGTCATCGTGAACGACAGCGTGGCGGTGCCGCCGACCAGCAGGTCGCCGTCGAAGGCCGCCAGCGACCGGTCGAACTCGATGAGCTCACCCCAGCGCTCGGTGGCCTCCGGCGGGTGCGAGGAGTTGAACGCCTCGTGGTGCAGGGCCGCGAACGTCGGCCATTCGGCCTCGGCGAGGGGACGAACCGTCACAGTCACCGGACAACAGTAGGAGCGGCCCGCGGGGGCGCGCCACACAATATCCGTGCTAGATGATCAAGCTGTTGGTCAAAGGGGTGCCCTCACCTGGGATGGGGGGATACAGTCGAGGCCATCATGAGTTCCCGACCGGCGCCGCTGATCCCTCCGCGGCTTCGCGCACTTCTCGTACGAGTGCCGCTTCTGGTGCCGTTGGTCCGTTTCATTAGGAAGAGTTCGTCCAAGGACCGGAACCTGCTCATCGCCCTGAGCGTGGTGACCCTCGTCATCGGCGTGCTCGACGCCGAGGTCTCCGCCTACTGGTTCTCTCCCTCGCTGCTCATCCTGATCACGCTCATCGGCGGTCTCCAGCTGCGGCTGCGCAGCCTGGCCATCCTGCTGTGCTCGGTCGTCGTCTCCCTGGCCTACGTGTGGTCGGTCCGGGGACCGGCGAACGTGGGCGCCGGGCTGCTGATCACGATGGGATTCACCGCCGTGCTGGCGTGGCTGATGGCCCGCACCCGCGGCAAGCTCGGCGTGCAGGGACTGCGCGGCGACGCGATGCTGCTGGAACTGCGCGACCGGCTCAAGCGGCAGAGCGAGCTGCCGTCGCTGCCCAAGGACTGGGACGGCAAGGTGGTGCTCAAGCAGGCCGGGGGGTCGTCCTTCGGCGGGGACTTCGTGGTCTCCATGCGTGACGGCGATCGTGTCGAGCTGGCGCTCGTCGACGTCTCGGGCAAGGGTGTGGACGCGGGCACCCGCGCGCTCATGCTCTCCGGCGCCTTCGGCGGCCTGCTCGGCTCGGTCGACGACTTCCTGGGCGCCTGCAACAGCTACCTGCACCGGCAGCTCGGGGACGAGGGGTTCGTCACCGCCGTCCATCTCAGTCTGGATCTGTCGACCGGGGCGTACACGATCACCTCGGCCGGTCATCCGCCGGTGGTGAGGTTCGACTCCGGCTCGGGCACCTGGCGGGTCTCGACCGCCAAGGGGGTCGTGCTCGGCGTGGTCCCCGACCTGCACTGCGAGCCCGACAGCGGGGTGCTGCGCAGGGGCGACGCCCTCATGCTGTTCACCGACGGCCTGATCGAGCAGCCCGGCCGGGACATCGACTCCGGGCTGGACCGGCTGCTGGGTGAGGCCGAGCGGCTGCTGCCCTCGGGTTTTCGCGACCGGGCCCGGCAGCTCGTGCAGTCGATGACCTCCGGCCACAACGACGACTGCGCCCTCGTGCTGATCTGGCGTCCCTAGTCCGGGTGACGACGCCGCCGCCGCCAGACCCCGCCGAGCGAGGGTCGGCAGGCGGTCCTCACTCCCGGTCCGAGTGGTCTTCGGTGAATGGACCGTAATTCTTCCGGTGGTTCTCCCCGAATGCCGGAGCTCCTACCGGTCCGGAGGGGACCCATGACGAGTTCAATGGACACACACTGTCACTGTTCATGTGCGTTCCGTGTCTTGGGGTCACTGTTCGGCGCCGATCCCGCTTGACATGCTCACGGGGTACGGCTGGTGCAGGCGTCCCGGGGGGCGAGAACGTGGAGAAGCGATATGAGCTCTACTGCCGAACCGATCCCGTCTTCTACGACTCCCCGGCGCTCTGCCCACCCCGCGGGGCCGCTCGGCCGCCGTCCGAGGGCACGCCGCCCGAGGGCCTGCCGTACCGGATCGACGCCGTGCTGTGCGAAGGCGGCGTCTACCTGGCCGGTGACCCGGACACCGGGGAGCGGGTGGTGCTGAAGGAGATCGGGCGGGAGCGCGAGGCCGAGGCGCTCGTACGGCTCGCCGGGCTGGGCGTGGCTCCGGAGGCGAAGGGCCGTTTCCGCGCCGGTGGGCGACGGTTCCTCGTGCTGGAACACGTCCCGGGCGAGCCGTTGGACGCGGCCCTCGCCGTACGCAACCCGCTGACGGGCGCGGGAACGGACGACCTCGACGGCCAGGGCCGCCTGGAGGGGTACGTGAGATGGGCGAAGGACGTCTGCGCCAAGGTCGAGGACGCCGTCATGAAGGTTCACGCGCGTGGTCTGGTCCACGGCGGCCTGAACCCGGCGAACATCCTCATCCGGCCCGACGGCCGGGTCACGCTGGTCGGCTTCGGGGCGGCCAGATCGATCGCCGAGCCCGATGAGAACGCGGCGGCCGATCCCGCGATCACGCCGTCGGGGACCGTGCCGCCGGGGGTGGGGGGACTCGACGCCGACCGGTACGCGCTGGCCTGCCTGCGGCTCGCCCTGTTCCTCCCGCTCACCGAGCTGTTCGCGCTGGATCGCGGCAAGCCCGCCGAGCTCGCCGCAGTGATCAGTGGGCTGTTCCCCGTCCAGGAGAGCTTCCTGCGGCCGGCGGTGCGGATCGCCGGATGCGGTACGAGCCCCCGGACGCCGCACGTGACGGAAACCGGCTGGCGGCGGATGCGCGACTCGATGACGCGGGCCATCCTGGCGTCGGCCACGCCCGGTCGTGACGACCGGCTGTTCCCCGGGGACATCGCGCAGTTCGACGGCGACGGCCGCGGGCTCGGTCTCGCGCACGGCGCGGCCGGCGTGCTCTACGCCCTGCACGCCACCGGAGCGGGCCGGTTCCCCGAACACGAGCAGTGGCTGATCGACCGGGTGCGCCGGCACGGCACGCGGGTCGCGCCGGGGTTCTATGACGGGCTGCACGGCGTCGCCCACGCGCTGGGCCACCTCGGCCGGCACGAGGAGGCACTGGAGGTGCTCGACATCGCCGGGAGGACGTGCCCGCGGTCGCTCGGCACCGACCTGTACGGCGGGCTGTCCGGGATCGCGCTGAACCAGGCCTATCTCGGCGATCTCGACGCGGCGCTGCACACCGCCGCCCTGGTGGCCGACCGAGTCGCCGGCGAGGAGACCGATGCCCGCCCGGGGCTGATGTACGGATCGACCGGCCCGGCCCTGCTGTTCGTCCGGATGTTCGAGCGGACGGGGGACGTCGAGTGGCTGACCCGGGCGGAGCGGGCGCTGCGTCGGGATCTGCGCCGTCGCGTGCCACGGGCCGACGGGTCGCTCTGGATCGCCGACCGGGAAGACGATCGGCGGGCCACCCCGCATCTCGACCGGGGCAGCGTCGGCCTCTCCTGGGTGCTGGGAGAGTTCCTGCACTACCGGCCGGATCCGGAGCTGGCGGCGGTGCGCGGGCGGCTCGACCGGGCCGCGCGGGCGCATCTCTACCGCGAGGCCGGGCTGTTCGCCGGCCGGGCCGGGATCATCGCCTATCTGTGCCGGGACCGTGCGGGCGGCTGGGGCCGCGAGGACGAGGAGACCGGCCGCCAGCTCGCCGCGCTGTCCTGGCACGCGATCGATTTCCGCGGGCACCTCGCGTTTCCGGGTGAGCGGCTGCTCCGGCTCTCGATGGACCTCGCCACCGGCACGGCGGGCGTCCTGCTGGCGGTCGGCGCGGCGCTGCACGACGAGCCGGTGGGGCTGCCGTTCCTTGGGGGAGCGCCGCCCGCCCGCCTGCGGGGTCGTCCGTCGGCGGGCCTGCCGGTCGTGGCCGTGTCCGAGGGCCCCCGGTAGGGCCGGTGGACCGGCGCGGATCGGGGGAGCCGGTGCGGGTTCAGAGCCAGCCGGCGTCGCCCGCGATGCGTACGGCGTCCACGCGGTTGCGTGCGCCCGTCTTGTAGAGGATGCGCGAGAGGTGGTTGCGTACCGTGCCGACCGACAGGCACAGCTGCTCGGCGATCTCCTTGGACCGCGCGCCGCCGGCGGCGAGCCGGAGCACGTCGAGCTCGCGGGGGGTCAGCGGGTTCTCCGCGGCCTCCAGCGCGGCGACGGCGAGATCGGTGTCGAGCACGCGGCGGCCGGAGATCATCCGGCGGATGCCCTCGGCGAGCTGCTCCGGGCCGATCTCGATGCTCATGTAGCCGAGGACTCCGGCGGCGAACGCCCGCCTGACATGGCCGGGGTTGGGCTGAGCCGACAGGATCAGCACCCGGCAGTCGGGCACCTTCTCGCAGAGCCGAGCGGCGATGTCGATTCCGCCCACGCCGGGCAGGTCGACGTCGATGATCGCGGCGTCGGGCCGGACGCCGAGGGCCGCTGGAACGATGTCCTCCGCCGAGCCGACATCGGCGACCACCTCGAGGTCGCATTCGCCGTCGAGCGAGGCCACCAGGCCGCGCCGTACCAACGGAACGTGCTCGGCAACCAGGATCCGGATCAAGACGCTCCCCTCTGGACAGTTTATCAAAGGGTGATCGAACGGCTTCGCACTGTCAACGAAGTGACTCCATTTGGTCAATGAGAGGTCAACGGAACGGGTACCCGAAGCGCGTCGGCACACGCTTCCCCCACACCCCCGTCCGCTACCCTCGAAGGGTGCGACGCATGGCAAGGCGGCTTCTCCGACGCGGGGGTACTCACTGATGTACTGGCTCTCCCTGGTCGGATTCGCGATCATCTTCGTCGGGCTGCTGCTCTCCATCGGGCTGCACGAGATCGGCCATCTCGTCCCGGCCAAGCTGTTCAACGTCAGGGTCACCCAGTACATGGTCGGTTTCGGGCCCACGATGTGGTCCAGCAGACGGGGTGAGACCGAGTACGGCCTGAAGTGGATCCCGCTCGGGGGCTACATCCGCATGATCGGCATGCTGCCGCCTCGTCCGTCGGACGATCCCAACAAGCTGCGGAGTGTCTCGACCGGCCCGTGGCAGGGCCTGATCGAGAACGCGCGTGCCGTCGCCTCCGAGGAGATCAGGCCGGGCGACGAGGACCGCGTCTTCTATCGCAAGCCGTGGTGGCAGAAGACCATCATCATGTTCGGCGGCCCCGCGATGAACTTCGTGCTCGCCTTCGCGCTGTTCGCCATCGTGATGATGGGATTCGGCGTGACGGTGTCCAAGCCGACCGTCTCCTCCGTGTCCAAGTGCGTGATCCCGGCCGTCGAGGCGGCCAAGCGGGACTGCCGGGACACCGATCCGGCGACGCCGGCGGCCAAGGCCGGCCTGCTGCCCGGCGACCGGATCACCTCGATCGCGGGGACTCCGGTGACCACCTGGGAGGACGCCACCCACCTCATCCGGGCGCACGGCGCCGGCGTCGCGGCCATCGGGATCGACCGGGCGGGCCGGAGCATGACCCTCACGGTGAACCTGATCTCCCAGGACATGCCGTCACTCGACGACCCGGCGAAGGTCGAGAAGAACGTGGGGTTCCTCGGCGTGTCGCCCACGTTCGTGGTCGAGCGGCAGGGACCCGGATACGTGCTCGGTCAGATGTGGGACATGACCGAGCGCACCGCGGTCGCGATGGTCAACATCCCGAACAAGATGGTCGGCGTCTGGCAGGCGGCGTTCTCCGGCGAGAAGCGCGATCCGAACGGTCCCATCGGCATCGTCGGCGCTGGCCGCATCGGCGGTGAGATAGCCGCCTCGGACATTCCCGTCGAGAACAAGATCAATATCTTCATCACCGTGCTCGGCGGGCTCAACCTCGCGATCGGCATGTTCAACCTGATTCCGCTGCTGCCGCTGGACGGCGGCCACATCGCGGGCGGGCTGTGGGAAGGGATCAAACGCGCCATCGCGCGGGTCCGGCGGCGGCCGATGCCCGCCCACGTCGACGTCGCGAAGGCGCTGCCGCTGACGTACGTGATGGCCGCGTTGCTCCTCGTCATGGGTGGTCTGCTGATCTACGCCGATCTGGTCAACCCAGTACGCATCTCCGGCTGAGCCCGTTGATCGGCGATCCACACTTTCTCAAACTGACGTACGAATAGCCGCGCGGTGTCGTATTCTTCGTCGATGGACGAGTTGGAGCGGCTGCGTGCGTTGTGCCTGGCGTTGCCCGAGACGACCGAGCGGCTGAGTCACGGCGAGCCGACCTGGTTCGTGCGGGGCAAGAAGACCTTCGTCATGTTCGCCGACCACCACCACGTCGACAGGCTCGCGTTCTGGTGCGCCGCCCCTCCCGGGGTGCAGGAGGAACTCGTCGAGACCGAGCCCGACCGGTTCTTCCGGCCGCCCTACGTGGGGCACCGCGGCTGGCTGGGCGTCTACCTGGACGTCCCGGTGGACTGGGACGAGATCCGGCGGATCGTCGCAGACGCCTTCCGCCATGTGGCGCCGAAGACGCTCGCCGCCCGGGTGCCCGCTCCGGAGGAGTGACCGAGGCACGGGGCGGACCGAGGGGCGGGGCGGACGCCTCAGTACATCGATATGTGAACGTGGTCGTAGTGGTTGGCGGTGACCCCGCCGCGGTCGGACATCACCCGCCAGCCGGGTCGGCCGAGGTTGTAGATCCGCTGCCGCCAGATCACGTACTTCACGCCCAGCTTGGCGCCGTTCTTGATGGCCCAGTCCGCGATGGCGTCGCCGAGGGCCTTCATCTCCTCGGTCGGCATCGCGCCGCCCGAACTCATCATGAAGTCGCAGGCGCGACCGAGGGGATGCTCGCCACTCGTGTCCGATCGGTAGCAGCCGACCGGGAAGCGCAGGTCGAAGTGCTCGGCCACCTCGGAACGCATCAACCGGGTGCGCGGAGTGATGTTGTCGGCGCCGGTGGGCAACTCGGGAGCCCACGAGCCGCCCGGCCGTCTGCCGGGGGCGACGGGGATCAGCTTGTCGAGCTTGTCCTTGATCTCGTCGATCAGCTTCTCCGCCTCCTTGCGCCGATCGGCGACGGTCGCGGCCTGCGCCTTGAATCGGGCGGTCAGGTCTTTCGCCGCGTCAGCGGCGCGCTGCCGTTCCGCGCGCGCCTCCTCGAAGCGGCCGAGCCTGAGCACCTGCTCCTGCTGCATCTGGTACACGAGCGCCGAGGTCGTCAGGTCGGGAACCGGCACCGGGCCGCTCATCTGGTACGTCCGCTCGGCGAAGTCCTCGACCGACCGTCTCATGGCCTCGTAGTCGGCCTCGGCCCGGGCGAGCCGCTCACGCGCGGCCTGCTCCGCCGTACGGGCCTTGGCCAGCTCGACCCGTTTGGCGTTGTAGTCGACGATCAGCTGGTCGACCTTCTTCTCCAGGCCGGCGAGCTGTTTCTTGAGGACGCTCCTGCTGGGTTTCGGGTCGGCATGGCCCGCTGTGGCCGTACCGAACACGAGCACGGCGGCCGCCAGCACAACGGCGGCCAGAGGTGACACGCGGGGCAGTGCCCACTCCTCTCCATCTGCCTGCCGGGTTAGCTGACGGGTTCGGGCTGGAGGCGCCCGGGCGCCAGGTCGAACACCTGGCGTGCCTTCACCCCATGTTCCTGTTGGGTCCCCGGCTCCCGGGCGCGGCGCCTGGGATTAGGCCTGTCGGCTGGGTCAGTCGATGCGAAGGATACTAGTGGTACGGAAAGACCGGTTGCCACCCCAAGTCGCAACCATTCGGAGATCAGCCCGTGATCCGGGCCTGCTTCAGCATCCGGGCCGCCTCCTCCGGCAGTACGTCGTTGACGAAGGCGCCCATCGCGGACTCCGAGCCGGCGAGGTACTTCAGCTTGTCCGGCGCCCGCCGGATGCTGAACAACTGCAGGTGCAGATAGGCGAGATCGCGCCGATGGGAGACCGGGGCCTGGTGCCAGGCCGCGACGTACGGCATGGCGACCCCGAACAGGCCGTCCAGACGGCGCAGCACCTCGGTGTAGATCGGCCCGAACGCGGCGCGCTCCTCGGCCGCCAGCGCGGGGATGTCGGGCACCCGGCGGTGCGGATAGACGTGCACCTCGAACGGATAGCGGGCGGCCGCCGGCACGAAGGCGGTCCAGTGTTCGTTGGCGGCGACCACCCGGGGGCCACGCCGCTCGGCCGCCAGCACATCGGCGAACAGGTTCCCTCCCGCGTATCGGGCGGCCGTGTCCAGCATCCGCCGGGTGCGCGGCGTCACGTACGGGTAGGCGTAGATCTGGCCGTGGGGATGCGGCAGCGTGATACCGATCTCGGCGCCGCGGTTCTCGAAGCAGAAGACCTGCTCAACTCCCGGCAGAGCGGACAACTCAGCCGTACGGTCGGCCCATGCCTCCATGACGAGCTCGACCCGGTCGTCGCCGAGGGAGGCGAAGGAGGCGTCGTGGTCGGCGGTGAAGCACACGACCTCGCAGCGTCCGACGCCCGGCCGCGCCTCGCTGAGCCCGCCCACGTCGTCGTGCCCGCCCACGTCGTCGTGCCCGCCGGTCCTGGCGCTCTGCCCCGTGTCGAAGCCGCCGGTGTTGAAGCTGAAGGACGGGAAGCGGTTCTCGAAGACCGCCACCTCGTAGGGGGAGGGGATCTCCGAGCCGGGGTGGGCGGGGCAGAGGGGACACTCCTCGGCCGAGGGGAGATGCGTGCGGGTCTGACGGTGCCGGGCGACCGCCACCCACTCGTCCAGCAGCGGGTCGTGGCGCAGTTCGGAGGCGAGAGGGCGCGGAGGCAGGTCACGGGTGTCGGAAGCCCCGTGGTCCGCGTCGTCCCGCCGGTCGTAGTAGATCAGCTCACGGCCGTCGGCGAGATGGGTGATCGTGCGCTTCACGGTGTCTTCACGCTGCCGTTCATGTCGGTCTTCACGTCGTCGTTCAGTCGTTCGTGCTGTCGCCTGTCGTGTCGCCTGTCGTGTCGCCTGAGCGACCGGTGCCGGCGTCGTCCGTGGCTCCTGCCGCCGCCGTTCCTCTCGTGTCGTCCGTGCCGCCGTTCACGGCGCCGCCGCGCGCGGCCCGGCCTCCCCGGCCGGATCGGCGATGATCAGGCGGCCGACGTGCTCGGACAGCTCGGCCTGTGCGTCATCCGGTAGTCCTCTGTCGCTGACGACGACATGGGCCTGATCGAGACGGGCGATGGTGCTGATGCCGACCGTGCCCCACTTGGTGTGGTCGGCCAGGACGACGAGCTGCCGCGCGGCGGCGACCAGCTCCCGGTCGGTCTCGGCTTCGAGGAGGTTCGGGGTCGTGAAGCCGGCTCGGGGGGACATCCCGTGGACGCCGAGCATGAGCGTGTCGACGTTCAGGGATCGGATGGCCGTGACGGCCACCGGTCCCACGAGCGCGTCGGACGGCGTGCGCACCCCGCCGACCAGCACGATGGTCTGGTCGGTCCGGCCCGCCCGATGGAAGACGTCCGCCACCTGCACCGAGTTCGTGATGACGGTCAGCTCGGGCACCTCGACCAGATGGTGGGCGAGGGCCCATGTCGTGGTGCCGGCCGACAATGCGACGGCGCCGCCGGGCTGGACGAGCCGGGCGGCCCGCCGGGCGATCGCCTCCTTCTCCGCCCGCTGGCGCGCCGACTTGGCCGCGAAACCGGGCTCCTCCGTGGATCCGGTGCCCGCGGCGGTCGCGCCGCCGTGGACCTTCTCGATCAGACCGCGGTCCGCCAGGACCTCCAGGTCCCGCCGGATGGTCATGTCGGAGACGCCGAGGTCGCGTACGAGCTCGGCGACGCGTACGCCACCCGTCCTGCGGACCCGCTCCAGGATCGCCTGCCGCCGTTGCTGGGCCAGCATCCCTCGCTCCTATCAACAGATTTCAACAAATTATGCCAGATAGAAGTAGCGAGCATGTTGATTCATGATGGGTCATTCGGCACGGATCCGGCTTCTCCCTTGTACGGCATGCCGGGCCGGGAGACAGTGGGGAAAAGCCGGACGAGGAAGGCGGTCCCCGGATGGGAAAGCGCGCACGTAAGTCCAAGGCACGTAAGAAGAAGAAGGCCAACCACGGCAAGCGCCCGACCGGCCGCTAGCGACACGACCCGACACGGCGAGGTCGGGGAGCGAGGCGGGCCTCGTGCCGGTACGGCTTCATGCCGAGCCGCCGCGGATGTCCACGTGATCGTCAGGGCAGGTTCTGCTCCACCCAGACGATCTTTCCGTACGGCATCGGCCGGGTGCCCCAGCGGTAGGCGAACCGCTTGATGAGCTGGAGGCCCCGGCCGGTGTCCTCGTCGGGCGCGGCCATACGCGGGGCAGGGGTCGTCTCCGAGCCATCGACGACCTCGCACACCAGCGTCCGGCCGCGCAGCAGCCGCAACTCGATCGGTGGCCAGCCGTGTTTGAGCGCGTTGGTGACCAGCTCGCTCACGATCAACTGAGTGCTGTCCACCATGCCGGCGAGCCCCCAGGCGGCCAGGGTGTCCCGGACGAAGCGGCGGGCGTGCGCCACGAACCTCGGGTCGGCCGGCAGCGGACACGAGGCGATCTCGTCGGGGTCGAGGTTCCGTACCCGGGCCACCAGCAGTGCGATGTCGTCACGTTCGTGACCGGGCCGCTGGCCGCTGATCGTCACGTCGCACATGTCCTCGAGGTCGTCGACGGGCCTGGCGAGCAGGCGGCGCAACGCCATGATCCCCGCGTCGAGGTCACGTTCGCGGCTCTCCACCAGGCCGTCGGTGTAGAGGGCCAGCACGCTGCCCGCCGGGAGCGTCAGCTCCCGCGTCTCCAGCGGGTCGGTGCCGATGCCGAGCGGCAGCCCCGGAGGCAGGTCGATGATCTCGGTGGAGCGGTCCGGGTGCAGCAGCACCGGAGGCACATGGCCCGCCCGCGACAGCGCACAACCGCGTGTCACCGGGTCGTAGACGGCGTAGATGCACGTGGCGATCTGCGTGGGATCGAGATCCTGGCTCATCAGGTTGAGCCGGAAGAGCACCTCGTCGGGCGGCAGGTCCAGGCTCGCCAGCGTGCGCGCCGCCGTACGGAGCTGTCCCATCGTGGCGGCGGCCCGGGTCCCGTGGCCCATGACGTCGCCCACCACCAGCGCGGACCGGCACCCCGGCAGGGGGATCACGTCGTACCAGTCGCCGCCGACGCCCATCAGGTCGCTGGCGGGCAGGTAGCGCGAGGCGATGTCCATGCCGAGCGGCTGCGGCAGCTCGGCGGGAAGCAGGCTGCTCTGCAGGGTCAGCGCGGTCCGGCGCTCCCGGTCGTAGAGCCGGGCGTTGTCGATGCACACGGCCGTACGCGCGGCGAGCTCCTCTGCCACCGCGACATCCGGCTCGTCGAACGGCCGGTTGTCCGGCCGCCTGCCGAAGACCGCGCAGCCGAGCACCCGCCCCCTCGCCCGCAGGGGCACGGTGAGGAAGGAGGAGTCGGTGAGGAGCTCCATCACCGCCTCCTCGCGGTCGATGCCGGCGCCGATGACCCGGGCGCTCTCCTTGTCGAGGACGGGGTACATCAGCGGCTTGCCGCTGGCCATGCTCTGCGAGTGCGGCAGGATCGCGGAGAGGACCGTCACCTCGCCGATTGGGAAGGCCCGGATCCAGGGTTGCGGGTTCTCGACCGCCATGGCCACCGCGACCCGGCGGACGAGCGTGGTGCCGTCGACGTGGCGGAAGGGAAGCTCCCCGTCGGTCAGCAGCCGGTCCTGGATCAGGACGGCCGCCGTGTCGGCGAAGCGCGGGACCGCCACGTCGGCGAGTTCCCTGCTCGTCTCCGCCAGGTCCAGGCTGGTGCCGATCCGGCGGCTCGCTTCGTTGAGGAAGCCGAGCCGCTCGTTCGCGGAAGCGGCACCGCTACGGTGCCATTTCGCCTGATCCTTCGGGGCGGGTTCCTTGATGACGCAGTTCCGGTCCAAATCGGCTACTCCGGAGAGGGACGGTGGGACGACTGAGAATCGTATGGACTGCCACCGCGCATTTCAGCTGTTTGCGGGGAATGATCCAATCGGGTTCAGCTCGGTATGGGGCCAGGCAGCTGTGCGAGCGCCAGGTCGATCCGTTCCTGGGGGAGCGGCACGTCCTCCAGGCGACCGGCCAGGTGGCTCTCGTAGGCGGGCAGGTCGAAGTGACCGTGTCCGCACACGGCCGTCAAGATCACCTTGGACTCGCCCGTCTCGGCGCAGCGAAGGGCCTGCGCGATCGTCTCGGCGAGGGCGTGTGTGGGCTCGGGAGCCGGCACGATCCCCTCGGTCCTGGCGAAACGCAGACCGGCCTTGAAGCACTCGGTCTGGTTCTTGGCCACCGCCTCCATGAGGCCGAGCTCGTAGATGTGCGACAGCAGCGGGGCCATGCCGTGATAACGCAGGCCGCCCGCGTGGATCGGATCAGGCACGAACGTGTGGCCGAGCGTGTGCATCTTCAGCAGCGGTGTGAACCCCGCGCTGTCCCCGTAGTCGTACGCGTAGACGCCCCTGGTGAGCGAGGGGCAGGCGGCCGGCTCGACGGCGCGCAGTATCGGATCCATCCGCCCGGCCAGCTTCTCCCGCAGGAACGGGAAGGCCAGGCCGGCGAAGTTGGAGCCGCCACCGGCGCATCCGATGATCAGATCGGGTGTCTCGCCCAGCAGGGCGAGCTGCTCCAGCGCCTCCTCGCCGATGACGGTCTGGTGCATCAGCACATGGTTGAGCACCGAACCGAGGGCGTAACGGGTGTCGTCGTGGCCGCCGGCGACCTCCACGGCCTCGCTGATCGCGATGCCGAGAGAGCCGGGGCAGTCGGGATCGTCGGCGAGGATCCTGCTGCCGGCGGTCGTCACGGCGGAGGGGCTCGGATGGACGGTGCCGCCGTACGCCCGCATCAGCGACCTGCGGTAGGGCTTCTGGTCATAGGAGGCACGGACCATCCAGATCTCGCAGGCCAGGCCGTACTGCGCGCAGGCGAACGCGAGCGCGGAGCCCCACTGTCCGGCGCCGGTCTCCGTGGTCAGCCTGCGCACGCCCTGCCGTGCGTTGTAGTACGCCTGCGGGACCGCGGTGTTGGGCTTGTGGGATCCGGAGGGGCTGCCGCCCTCGTACTTGTAGTAGATCCTGGCCGGGGTGCTCAGGCTCTTCTCGAGGCGATGGGCGCGGATCAGCGGGGTGGGGCGCCAGAGGCGGTAGACGTCGAGGACGTCCTCGGGAACGGGGACGCGACGGTCCAGGGTCACCTCCTGCGCGATCAGCTCCTCGGGGAACAGCGGCAGAAGGTCGTCGGGGCCGAGGGGCCGCAACGTCGCCGGATGGAGCGGCGGAGGGGGAGGTTCGGGGAGATCGGGGAGGATGTTGTACCAGCTTCGCGGGATCTGTGACTCGTCGAGCGTGATCCTCGTCGGCTCGTTCACCATCCGCTCCTCTCCGCGCGGCTGCCGGCCTGTGCGGGTCGCCGCGGTCGTTCCGGGCACCAGTCTGAGCGGTCGCGCGATGTCAGGGAAGGGCGCCGGCCGCATCGGTTCGCACAGGCGGCCGCACGATTCCTCCCGATCGCCAGTAAACATCGTCCCCGCGGCTGAGAAAGCCCTCCTGGAGAACGTCCTGTCAGGAGGCCGCGGGTGGCCGGGGCGGAGCGGCGGTTTGTAGCCTCGGAAGGGAGAAGGGCCACGCCGGATCCGACCACCTGGAGGTCCCGTGTCCGCACGACTCGACCATACGATCATGCACAGCACCGACCGGTTCGCCTCGGCCCGCTTCCTCACCTCCCTGCTGGGAGCGCCAGAGCCCAGGGAATTCGGACCGTTCGCCACCGTCCCGCTCGCGAACGGCGTGACCGTCGACTACGCGGACTCCATCGTCGATCCCGACCACATCGTCATGCAGCATCTGGCGTTCCTGGTCTCGGAGGAGGAGTTCGACCAGATCCACGGCCGGATCGTCGAGCGCGGCCTGCCGTACTGGGGCGGCCCGCACCACCAGGAGCCGCAGGAGATCAACCACCGGCATCGTGGACGCGGCGTCTATGTGGACGACCCCGACGGTCACGCCCTGGAGTTCCTCACCCACCCCTACGTCATGGACGAGTGACCGGCCCCCGCACAGGCCGGCAGGGCACAGTCAACGGGGGCACAGGTCAACGGGGCCCAGGTCAACCGGGGGGCACAGGTCAGCCGGCCGCGTCGGTGCGACGGTCCTGCGGCGTTCCCTCGCGGACCGCGCGCGCTTCGATCGCGTCCAGGAGGAGGTCGACGCTGAACAGGTACGCCTCCTCGGTCTCGGGATAGAGGGATTTCGCCGCGAGAGCGGCGCTGGGGAACTGACCGGGATCGAGGGCGGCGTAAATCCGCTTCTGCTCGTCCCGGATCTCGGGAGTGGTCAGCCACGGGGAGAACGCGGCCACGAGACCGCTGCCCACCGTGTGGTTGTAGATCGCCTGGTGGAAGTGGCCGATCTCGTTCGCCGGCACGCCGGCGCGCAGTAGCTCGCGGACGGTCCACTCGGTCAGGTGGAACAGCCGGGGCTCGTCGTCCGGCTGACGTGCCATGACTTCGGAGAGCCCTTCGTGATCGCGGTAGATCCGCCACCAGGAGATCATGAGATTGCGTAGGTTCTCCCGCCAGGTGCCGTTCGGGTCGGGCTGGGGAACGGCCACGAAGAGCTCGTCGACGAGGGCGGAGAACAGTTCCGCCTTGTCACGAAAATGCCGGTACATCGCGGTGCTGTCCACACCGAGTTCGCGGCCCAGCCGGCGGAGGGTCAAGGCACGCAAGCCGTCGGTGTCGGCTATCTCGCGGGCGGTGTCGAGGATCGTCTGCCTGTCCAACCGCCCGGTTCGACGCTGTTCCGCCTCGTTGTGCGAGGGGGGCGAGGGCCTTGTCCGGGGATTCATGTGCTCAAGCATGTCACATCAGACGCATCTGGACCGCAAGTCAGCAACGATGATGTCAGCACCGTTGACATCGGCGATGATCCGATGCCAGTCTTCCCGGAATCCCATTTCGGACCAGCACGTCCAGGGTTTTCGGACGGCTGTCTTGGAGGAAGCCCATGCGTACGGGACTCAGAACTGTCGGCGTAATCGCCATGGTGCTGCTTGCTGCGGCCTGCGGCGCCGACCCGAATGCCGGCACCGCCGGTGCCACCGGCGGCACCCAGGGCGACGCAGGATCATCAGATGTGATCACGATCGGCGCCGCGCTGAGCCTTACGGGGATTCAGGCCCCGCTGGACGAGCCCGGACTGCGCGGCGCGCAGCTCGCGGTGAAGCATCTGAACGAGCAGGGCGGCGTCCTGGGCAAGGAAATCAAACTCGTCAACCTCGACGGCAAGAGCGACCCCGTCACCGTGGGCAACAACGCCGTTCAACTGATCTCCGAAGGAGCCAAGGCGATCATCGCGCCCTGCGACTTCGACTTCGGCAGCCCCGCCAGCCGCGAGGCTCAGTCGGCCGGCCTGGTCGGGATCTCGACATGCGCGTCGTCGCCCCTCTACAACTCCGACAACCTGGGCGACAAGCAGTTCACGCTCTCGATGTGGAACACCACGATGGGAGCGGCCGGTGCGGAGTGGGCGTATACGAAGCAGGGCTGGAAGACGGCCTACGTGGTCACCGACACGTTCATCGACTACACGAAGTCCCTCAGCAAGTACTTCATCGAGACCTACAAGCATCTCGGCGGCCAGGTCCTCGGAGAGGACACCTATACCCAGGGCGACCAGAACTTCTCGGCCCAGTTGCAGCGTCTCAAGACCCTCCCGCAGCAGCCCGAGGTCATCTTCGTCTCCTCGTACATGCCGGATCTGGCGCTGATCGTCCGTGAGATCAGGTCCGCCGGGATCACCGCGCCGATCATGGGCGGCGACTCCTACGACGACCCCGAGCTCCCCAAGGCACTCGGCGACCGGTTCGGCGACGACATCTACTACGCCACCCACAGCTACCTGAGCGACCAGGCGGGCAGCCAGGTCGCGGAGTTCCTCGGTGCGTACCAGAAGGAGCACGGCAAGGAGCCGGACACCGCGATGGTCACCACCGGGTACGACGTCGTGATGGTGCTGGCCGATGCCATGAAGCGCGCCGGCTCCACCGACGGTGCGGCCGTTGCCAAGGCCATGGAGAACAACGAGTTCTCGCTGCTGACCGGAAAGCTGACCTGGAGCGAAGCGGCCAAGGGCCACGAGCCCGACAAGGAAGCCGCGATGGTGAGCGTCAAGGACGGAAAGACCGCCTTCGAGGGGTGGTTCCGACCGGGTTGGGCTCCGCAGCCGTGACCGGTGGTGAGCGGAGGAGCACTCTGGCCGTCGAGTCGGTGACCATGCGATTCGGCGGCCTGCGTGCCCTGCACGAGGTCGACCTTCAGCTGCACGCCGGGGAGATCCTCGGCCTGATCGGGCCGAACGGCTCCGGGAAGACGACGCTCGTGAACGTGATCACGGGCATCCTCGCCCCCACGGAAGGCCGTGTGATCGTCAACGGCACCGTGATCAGCGGCAGGCCGCCGCACAGAGTCGCCCGGGCGGGGGTGGCCCGCACCTTCCAGTCCGTACGGTTGTTCACCACGCTGTCGGTCCGGGAGAACATCGAACTCGCCGCCGTCAGCGCCGGCCTGGGGCGCAGGGCGGCCCGGAGTTCGGCCGACGACCTCATGGAGCGTTTCGGGATACGTCACCTCGCCGAAGCCGCCTCCGGATCACTCGCGTACGGCCAGGAGCGCATCGTGGAGATCGCTCGTGCCCTGGCCACCGGCTGCTCGTTCCTCCTCCTCGACGAACCGGCCGCCGGGCTCAACGACCAGGAGAGCGAGGCTCTTCTGGAGCGGCTGAAGGGCATCCCGGACGAGTTCGACTGCGGAATGTTGATCATCGACCACGACATGGACCTGATCATGAGGCTGTGCCATCGGCTGCACGTCCTGAACCAGGGGCAGACGATCGCCTCGGGGACGGCCGACCAGATCCGGCGAAACCCCGTCGTCATCGAGGCATATCTCGGCAGCCAGGGGGCGGCCGAGGCCGCGGCGGCTCCGACGACCGATGAGGAGGTCTGAGCCGATGCTGGCCATCAACGGACTACAGGTGCGGTACGGGGCGATCGTCGCCGTACGGGACCTGTCCCTGAGCGTGGCGGAGGGAGAGCTCGTCGCCCTGGTCGGCGCCAACGGTGCGGGCAAGTCCACCACCATGGCCGCGATCGCCGGGGTGGTGAAGCCCTCGACCGGCACCATCACATTTCTCGGGCAGTCGCTGCGGGGCAGGAGCAGCGAGGCCATCGCCGGGCTCGGGGTCGCCCTGATTCCCGAAGACCGCGGGATCTTCCCGAGTCTGACCGTCGAACAGAACCTCCGGCTCGGGGCCTACCTGCGACGTGGGCAGAAGGACCTCGGCAAGGACTTCGCGAGTGTGTACCGGCGATTCCCCATCCTTGCCGAACGGGCCAAACAAGGGGCCGGGACGCTCTCCGGCGGTGAGCAGCAGCAACTGGCCATCGGCCGCGCCCTCCTGTCGCGGCCGAAGCTGCTCATGCTGGACGAACCGTCGCTGGGCCTGTCTCCGACCATGGTCGACCGCATGTTCGAGCTCATCGACGAGCTTCACCGTGACGGGACCACGATCCTGCTGGTCGAGCAGAACGTCCGCCGCACCCTCGAGATCGTCGATCGTGCCTACCTCCTGACCAACGGCAGGCTCACCGCCAGCGGCACCCCCGAGCAACTCCGCCGAGAGGTGGACATCGCCGGCGCCTACATGGGGGGCCGGGCGGCAGCGGCGGGAGACATCTCGGAAGGGAGGACGGGCTGATGCAGACGTTTCTGCAGTTCATCCTCAACGCTCTCAGCCTCGGCAGCATCTATGCCCTGATGGCGCTCGGCCTTGTGATCGTCTTCGGCATCCTCCGGCTGGTGAACTTCGCATATGGCGAATTGATCATGGTCGCCGGTTATGCCTGGTTCGCGCTGCAGGGCCCGGGGTGGCCGTGGGTGCTGCTGGCCGTCGGTGCGGTCATCGCCGCGGGCGTCGTCAGCGTGCTGACGGAACGCGTCGCCTTCCGGCCGGTGCGCTCCGATTCCTTGAACGCCATGCTGGTGACCTCGTTCGCAGTGAGCACACTGCTCCAGAACTCGGCACTTCTGCTGGTGTCGCCGCGTGCCAGGGCCGTGGAGGTGCCCTCGGTGCTGAACAACAGCATCGAGTTCGGCGGTCTGCGTCTGGGCGTCAACGACCTCGTCACCATCGTCGTCTGCGGCGCCGTGCTGCTGGCGCTGGGCGCCTTGCTTCGCCGTACCACCCTGGGAATCGCGTTGCGCGCGGCGGCCGACGACTTCCGGATGCTGCGCCTGCTCGGCGTACGCGCCGACAAGGTCATCGCCACCGCGTTCGCGATCAGTGGCGTACTCGCGGGTGTGGTCGGCGTGCTGTGGATCACCCGGATCGGCGCCGTGACCCCGACCGTGGGCGCGGCGCCTCTGCTGATCGCTCTGATCGCCGTCGTCGTCGGCGGCATGAACGGCCTGGCAGGGTCGATCGTCGGCGGCTATCTGCTGGGGACCCTGACCGTCGGGCTCCAGTTGTTCCTCCCGCAGGAGGTGCTCGCGTTCCGGGACGCATTCATCTTCGCGGTTGTCATCATCGTCCTGGTGCTCCGCCCCCAGGGCCTCGTCAAAGGCCGCTATTCGGCGGAGAGGGTGGCCTGAACATGAACCACCTCCACGGCATCGTGCGCAGCAACCGGTCGATGCTGCTGTTCCTCGGGCTCTTCGCTCTGATCGCCGTGGCGACGCAGCTGTCGGGCGTTCCGCTCATGCAGCGCATCGTCACGGTCATGATGATCAACCTGATCCTGGTGTTGGGGCTTCAGGTCTTCATGGGCAACTCCGGGTTCCTGTCGTTCGTGCACATCGGGTTCATGGGGATCGGCGCCTACACGTCGGCGCTCCTCGCCATGCCCGTGCGGGCCAAGTCGGCGGCGCTGCCCACGCTGTATCCGTTCCTGGCCGACATCCAGTTGCCGTTCCTCCCGGCGGTCCTGCTCGCCGCCCTGGTCGCGGCGCTGGTGGCGGCGATCTTCGGGTATCCCCTGATGCGTCTGTCGGAGTCGGCCGCCGCGATCGCATCGTTCGCGATGCTGGTGATCATCCATGTCGTCCTGTCCCAGTGGAGCGCCGTCACCAACGGTCCCCGCACCTTGTTCGGGGTGCTGCGCTACACCGATCTGATGACCGCCGCCATGTGGGCGCTCGTGATCATCGCGGTCGCCTACCTCTTCAAGCGGTCGACGCTCGGACTCAAACTGCGGGCGTCCCGCGACAATATCCACGCGGCCTACAGCCTGGGCATCAACGTCGTCGTGGTGCGCTGGATCGCCTTTGTGATCAGCGCGGCGATCTGCGGACTCGCGGGCGCGCTGTGGGCCCACTTCATCACGTCGTTCGCGCCCGGAGCCTTCTATCTGGCCCAGACCTTCGTGGTGTTGACGATGCTCATCGTCGGCGGGCCCCGCACCGTCTCCGGCGCGGTCGTGGGCGTGCTCGCGGTGACCGCCGTGCACGAGGGGCTCCGGCACGTGGAGAACACTCTCAACACCAGCGGGAGCCTCCCGTTCCAGGTCGTGGGCCTGACGGAAGTGCTGCTCGCCGCGGCGCTCATCGTGATGCTCGCAGTCAGGCCCGGAGGTCTGATCCAGTCGGGCGAGGCCGGCTCGCCCAAGGCCCGAACCGTACCCCCGCAACAGTCCGCCCACGTCGCCGCTGAGGAGGCATCGTGACAGAGACCGCCATGGTGACGGTCGATTTCGAGATCGACGAGGAGTTGCCGCCCTCGCAACTGATCTATACGTTCGGCGGGCACGCGCCCGTCATGTCACTGCGACCGGGCACCCTGCTGACGACCTCGACCCGAGACTGCTTCGCCGGTCTCGTGCGCAGCACCTCGGATCTGCCGTCCATGGTGTGCGACCCGAGATTCCTCAACCCGCAGACCGGACCGTTCTACATCGAGGGAGCCGAGCCCGGCGACACGGTCGCGGTGCACTTCGTCAGCATCGAACCCCGCTACACGTGGGGGGTCAGCACGACCGTGCCGCTCTTCGGGGCGCTGACCGGCAGCCGTGACACAGCGCTGCTGCACCCCCCGCTCCCCGAACTGACGTGGATCTACGATCTCGATCGGGAGGACCGCCTGGTGCACTACCAGGCCCTCGACAGTGATCTGCGCGTTCCGCTGCCGTTGGATCCCATGCACGGCACGGTGGGCGTGGCACCGCCTCTCGGCGAGGTCCGTTCGTCCCTCACCCCCGGTTCATGGGGCGGGAACATGGACACCCCGGAGATGCGGGCGGGCGCCACCTGTTATCTGGGGGTGAACGTGGAAGGCGCGCTCCTGAGCTTCGGCGACGGCCACGCGCGGCAGGGCGAGGGCGAGACCTGTGGTGTCGCCGTCGAATGCGCGATGGACTCGGTGATCATTGTCGACCTCATCAAGGGGTCGGACACGCCGTGGCCGCGGATCGAGACCGACGACTATCTCATGACCACCGGCTCGGCGAAGCCGCTCGAGGACGCCTTCCGGATCGCCCACACGGAGATGGTCCGCTGGCTGATGGAACTGCTGGAGCTCTCCGAGATGGACGCCTATCAACTGCTCTCCCAGACGGCGCTCAGTCCTGTGGCCAACGTGTGCGACACGGTCTACACGATGGTCTGCAAGGTGCCGAAGCGGCATCTGAGGGAGCTCTCGACGGCGTACAGCGGCAAACACGGGGAGCTGCGGAGCCTGGCGAAGGCGTGGGCGAGCTGATCGTCAGGCGGTGATCCTGCCCTGGCCGGCGTGCCGGCCAGGGCTTCAGCCGTGCCCCGGCGGCTCCGGGTGGCCGCGCAGCGGCCGCTCCGCCGAGATCGGCCGGACCTTTCGCAGGTCAGAGCAGTCGGGGCGACAGGATTTGAACCTGCGACTTCTTGCTCCCAAAGCAAGCGCGCTACCAAGCTGCGCCACGCCCCGTCTCGTCGAGTGCGCGAACGCTCCGGGACTCCGGTACGCTTACGCCCTGACGACCGGATGAAGTCTAAACCAGATGGACGCCGGGCGCGCGCGGACGTAGCTCAATGGTAGAGCCCCAGTCTTCCAAACTGGCTACGCGGGTTCGATTCCCGTCGTCCGCTCTCAAGGCGAAAGGCCAGGTCACCCCGTACGGGGAGCCTGGCCTTTCCGATCTCCACCTGGTTTTGATGATCTTTTGTGTCACCTACGTGCCCCATCAGGTTCGATCTTCGTCGTCGCTCAATCCCAGTGGTTGAACAGCAGTTCGCCGAGGGTCTGGGGCTTCCAGTAAGCGATCTGGCGGCGTTCCGCCCTGTCGAGGCCGGACATATCGATCAAGCTGATAGGCATGTTCAGCTCGGTCGAGGTCAGAACCTGGAAAGCGTCCAGGGAGCGTAACGCTTCTTCAAGGCAGACACGGCCATCGCCGAAAATCACGCCGTAGCCGTCGCCGAAGATCACACGGTCAGCCGAAACCTGGGCGATCGCAAGGACCGGTAGGTGCATGTGACCGAGCACTGCGGCGATGGACGCGCCGCGCCGGATCACTGCTGTGCGGAAGTCGGGCGTGACCTCCGGCCGCCTGATCTCCAGAACCCTGCCGTGCACAAGCCGGGCAGCCTCGTAGCACACCGAGGCGAAAACCTGCGCATCTGTCAAGGGCAGCGGCTCGGATCTGAGATCTCGGAATCCCGTCGCACCTCGCGGCAAGCGACTCGGATCGAGACCTCGCTCGGTCGCCATCGACGCTCCCAGGGGGCGTCAGGTTCAGGCGGAGCCGCGCAGGAGAGCCCACACGGCCTTGCCGCCGTGGTCGAGGGGGTCCCATCCCCAGGCCTGGCTGTAGGTCTCGACGATGTAGAGGCCTCGGCCGTGTTCGGAGACGAAGTCGGGTTCCTTCGGCGCAGGGACGCGGTCGCTGGGGTCGGAGACGGCCAGCAGAACGTGCGGCGCGACGTGGAGCAGCACCAGCGTGATCGGGTGATCACTCCATTCGCCGACCGGATACCGAGCGTAGCGCACGGCGTTCGTCACGAGTTCGGAGACGACGAGCGACGCGTCCTCGCTCAGCTCGGGCAGGCCCCATTGTCGCAGGGTGGTCCGGGTGACCTCGCGTGCTCGACCGACGGAGTCGGCCTGGGGTCGCAGCGGACACGTCCTGGTATCGGACTCGCTGGCCGTACGAAGGAACCAGCCGAATCCCGTCTCATGGATCATGGAACCGGCGGACCCGGGCTTCTCCGACATGCCGCCCGTACCTCCCGCTGGCCCGTCTCCATGGCTTGGCGCATATGTGACCCAATATGCACCCAGCCATGATGGAACAGGCACCATCCCCCATGCAAGCCCCAAATGCACGTGCACCTGGCGTGTGCAAATGCACAGATTGAACTTTCGGGGCGTGTCGCAGGGTGACGGGGATGAGACCTTGTCAATTGGGCCGGAACTGGTGACACTGTGTGGGCTGGGGGTGGTGTCGTGCGAGCCTTCCCTTGGCGGCACGAGTGGTACGCAGAGGGCCGGGCTGAGAGGGAGGCGTCGTGATGCAGATCCAACCCGGATCGGGCCCGACGGCTCTCCGCATCCTCCTGGGGGCGCAGCTCCGCAGGCTCAGGGAGGACAAGGGCGTCTCCCGCGACGAGGCCGGGCAGTACATCCGCGGCTCGGAGTCCAAGATCAGTCGGATGGAGTTGGGCCGGGTCAGCTTCAAGGAGCGCGACGTCGCCGACCTCCTCACCCTCTACGGGGTGGAGGGTGAGGAGACGCGGGCGGCCGTGATGGGCCTGGTCGAGCAGGCCAACGAGCCCGGCTGGTGGCACCGGTTCAACGACGTGCTCCCGGGCTGGTTCCAGACCTATGTCGGGTTGGAGGAGGCCGCCTCCCGCATCCGCACCTACGAGGTTCAGTTCGTCCCCGGCCTGCTGCAGACCAAGGAGTACGCGCGTGCCGTCATCACGGCCGGCGCGGTCGGCGCGGCCCCCGAGGAGATCGCCAGGCGGGTCGACCTGCGCCTTGAGCGTCAGCGCATCCTGGACGGCGGCGACGGCCCGTTGTTCTGGGCGGTGATCGACGAGGCGGCGCTGCGGCGGCCGATCGGCGGCGTGGACGTGATGCGCGGCCAGATCCAGCACCTCATCGACCTGATGAATCAGCCGAACGTGACGATCCAGGTCATTCCGTTCAGTCACGGAGGGCACGCCGCGGAAGGCGGAGCCTTCAGCATTCTGCGGTTCGCCGACCCGGAGCTTCCCGACATCGTTTACGTTGAGCAACTCGCCAGCGCCCTCTACCTGGACAAACGCGAGGAGATCGATCGCTATACCGAGGTCATGGAGCGATTGTGCGCCGTGAGCACGACCCCGGCGGAGACCGTGGATCTGCTCCGGCGGATCGTCTCCGACCTATGACAGCCCCGTGGCTGTCGCTGCCAGGCACCGGTCTGTTCTAGACTGCCCTTGGCGCTGGACACCCGCCACAGTCGAGCATGCCTAAGCGGTTACGCCCTGGCGGGCGGTAGTCTCTGTGCCTCTCACGTGGGCGCGGCGCGCGTTTGCTGTGCCGCGGTTGTCGTGCACTAAGCGCCCGCGATCACCAGATGCTGGATCAAGGAGACCACCCCGTGAAGACCGCTGTCGAGGAGCTCAGCCCTACCCGGGTCAAGCTCACCGTCGAGGTGCCGTTCAAGGAGCTCGAGTCGAGCCTGCAGGCCGCGTACAAGAAGGTCGCGCAGCAGGTGCGTGTGCCCGGGTTCCGTCCCGGCAAGGTGCCGGCCCGGATCATCGAGCAGCGCTTCGGCCGCGCGGTGGTTCTCGAGGAGACCCTGAACGACGCCCTGCCCAAGCTGTACGGCCAGGCCGTGGACGAGACCGACGTCTTCCCGGTCAGCCAGCCGGAGATCGAGGTCACCAAGCTCGAGGACGGAGAGCAGGTCGAGTTCACCGCCGAGGTGGACATCCGCCCGGCCTTCGACGTGCCCGACTTCGCCGGCCTCGAGGTCGTCGTCGGCGCGGCCGAGGTGACCGACGAGGACATCGACGCCCAGCTCACCGGGCTGCGCCAGCGCTTCGCCACGCTGACCGGGGTCGAGCGTCCGGCCGCCACCGGCGACTACGTCGTGATGGACCTGCGGGCGGAGATCGACGGCAAGAACCTCGACGAGCAGCAGGCCGCCGACGTCTCCTACGAGGTCGGCGCCGGCTCGGTGCTCCAGGGGCTGGACGACGCGCTCCAGGGCATGTCCGCCGGCGACGAGAAGACCTTCCGCACCACGCTCGTCGGCGGCGAGAACGCCGGCGAGGAGGCCGATGTGATCATCACGGTCAAGTCGGTCAAGGAGAAGGTGCTGCCCGAGCTGGACGACGACTTCGCCCAGCTCGCCAGCGAGTTCGACACGCTCGACGAGCTGAAGGACGGCCTGCGTGGCCAGATCCGCCGCAACAAGCTGATCGAGCAGGTCATGGAGAGCCGCGAGAAGGCCCTCGACGCGCTGCTCGAGAAGATCGACATTCCGCTGCCGGAGAGCGCGCTCACCGCGGAGGTCGACGCTCGCAAGCACAACCTCGATCACGAGATCGCGGAGAGCGGCCTCAGCCGCGAGGCATACTTCCGCCTCTACCAGACGACCGAGGAGGAGCGCTTCGCCGAGTACGAGCGGAACGCGGCCAAGGCGCTGAAGGCGGGCTTCGTCCTCGACAAGATCGTGAAGGCCGAGGACCTCGGGGTCAGCGAGCAGGAGCTCACCGACTTCGTGGTGCGCCGCGCCATGCAGCTCGGCGTCGCCCCGAACACGCTGGCCCAGCACCTCGCCGACAACAACCAGCTCCCGCTCGCGATGATGGAGATCGTCCGGGAGAAGGCCAAGACCATCGTGGGTGACGCCGCCAGCGTGAAGGACGAGGCGGGCAACGTCGTCGACCTCAAGGCCATCTACGCCGAGCTCAACCCCGAGCAGGAGCAGGTCGGGGCGGAGCAGGCCGGGGACGAGCCGGAGCAGCCCGCGGAAAGCTGAGTTTCCGGCTCTCGCCGAAATTTCGGTGGTCGTGCTCCGGTAAACGCCGGCCGACCAGGTTGATCGGGTTAACCCCCGACGCGCTTCGGTGCGTCGGGGGTTTTCTCGGCTATTTCAGGGTAAATTCCAGTAAATTTCTTGCCGTACGCCGCCCGGCCATCCGGTCAGACAGGCATGACCTGGGCATTCGTACGACATCCTGCGGATGCGCGGCGACGGGAAAGACCGCCGCGAACACCCGCCCGTTCCGACGAGACGGGGAACCTGCGCCGACAGCGAACAGCACGGTGAGGAGGCATGACCTGTCGGCGGCGCGCGTTAAGGTCACAAGCAAAGCCAACCGATTACGACGCATTGGAAGGTGACGCTGTGACCAGCCCGCCGACCTTCTTCCCGTCTACAGGCTCCGGTTTCGAGGCCCGGGGCCGTGAGGAGGGCCCGACCCGCCTCGAAGACCAGCTCTACCAGCGGTTGCTGCGGGAGCGAATCGTGGTGCTCGGGACCCAGGTGAACGACGAGGTGGCCAACCGGCTCTGCGCCGAGCTCCTGCTCCTGGCCGCGGACGACCCGGACCGCGACATCTGGATGTACATCAACTCCCCGGGCGGCTCGGTGACGGCCGGCATGGCGATTTACGACATGATGGAGTATGTGCCGAACGACGTCTGCACGGTCGCGATGGGACTGGCCGCCTCGATGGGGCAGTTCCTGCTCTGCGCCGGCGCGCGCGGGAAGCGGTACGCGCTGCCGCACGCGCGCATCATGATGCACCAGCCGTCGGGCGGCATCGGCGGTACCGCGGCGGACGTCGCGATCCAGGCCGAGCAGATGCTGTATGTGAAGAAGACGCTCGCCGAGCGCATCGCCTTCCACACCGGGCAGTCGCTCGACCAGATCGAGCGTGACTCCGACCGCGACCGCTGGTTCACGGCCGAGGAGGCCAGGGACTACGGCTTCATCGACCATGTCGTGCGCAGCGCACGCCAGGTGCCCTCCGAGGGCGCCGTCTCATGACTGGAGCTTTCCAAGTGAGCGAGCTGATCCGGCCGGGAGACATCAACGGCCGCTACGTACTTCCCTCCTTCGTCGAACGCACGTCGTACGGCGTGAAGGAGATGAACCCGTACAACAAGCTGTTCGAGGACCGCATCATCTTCCTCGGCGTCCAGATCGACGACGCCTCGGCGAACGACGTGATGGCGCAGCTGCTGACGCTGGAGTCGCTGGACCCGGACCGCGACATCAGCATGTACATCAACTCCCCGGGCGGGTCGTTCACGGCCATGACCGCGATCTACGACACGATGCAGTTCGTCCGCCCGGAGATCCAGACGGTCTGCCTGGGCCAGGCGGCGTCGGCCGCGGCCGTCCTGCTGGCCGGCGGCACTCCGGGCAAGCGCTTCGCGCTGCCGAACGCCCGTGTCCTGATCCACCAGCCCTATACCGAGGGCGGGGGCCAGGGGAGTGACATCGAGATCCAGGCCCGTGAGATCCTGCGGATGAGGTCGCTGCTCGAGGAGATCATCGCGCGGCACTCGGGCAAGGCGCCCGACGACGTCCGCAAGGACATCGAGCGCGACAAGATCCTCAGCGCGGAGGAGGCGAAGGCGTACGGGCTGGTGGACGACATCATCCCGTCCCGGAAGAAGCGCGCGGCGGCGATCGCTGCTTCCTGAGGAGTTGCCGCACCGGAACGGGTCCCAATTGGGTACGTTCCGGTGCGACTCGCCGCCAGGGGGCTCACTGAGGGCCCAGAAGACGGTAACGTCGAAACCTGAGCGGGATGACGTTTTCGCACCGGAGCCAGACCGGGTGCGGACGGAAGCGACCGCGGCGGCAGGGCGGTCCCACGCAAAGGAGTATCTGGGGTGGCACGCATCGGCGACGGGGGAGACCTGCTCAAATGCTCGTTCTGCGGCAAGAGCCAGAAGCAGGTCAAGAAGCTCATCGCCGGACCAGGCGTCTACATCTGCGATGAGTGCATCGATCTCTGCAACGAGATCATCGAGGAGGAGCTCTCCGAGTCCTCCGAGCTCAAGTGGGACAATCTTCCCAAGCCGCGCGAGATCTTCGAGTTCCTCGATGCGTACGTCATCGGCCAGGACAAGGCGAAGAAGGCCCTGTCCGTGGCGGTGTACAACCACTACAAGCGCGTCCAGTCCGGCGAGCGCTCTCGTGACGACGGCCTGGAACTGGCGAAGTCCAACATCCTGCTGCTCGGCCCGACCGGCTCCGGCAAGACCCTGCTGGCGCAGACCCTCGCCAGGATGCTCAACGTGCCGTTCGCCATCGCCGACGCCACCGCGCTGACCGAGGCGGGGTACGTCGGGGAGGACGTGGAGAACATCCTCCTCAAGCTGATCCAGGCCGCCGACTACGACGTCAAGAAGGCCGAGACCGGCATCATCTACATCGACGAGGTCGACAAGATCGCCCGCAAGAGCGAGAACCCGTCGATCACCCGGGACGTCTCCGGCGAGGGCGTCCAGCAGGCTCTGCTGAAGATCCTGGAGGGGACGACCGCGAGCGTGCCGCCGCAGGGCGGCCGCAAGCACCCGCACCAGGAGTTCATCCAGATCGACACCACGAACGTGCTGTTCATCTGCGGCGGGGCCTTCGCCGGTCTGGAAAAGATCATCGAATCGCGGATCGGCAAGAAGGGCATCGGCTTCAACGCGATCATCCGGTCCAAGGAGGAGATCGACGCCGCGGACATCTTCTCCGAGGTGATGCCGGAAGACCTGCTGAAGTTCGGCATGATCCCCGAGTTCGTCGGCCGGCTTCCGGTGATCACATCGGTGCACAACCTGGACAGGGAAGCGTTGATCCAGATCCTCACCGAGCCGCGCAACGCGCTGGTGAAGCAGTACCACCGCCTGTTCGAGCTGGACAACGTCGAGCTGGAGTTCACCGACGACGCCCTGGAGGCGATCGCGGACCAGGCCATCCTGCGCGGCACCGGGGCACGCGGACTGCGGGCGATCCTGGAGGAGGTCCTCCTCTCGGTGATGTACGAGGTGCCCTCCCGACAGGACGTGGCCCGGGTCGTCATCACCCGCGAGGCCGTACTGGAGCATGTGAACCCGACCCTCGTGCCGCGCGACCAGCTCCAGGCCAAGCAGCAGCGCACCCCGAGAGAGAAGTCCGCATAGCGATCAGGCCGGCCGGAAGCGGCCGGCCCTAAGAGACGTGTACGGCGACGCGCTGCCGACGAGACGGTACAGAGGGCGGCCGGACATCCCTAGAATTGGGCATCATGACAACGCCTGAGCTGCCTACCCAGTACGCGCCCGCCGATGTCGAGACCCGTAGTTACGAGCGCTGGGTATCCGAGGGGTATTTCACCGCTCACGCGGGCAGCGGGCGTGAGCCGTACAGCATCGTGCTTCCTCCGCCCAACGTGACAGGCTCGCTGCACGTCGGGCACGCGCTCGACCACTCCATCCAGGACGCGCTCACCCGTCGCGCCCGCATGCGGGGCTTCGAGACCCTGTGGCTCCCCGGCATGGACCACGCCGGCATCGCGACCCAGAACGTCGTCGAGCGCGAGATGGCCAAGGACGGCCTCTCCCGCCACGACCTCGGCCGCGAGGCCTTCGTCGAGCGCGTCTGGCAGTGGAAAGAGGAGTCCGGCGGCCGGATCCTCGGCCAGATGAAGAAGCTCGGCGACGGCGTGGACTGGTCACGCGAGCGGTTCACCATGGACGAAGGCCTGTCCCGGGCGGTCCAGACGATCTTCAAGCGGCTGTTCGACGACGGGCTGATCTACCGCGCCGAGCGGATCATCAACTGGTGCCCGCGCTGCCTCACCGCGCTGTCCGACATCGAGGTGGAGCACACCGAGGACGACGGCGAGCTCGTCTCGATCCGGTACGGCTCGGGCGACGCGGAGATCGTGGTCGCCACCACGCGGGCGGAGACCATGCTGGGCGACACCGCCGTGGCCGTCCACCCCGCCGACGAGCGCTACGCCCACCTGGTGGGCAAGCAGGTGGAGCTGCCGCTGACCGGGCGGCTCATCCCGATCGTGGCCGACGAGCACGTGGACCCGGCGTTCGGCACCGGCGCCGTCAAGGTCACCCCCGCCCACGACCCCAACGACTTCGAGATCGGGCGGCGTCACTCGCTGGAATCCATCGTGATCATGGATGAGCGGGGTGTCATCACGGCGCACGGTCCGTTCGAGGGGCTCGACCGGTTCGAGGCGCGGCCCGCGGTGGTCGACGCGCTGCGCGAAGAGGGCAGGATCGTCGCCGAGAAGCGGCCGTACGTGCACTCGGTCGGCCACTGCTCCCGCTGCAAGACGGTGGTCGAGCCGAGGCTGTCGCTGCAGTGGTTCGTCAACGTCTCGCCGCTCGCCAAGGCGGCGGGCGACGCCGTCCGCGACGGGCGCACCAGCATCCACCCGCCGGAGATGGCCAAGCGCTACTTCGACTGGGTCGACGACATGCACGACTGGTGCATCTCCCGGCAGCTGTGGTGGGGCCACCGCATCCCGGTCTGGTACGGCCCCAACGGCGAAATGGTCTGCGTGGGCCCGGACGAGGAGCCGCCGGCCGGATACGAGCAGGACCAGGACGTGCTCGACACGTGGTTCTCCTCGGGCCTGTGGCCGTTCTCCACGCTCGGCTGGCCCGACGCCACGCCCGAACTGGCCCGTTTCTACCCGACCACGGTGCTCGTCACCGGCTACGACATCCTGTTCTTCTGGGTCGCCCGCATGATGATGTTCGGGCTGTACGCGATGGACGGGCAGCCGCCGTTCCGTACGGTGGCGCTGCACGGCATGGTCCGTGACCAGTTCGGCAAGAAGATGTCGAAGTCGTTCGGCAACGTCGTCGACCCGCTCGACTGGATCAGCCGCTACGGCGCCGACGCCACCCGGTTCACGCTGCTGCGCGGGGCCAACCCCGGATCGGACGTGGCGATCAGCGAAGACTGGGCGGCCGGATCGCGTAACTTCTGCAACAAGATCTGGAACGCGACGCGGTTCGCCCTGATGAACGGCGCCGTTTCGGACGGCCTGCCGGAGCGGCTCACCGCCGCCGACCGGTGGATCCTCTCCCGCCTCCAGGCGGTCGTCACGTCGGTCGACACGGCCTTCGAGAACTTCGAATTCGCCAAGATCTCCGACGTGCTCTATCACTTCGCCTGGGACGAGGTCTGCGACTGGTACGTCGAACTGGCGAAGGTCCAGATCTCCGCCGGCGGCGAGGTCGCCGAGAACACCAAGCGTGTCCTGGGCCATGTCTTCGACGCCCTGCTGCGGCTGCTGCACCCCCTGATCCCGTTTGTGACCGAGGAACTGTGGCGGGCTCTCACCGGCGGCGAGTCGATCGTGATCGCTCCCTGGCCGACCGTCTCGGCCGAGCTTGCCGGAGACGCCGCCGCCGAGCGGGAGATCGCATCGGTCCAGGAACTGGTCACAGAGGTGCGCAGATTCCGTTCCGACCAGGGCCTCAAGCCCGGACAGCGCGTCGCCGCGCGGCTGTCCCTGGCCGGTACGGCTCTCGCCCCGCACGAGACGGCCATCCGATCGCTGCTGCGGCTCGAAGCTCCCTCCGAGACCTTCGCCGCGACGGCTCGGCTCGCCGTCGGGGCGGTCCTGGTGGAGATCGACACCGCCGGCGCCATTGACGTGGCGGCCGAGCGGAGAAGGCTGGAGAAGGATCTGGCCGCGGCCCGCAAGGAACACGCCCAGGTCACCGGCAAGCTGGCCAACGAGCAGTTCATGGCCAAAGCACCGGAGAACGTCGTCGCCAAGGTGCGCCAGCGGGCCGCTCAGGCCGTAGAGGACATCTCCCGCATCGAGTCCCAGCTCGCCGCACTGCCGTCCTAGCCAAGACACGCGAGCACCCGAGCACCCGAGCTTTCAGTCACCTGAGCCCTCCGGCCACCCGAGCCGAGCCACCGGGGTCTACCGGTGTGAGGGTTCCGGTCTTGGTGATCTCGGAGCTCGGGTGTTTGTGGTTTGGGGCTTGTGATTTGGGGCTCGCGGTGGGTTGGGGCTTGCGCTTTTGAGGTGCGGGTCTGTGCGTGGCTGAAGCCGGTGGGTGCTGAGGCTGGTGGATGCTGAGCTGGGTGGGCGCGGTCGGCGGCTGGGCGGGCACGGTCGGCGCGGGAACGGGCGGGTCCTCCGGCCGGCCGTGATAGTTGCGCTCTGGTGAAAGAGGCCTCCGGCCTCCCCGGGCGCGGTGGTCTCTGGCACGGTCTTAAGCCGGCCGGAGGACCCGCCCGCTCCCGCGCCTTGCGGCCGTGAGCATTGCCAGGCCGGTGTCTCCGTCAAGTCCGTCGGCTGTCCTCCCCTCACCAGGTTTAGAGACCTGCTCCACAGGGAAGTAGAGCAAGTTAGCCACTGCACCCCTGAGGGGGTGCTACTCTTCTTGGGCGCGGTAAGCCCGGTGTGCCTCGATCCCCTTGGGGAGAACGGCTGCTAGGCTCTCCGCGACTCCTCTTCCTTAACCGAATTTCGGCATGCGTTCTGTCGCGATTCGACGGGACTGCGAAGTTCGGGTAAGTTGGAGGGGCTCCGGAGACGGAGCATAAAAATTCCGGCGAGTGACGGAATTCATGTCGAATAGTCTCGAGCGAGACGATTTGACAAGAAAACAGTGGCTCGCCAGAATAGAAATACAACGAAATGGTCTGAACGCCCCGGATCCTTGGATCGGCTGCCGGCTGGTTCGGGTGGTGGTGTACGCGTCCGTTTCTTGAGAACTCAACAGTGTGCTAAAAGCCAGTGCATTTTAAAATGCATGACCCCGTCCTCGCACGCCTTCGGGTGTGTGGGACGGATTCCTTTGATCGACATCCTTGGTTCATCT
>BCRI01000040.1 GCA_001552515.1 Sphaerimonospora mesophila NBRC 14179 = JCM 3151
GCATCACCCCGAGCACGACGGCGACCATGACGCCCAGCACAGCGGCAAGCCGGACCACCGCCTCGACCCGGTCGCACCGGCGGCGAAGCGGATTCCTGTCGAGGCCGAGCCATCTGGCGAACCTGGCGAATGGATTCTGCGTCATCTCACACCTCACAGGGTCATTACCGCTGCGAGTCACGCTTATGCCTATTTTGCCGCCCAAGAGAGTACGTGGTCAGGGCAGGCCGAGCTCTCCCAGCACGTGACTGGTGCGGCGGGTCTCGTTCGCCAGCCACCGGTGAAAGTCGTCGCCGTCCAGGTACATCGGCACCCATCCGTTTCGGGCGCACATCCGGGACCAGACGGGTGAGTCGGCGATGGCCCGGCACAGGCAGGCCATGGCGTCGCGCCTGCGGTCGCCCGCGGCCTGCGCGCCGACCAGGCCCGACCAGTTGGCGTAGACCAGCCGCACCCCCGACTCCATCAGCGTGGGCGCGTCCAGCCCGGCCATCCGCTCCGGCGACGAGACCGCCAGCGGCCGCAGCCGCCCGGCGCGGATGTGGGGCGCCACATCCCGCTGCGCGCCGACCCCCACGGCCGCCCGCCCGTCGAGCATCGCCGCGACCGCCTGGCCGGCGTCGTCGTACGACGCGTAGTTGAGCAGCCGGGGATCCGCGCCCAGCCCCAGCGCGGTCAGTCCGTACAGCACATGGTCGGGGCCGCCGGCCGCTCCGCCGGCCGCACGCGGCCCGGCGGGATCGCGCAGCAGCGCGGCGGCGAACTCGTCGAACGTCCGGAACCCCGAATCCGGTGGCGCGACCAGCACCTCCCACTCCCCCGCCAGCCTGGCCAGCGGCGCGGTGCGCGAGACCAGCGGCGCGGCGTGCCGCATGGCCACCGCGCCGAGCAGGGCCGGGTCGGCGACCATCAGGTCGCCGGACCGCGCGGTCGCGACGAACCTGGCGAGCGCAGCGGCGCCGTCCCCCTGCTCCCGCAGGGCCACCCGTCTGGCCCAGCGGCGGCTTTCGATGAGGGCGCGCAGCGCCCTGGCGAAGCCGTCCCCCCGGCCGCCCGTCCGGCCCGGCACCACGAGGGAGATCTCAGTCTGGACGGGCGGGGCCTGCGTCCCGCATCCCGCCGTGAGCGCGAGCGCTCCCAACACGAGGACCGTACGGCGTCGCACCTCGGCATCCTCCCCCGAAGAAGCCTTACGTTGCGCTCAAAACCGGACTAACCACGCATTGTGACTATATCGGACATCGGGGGCGCGGCCTACTCCACGGTGACACTCTTGGCGAGGTTGCGCGGCTTGTCGACGTCGCGGCCGAGTGCCACGGCGGCGTGGTAGGCGAAGAGCTGGAGCGGGATCGTGAGCAGGATCGGGTCCAGCTCGTTCTCGTTCTTCGGCACCACGATGCAGTCGTCGGAGGCCTCCGATGCGCGGTGCCCGACCATCAGGATCCGTCCGTGCCTGGCCCGGATCTCGCCGAGCGTGGTGAGGTTCTTGTCGAGCAGCTCGTCGTCGGGGACGATCGCGACGGTGGGCAGCTCGGGGCTGATCAGCGCGAGCGGGCCGTGCTTGAGCTCGCTCGCCGGGTACGCCTCGGCGTGGACGTAGGAGATCTCCTTGAGCTTCTGGGCGCCCTCCCTGGCCACCGGGTAACCGCGCACCCGGCCGACGAACATCATCCCCGGCGCATCCGCGTACTTGATCGCCAGCTCCCTGATCTGCTCCTCCAGGGTGAGGATCTCCTTGATCTGCTCGGGCAGCCGGCGCAGCCCCTCGCAGACGCGCCTGCCGTCGGCCGGGGACAGGTCCCGCACGCGGCCGAGATGGAGCGCCAGCAGCGCGAACGCGACGGCGGTCGAGGTGAACGCCTTGGTCGAGGCGACCGACACCTCGGGCCCGGCGTGCAGGTAGATGCCGCCGTCGGTCTCCCTGGCGATGGCGCTGCCGACCGTGTTCACGATGCCGAGCACCCGGCCGCCCTTGCGCTTGAGCTCCTGGACGGCGGCGAGGGTGTCGTACGTCTCCCCCGACTGGCTGATCGCGACGTACAGGGTGTCGGGCTCGACCACCGGGCCGCGGTAGCGGAACTCCGAGGCCGGCTCGGCGTCGGCCGGGATGCGGGCCAGCTCCTCGATGAGCTGCGCGCCGATCTGCCCGGAATAGTACGCCGAGCCGCAGCCGATGATCTTGACTCGGCGGAAGGACCGGGTCTCGCGTGCGTCCATGTTGAGGCCGCCCAGGTGCGCGATGTGGAACCGGTCGTCGATGCGGCCGCGGAGCGTGCGCGCGACGGTGTCGGGCTGCTCGGAGATCTCCTTGAGCAGGTAGTGCTCGTACCCGCCGTTGTCGTAGTGGCCGGCGTCCCAGTCGACGGTGAACGGTTCCTTGGCGGTCTCCCTGGCGTCGCTGGTGAAGGTGTGGAACCCGTCGGCCTTGAGGACCGCGAGCTCGCCGTCCTCCAGGTGCACGACCTGCCGGGTGTAGCGGATCAGCGCGGCGACGTCCGAGGCGGCGAACATCTCCTTCTCGCCGATGCCGAGCACGATCGGGCTGCCGTTGCGCGCGACCACGATCTCACCGGGGCGCTGGGCGTCGACGACGGCGATGCCGTACGTGCCGACCACGTTGGCGAGGGCCCGCCGGACGGCCTCCTCCAGCGACTCGGTCTCCTTGACCATGCGCGCGATCAGGTGCGCGAGCGTCTCGGTGTCGGTCTCGCTCCGGAAGACGACCCCGTCGGCCTCGAGGCGGCGGCGCAGCTCGTCGGCGTTCTCGACTATGCCGTTGTGCACCACCGCGATGCGTCCCTCATCGTCGAGGTGCGGATGGGCGTTGACGTCGCTCGGCGCGCCGTGTGTCGCCCAGCGGGTGTGCCCGATGCCGACCGTGCCCTTGAAACGGGCGGGTACGGCCGCCGCCAGGTCGGCCACCCGGCCCTTGACCTTGCGCGTCTTCAGGCTCCTGGCGTTGACGACGGCGAGGCCGGCCGAGTCGTAGCCCCGATACTCCAGGCGCTGGAGTCCTTCGAGCAGGATCGGTGCCGCATCCTTGGGGCCGACGTAAGCGACGATTCCGCACATATCCGCTCCTATCCGTAAACAATCCGGCGGAGCTGGCGCAAAGACAGCTCCGGTGCCGCGACACGCCTTCCCGCGAGCTCGGCCGAGATCCTCGGGAAGATCTGCTCGTTGGTCAGCCCCCTCGCCTTGAGCTCGCCGTGGCGTCGGCGCACATACTCCTCGGTGGGCTCGCCGAAGTACGCCAGGACGTCGGCCACCACCCGTGCGGCCTCCCCCGGTCCGAGCGGCGTCGTCCGGGTGAGGTGACTGATCAGATCCTCGAAGGGATGCCGTGCCGTGGACACAGAGCAGGACCCTAACGCAGCGAGGATGCCGACTATCAAGTTTTCTGCCCGAATCCGGGCAGGATCAGTCCACATGAGGAGGGGTCGCATTTCCGCATGGGCGGACGGCACCGGGACGGCTCAGGATCCGCTACAGTGGGACTCGCATCGCCGGGGAGATCCCGGAGATCGCGCGGAAGTGGCTCAGTTGGTAGAGCATCACCTTGCCAAGGTGAGGGTCGCGGGTTCGAATCCCGTCTTCCGCTCGCAGCACTCGGGCGATTAGCTCAGCGGGAGAGCGCTTCCCTGACACGGAAGAGGTCACTGGTTCAATCCCAGTATCGCCCACCACGAGATCCCAGTTCAGAGGCCGGATCCCACGACCGTGGATCCGACCTTTCCCGTTGTTCGACCATCGTTCGACCGTCGCGCTCACCGTCGAATCGTACGGGCGGGGCCACCTGCCGAGGGTGCTGGCGACCGACGTGTGGACAGAGCGATGAACGCCGGATGCGGGGGTATCCCCGCATCCGGATCGCTTGGAGGACATCGTGGGATTCGCCGACGCACACCTGACACCGCTGGTCGACGAAGGGCTGGGCAACAGCGCCTACCTCGTCGATCTGGGGGATGGCCGCGCGCTGGCCGTGGACGCCGGCCGGGACCTGCGCGCGCTGCACGCCGCCGCCCGCCGGCTCGGGCTGACGGTCGCGTACGCGGCCGACACGCATCTGCACGCCGACTTCCTGTCCGGCGCGGTGCAGCTCGGCCATGACACCGGGGCCACCGTGCTGGCCTCGGCCGCCGGCCGCCGCCTCTTCCCGCACCGGGGCCTGGCCGACGGGGACGAGGTGGACCTGGGCGGGTTGCGGCTGCGGGCACTGGCCACCCCCGGTCACACCGACGAACACCTGTCCTTCCTCCTCCTGGACGGCGACCGGGAGGTGGGGGTGTTCACCGGCGGCTCGCTGATCGTGGACTCCGCCGCCCGGACCGACCTGCTCGGCGCCGAGCGCACCGAGGAACTGGCCCGCGCGCAGTATCGGTCGCTGCGGCGGCTGGCCACTCTGCCGGAGGAGACCGAGGTGTGGCCCACCCACGGGGCGGGCTCGTACTGCTCGGCCCCGACCGGCGTCGAGCGCACCACCACCATCGGCGCCCAGAAGCACACCAACCCGCTGCTGGCCGCCCCGGACGAGGACGCCTTCGTCCGGCTGCTGGTGGCGAGCCTGGGCTCCTACCCCGCCTACTTCGAGCGGCTGGGCGAGCTCAACCGGCGCGGCCCCGCCGTCCTGACCGGCGTGCCGCCGCTGCCCGCCCTGGACGCCGGGCGGGTCCGGGCGCTGCTCGCGGATGGGGGCCAGGTCGTGGACGTCCGGCCCGCGGCCGAGTTCGCGGCCGCTCACATTCCCGGTGCGCTGGCCATCCCGCTGCGGGAGCAGTTCGCCACCTGGCTCGGCTGGCTGCTGCCCGACACCGTCCCCCTGGTCTTCGTGACCGGTGACGGCCAGGACCTGGAGGAAATCGTCTGGCAGGCGTACAAGATCGGCTATGAGCGGCTGGCCGGGCACCTGGCCGGGGGCATGCCCGCCTGGCCGGCGGCGGGCGGCGCCACGGCGACCACCGCGTTCGTCACCGCCGACAGGGCGCCGGGCGGCCCGTATCTCGATGTGCGGCAGGAGGTCGAGTACGCCACCGGACACGTGCCCGGAGCCGTGCACATCGAACTCGGAGACCTCGCCGATCATGCCGCCGACGCCCCGGCGGACGCGGTCGTGGCCTGCGGCCGCGGCGAGCGCGCCATGACGGCCGCGAGCCTGCTGGAACGCGCCGGCCGCACCGACATGACCGTCCTCGACGGCCGCCCCGCCGAGTACGCCGCCGCCCACGGCAAGGCACTCGAGGACGGCGATCGGTGAGCACGGTCACGGCGCGCGGCCAGGGCGTCGCATCCGCCCGTGGCCGCCACCACCCGGCGCCCCGTCAAGACGGTCGGGCCGTTTGTTCTGCGGCAGTTACACCGGTGTTCACCCGGCACATGCGGACGTGTTCGGACAGACGGCGAACCTGCCCCTATGAGGATATGTGTCGCCACGATCGTCCATCATCCGGAGGACGCGCGGATCACGCACAGACAGATCCAGGCGCTCCTCGAGTCCGGGCACGAAGTGACGTACATCGCGCCCTTCACGAGCTGCAACGTGACCCCGCGTCCGGAGGTCCGGGCCATCGATGTGCCGCGCGCGGCGGGTTCGCGCCCGGGCAGGACGCTGCGGGCGGCGCGCAGTGCCCTGAGAAGAGGCGTGCAGGACGCCGACCTGCTGCTGGTCCACGACATCGAGTTGCTGCCCGCGCTGCCCGTCCACAGGCCGCCGACGGTCTGGGACGTCCACGAGGACACCGCCGGGGGTCTGACGGCGAGGGACCGCCTTCCGAGCGCGCTGCGCAGGATCCTGCCGCCGCTGGTACGCCGGCTCGAGCGCCGGGCGGAGCGCCGGCTGCACCTGATCCTGGCCGAGGAGTCCTTCCGGAGCCGCTTCCCCGGTGACCACCCGGTCATCCCGAATCTCACATACGTCCCCGATTCGCCACCACCGCCACCGGGAGACCGCCGGGTCGTCTACGTCGGCCGCATCTCCGCTGCGCGCGGTGCGACGGAGATGGTCGAACTGGCGCGGCTGCTCAAGCCGTACGGGATCCGTCTCGATCTGATCGGCCCGGTGGACGCCGGCATCCGGCCGATGCTCAGGGACGCGCAGCGGGTAGGCCTGCTCGACTGGTTCGGATACGTGCCGAACCGGCACGCGCTACGGATGGCGCAGGGCGCTCTGGCGGGCCTGTCCCTGCTGCACGACCTGCCGAATCACCGGGAGTCGATGCCGGCCAAGGTCATCGAGTACATGGCACGGGGGATCCCCGTCGTCACGACCCCGCTGCCCGGGGCCGTGTCCCTGGTGGAGCGAGCCGGCTGCGGGGTGATCGTTCCGTTCCGCGATCCCGGCGCCGTGGCCGAGGCCGTGCTCCGCCTGCGCGACGATCCGGAACGGCGAACCGCCATGGGCGCGCACGGTCATGCCCATGCGCTGCGCCACTATCACTGGCCCGACCACGCAGCGGAGTTCGTCACGGCCCTCGAGCGATGGGCGGACGTCCCCGGCACGGTCCCCCTCCCCCGCCCCACCCGACCCGTCACGATCTAGCCCCGGCACCGCACTCGCACCGAGATGCGGGCCGCCGACTCTGAAGCGCGGCCGTACAGGCAGCCGACCACCGCGCGGTGCCGTCCGTTCATCTCCGGTTGGTCCGGCTACGAAAGGGTGCCCTCGTAGCCGGTACGCGATCTCCACCGGCGGAGAGAGAGGGCACCCCCATGGGTCACGGGCACCCCCATACCCACCACCACGACCACCACGACCACGACGGGCGCGACATCACGCCCGCCGCCGACATGTCGATACCGGACGGGGAACTGTCGCCGGGCGACCTGTCCCGGCGCCAGATGTTCCGCCGCGCCGGGCTCCTCGGCGCCGGGCTCACCGCGGCCGGCGTCCTCGGCGCCACCGCGCCGGCCACCGCGGCAGCGGGCGCGGCCCGTCCGACCGGCCGTCCCGAACGCGGGGACGGCTATCTCTGGCTCGCGGGCGACCACCACATCCACACCCAGTACAGTTCCGACGGCATGTACAAGGTGATCGACCAGGTACGGCACGCCAACGCGTACGGACTGGACTGGATGGTGATCACCGACCACGGCGCCGTCGCCCACGCGAAGATCGGGGTGGAGAAGGTCAACCCCGACATCGTCACCGCCCGGGCCGCGATCAGGGACACCCTCGTCTTCCAGGGCCTCGAGTGGAACATCCCGGCGGCCGAGCACGGCACCGTGTTCGTGGCGCCGGGCAGGGGCGAGGTCGACACGCTGAAGGAGTTCGAGAGCTCCTTCGACGGCGCGGTCAAGGGCGCCACCGCCGGAACCCCGCAGAACGAGGCCCTCGCCATCGCGGGCCTGAACTTCCTCGCGGACGCCGTCAGGCGGCGCCGCGTTCCCGACGCGCTGTTCCTGGCCAACCATCCGTCGCGCAAGGGCATCGACTCGCCGCACGAGATCCGCGGCTGGCGCGACGCCCAGCCGGGCATCGCCGTGGGCATGGAGGGCGCGCCCGGCCACCAGGCGGCGGGCATCGCCAAGCCGCATGGCCCGGGCTCCGGCCGCGGCTACTACGACAACGGCCCGAGCGCCGACTCCTTCCCCGGCTACCCGGCCGAGAGCTACAAGACCTTCGGCGGCTTCGACTGGATGACCGCGACGGTCGGCGGCCTGTGGGACAGCCTGCTCGCCGAGGGCAAGGCCTGGTGGATCACCGCCAACTCCGACGCGCACGCGGTCTACGGCGACACCACCGACCGCGGCCCCGGCGGCGACTTCAACGCCAACGGCAGGTACGAGGACCCGGTCTACAGGGGCGTGCCGAACCTGTCCAACGGCGACTTCTGGCCGGGTCACTACAGCCGCACCCACGTGGGGGCGACCGGCTTCTCCTATGGCGCCATCATGGAGGGCATCCGCCGGGGCCGGATCTGGGTCGACCACGGCGGACTGATCAGCGGTCTGGTCGTACGTGCCCGGGCGCAGGGCGACCACGGTGTCACCCTCGGCGAGACCCTGTTCGTGCGCAGGGGCGCGAAAGCCGAGGTCTCCATCCAGATCACGTTGGCGAACACCCCGAACTGGGCGCAGGTCGTGCCGACCCTGGCCCGGGTCGATGTGATCCAGGGCGATGTGACCGGCCCGGTGTCGGACAGGGACGCGTTCACCACCCCGAACACGAAGGTCGTGCGGTCCTTCGAGGTGGGCGGGAACAGCGGCACCGTCACGCTCACCTACCGGGTCGGCGCCGTCGACCGCCCCGTCTACGTACGGCTCCGCGGCACCGACGGCAAGCGCTCGGCCCCGGGTCTGCTCGGGGCGTCCGTCGATCCGAACGGTCCCGCGATCGACGTCTTCGGCGACGCCGACCCGTGGAACGACCTGTGGTTCTACACCAACCCGATCTGGATCCTGCCACGCCGATGATCCTCGGAATCGACTCCGGATCGCGTACGGTCGCCGCGGCCGAGCACCTTCTCCACTCCGTGGTGGAGACGCTCGGCCTGCCGACCGGGGTGACCGGCTGCACGCACTTCGTCAGAACCGGGGCGCTCCCCCACGTGGCCTGCTCGCTCACGGTGGATGCGGACGCCGACCTGCGCCTCCTGCCCGACGGCGTCTCCGCCTCGCTGGGCGGGATCCGTACCGGCCCGGACGCGGAGGGCGCTGCGCTGGCCTCGGCCGAGCACGCGGCCGGCAGGTCGGGCAGGATCGTCCTGTTCCCCGGCCGTGACCGTCTGTCCGGGACGCTGACCGTGGGCGAGATCCTCGCACGTTCGGCCATCGACGCGGTGGTCGTGCTGGCCCAGGCCCACGAGCCGGACGCGGACACGGCCGTGGTCACCAACGACCACGTCCGGCCGGAGTGGCGGGACGGCCTGAGGACGTTGGTCACCATGCCCGCAGCCGGCGGGCGCCTGACACCCGCCGAGGTGCCCGATCCCACGCCCTGCTGCGCCGATCACCCCTGACCTCCGGGCGCCGCCGGGCCGGGGCTCTCCCGGCCGGTTCCAGGACGCTCCCGTCTCGGGATCCGGCGGCGTCGGCTTGCCGCCCGGATACCCCCCGGGGTACATTGAGGCCATGGAGTTGAACGAGGCCATGGTCGGCGACGCGCTGACACGACTGCGGCGCGCGCACGGCCAACTCGCCGGAGTGATCGGAATGATCGAGGCCGGCGAGGACTGCACGAAGGTGCTGACCCAGCTCGCCGCGGTCTCCAAGGCGCTCGACCGGGCCGGCTTCAAGCTGGTCGCGACGGGCCTGCGGCACTGCCAGGCCGCGCAGGAGCGCGGCGAGCAGGCCCCGATGAGCGTGGCCGAGCTGGAGAAGCTGTTCCTGGCGCTCGCGTAGGCGACTCCTCTTCACCCGATCGGCACCGACCCCCGCCCGCCCCGCGGCTTCCCCATGCCCGATCCCCCGTTTCCATGCGGCCTGGCCGCTTCATGCCCTCCCTATACCCCCCGGGGTATCCTACCGAAAGTGAGGAATCGATGACCATGAACGTTGCGCCCTCGACCGCCGACGTCACCACGGCGCGCGCGATGATCGCGTCCAATCCCGACGTGCTCGTCGTCGACGTACGGACCGCCGCGGAGTTCGAGACCGCGCACATCGACGGCGCGATCAACCTGCCGCTCGACCAGGTCGACGTCCACCTGCGCCGGATCGTCGCCGACGCGGGCGGCCGGCTGCTGCTGATCTGCCAGTCGGGCAACCGCGCGAACAAGGCGCAGCAGCGACTCTGCGAGGCCGGGCTGCCCGACACGGTCGTGCTGTCCGGCGGGATGAACTCCTGGATCGCCTCCGGGGCGCCGGTCATCCGCGGCAGGCGGAAATGGAGCCTGGAGCGTCAGGTGCGCCTGGTCGCGGGCGGCCTCGTGCTGGCGTCCATCGTGGCCGACCTGTGGCTGCCGGGGGCGCGGTTCGCGGGCGCCTTCATCGGCGCCGGCCTGGTCTTCGCGTCGGTCACGGACACCTGTGCGATGGGCATGCTGCTGTCCAAGCTGCCCTACAACCGCGGCCGGGCCGATGCCGCCGAGGCGCTGGCCTGCATCGTCAAGCCCGCCCGCTCCCGGGCCTGATTCGAGCCGACTTCCCGTCCCATGCGGCGGGGCAGTCTGTCTCCCATATACCCCCGGGGGTAATAGGAAAGGCTATGACATGCTCATCGTGACCCTGGCCGCCGCGGTGGTGGTCGGTCTGACGCTCGGGCTGTTCGGCGGGGGCGGGTCGATCCTCACCGTGCCGCTGCTCGTCTACATCGCCGGCGTCCCGGCCAAGCAGGCGATCGCCATGTCCCTGTTCGTGGTGGGGGTGACCAGCGCGGTCAGCGCGATCGGGCATGCCAGGGCGGGGCGGATCCGATGGCGGACCGGGCTCGTCTTCGGCGCCGCCGGCATGGCGGGCGCCTACGGCGGCGGCCTGCTCGGACCGCACCTGCCCGAGGCGCTGCTGCTCACCGCGTTCGCGCTGATGATGGCGGCCACCGCGATCGCGATGATCCGCGGCCGCGGAGCACCACGGCGGCCCCCGGAACGCCCGGATCCGCCGATCACGCACGTGGTGGCCGAGGGCGTGATCGTCGGCGTGGTCACCGGTCTGGTCGGCGCCGGCGGCGGCTTCCTGGTCGTTCCCGCGCTGGTGCTCCTCGGCGGCCTGCCGATGAGCGTCGCGGTGGGCACCTCGCTGATCGTCATCGCGATGAAGTCGTTCGCCGGCCTCGCCGGCTACCTGCAGAGCACCCCCGTCGACTGGTCGATCGCACTGTCCGTCACCACCGCCGCCGTCGTCGGCGGGCTCGTCGGCGGGCGGCTCGCCCGGCGGATCCAGGCCGACCGCCTGCGCAGGGCCTTCGGCTGGTTCGTGCTCGTGATGGGCGCCTTCGTCCTGAGCCGGCAGACGCCGCCGGAGCTGCTCCGCTCGCCGTGGGCCGTCGCCGCACTGGTCGCCGCCGCCCTGCCGGCCGCCGCCGCATACCTGCTTCGCGCACGCAGGAGACGTCACCAGAAAGACCACACCCGGTTGCAGCCGCGATCCGGACCGTCACCCACAGGAGGAAATGAAATGATCTTCACGCAGTACTATCTGGACTGCCTCTCGCAGGCGTCGTACCTGATCGGCGACGAGAGCAGCGGCCGCGCCGTCGTGGTCGACCCCAGGCGCGACATCGCGGAGTACGTCGCCGACGCCGAGGCGCACGGCCTGCGGATCGAAGGGGTGATCAACACCCATTTCCACGCCGACTTCATCGCGGGTCACCTGGAGCTGGCCGCACGCACCGGCGCGTGGATCGGGTACGGCCGCCGGGCCGAGGCGGAGTACCCCATCCGCAAGCTGGCCGACGGCGAGCGGATCGAGCTCGGCGACGTGGTCCTCGAGATCATGGAGACGCCCGGTCACACGCCCGAGTCGATCAGCGTGCTCGTGTACGAGCACGCGAGCGATGCCGTGCCGTACGGCGTGCTGACCGGCGACGCGCTGTTCATCGGCGACGTCGGCCGGCCGGACCTGCTCGCCTCACTCGGCATGACCGCGGACCGGCTGGGCCGAATGCTGTACGACAGCGTCCAGCGCAAACTGATGGCGCTGGACGACGAGGTGCGGGTCTTCCCCGCACACGGCGCGGGCTCGGCCTGCGGCAAGAACCTCTCCACGGAACGGCAGTCGACGATCGGACGGCAGCGGCTGACCAACTACGCCTGTGCCCCGATGAGCGAGGAGGAGTTCCTGGCCATCGTCACCGAGGGACAGCCGGCCGCGCCCGGCTACTTCGGCTACGACGCCATGCTCAACCGGCAGAACCGCGAACTGTTCGACATCGGCGCGCACGCCCGTTCGCTGTCGGTGGAGGAGGTCCTGGCCAGGCGGGAAGCGGGCGCGGTCGTCGTCGACGCCAGGGACGCCCAGGAGTTCGCACTCGCCCACCTGAAAGGCTCGATCAACGTCTCGGCCGACGGCCGGTTCGCCGAGCGGGCCGGCATGGTCGTCACGCCCGGCAGCGAGATCATCGTGGTCGCCCCGCAGGGCCGGGAGGCCGAGGTCGTGACGCGCCTCGGCCGGATCGGCTTCGACACGGTCACCGGCCATCTGCGCGATCCCGAGACCGCCTTCCTCACCGTGCCCGGCGAGATCGCCCACTCCTCCCGGGTCACGGCCGCCGACCTGCGGCAGGCGCTGGACGGGGAGGAGCCGCCCGTGCTCCTCGACGTGCGCAACGAGGGGGAGGTCGCCGGTGGGGCCATCGGGGCATCGATCAACATCCCGCTCGCCGAGCTCGCCGCCAGGCTGGCGGAGGTCCCGGCCGACCGTCCGGTCGTGGTCTACTGCGCCGGCGGCGCCCGCTCCGCGATCGCCGCCAGCCTGCTCACTCACACGGGGCGGGCGGAGGTGTCCGATCTGATCGGCGGGTACGACGCCTGGCGGCGCGCGCTCACACCCGCCGAGGCGTAGGCCGCCGGAGGACGTTCCGATCAGGGCCATGGCCGGGTTCCGCTCGTCGCGGAGCCCGGCCGACGCCCGGGTGAGCCGCGTGCCGATCACTACGTCGTTTCCGGTCGCGGCTTCTCCTCGGCGGGCGGCGCCTTCGGCCGTACCACCGCGATCGGGCCGTGGGCGTGGTGCAGGACGGCCCGGCTGACCGACCCCAGCACCAGCGACCGCACCGCGCCGCGTCCCCTGGAGCCGACGACCACCAGGTCGGCCTCCGCCGAGGCCTCGACGAGGGCGGTGACCGGGTGGACCGACACGACGGCCGGCACGGCGTCCACTCCGGGATGCTTCTCCCGCCACTCCCTGAGCGTGCCGGTCACGAGGTCCTCGTGCGCCCGCCGCACCTCGTCGAGGTCATAGACCATCGAGGGGGCGTAGACGTACGTCGGCAGCTGCCAGGCGTGCACCACCCGCAGCCGGGCGCCGCGCAGCGCGGCCTCCTCGAAGGCGTAGGCGAGCGCCGCCTCGGATTCGGGCGAGCCGTCGAACCCCACGGCGATCTCCCCCCGTACGGCCGGCGGGCCCGGGCGTACGACGACCACGGGCGCGTCCACGTGACCGGCGACATGGGTGCTGACCGATCCGAGCAGCATCCCGGTGAAGCCGCCCAGGCCACGGCTGCCGACGACCAGCTCGGTGGCGCGCTCCGCCTGCCCGCGCAGGACGTGGACGGGCTCCCCCTCGATCATCTCGGTGGTGACCTCGGTGCCGGGCCGCCGTTCCCGCGCGGCCTGCTCGGCCTGCCGCAGGATCTCCCGTCCCGACCCGGCCAGGTGGTCGTACACGTCGGACACCGGGTAGCGGGGGATGTCGTACGGCGTGAGGTCGAGGACGTGGACGATGCGCAGGGGCAGGTGCTTGCGCGCGGCGTCGTCGGCCGCCCACTCCACGGCGGCGGTGGCGGCGGGTGAGCCGTCGGTCGCGACCACGATCGGTTCTGTCATGGCTTCTCCTCTTCGTCACACCGGTCGATCATCGCCTGCCGGCGCCGTCTTCCGGCTGCCGATCTCAGCGTCGGCCGGGGCAGGCGCCGGAACCAGGGGCGCAGGGCCTTCCCGGCGATGGACCTTGGCCACCGGGATCCGGAGGCCGAAGGTCACCGCGGGAGCGTGACCGCTCCCACTCATGCTCTCCCCATCTCCCGCGCTCTGCGTCGCCGCCTGAAGAGGAGGAAGCCGGCCGCGGCGAGGACGGGCACCGCCACCGCGGTCGCGGCGACACCGAGAGCGGCCGACCTCGGCCCGACGGGCCGGCCGGTGGTTCCCGCGGCCGTGGGAAAGGTGAGCGTCGCCGTGACCGTACGCCGGATCATGCCGCTCGACAGCTCCAGGCGGACGTCCCATGGGCCGTTCGGAAGCCGTTCGTCCAGCACCACCCGCACGGGAGCACGATCACCCGGGGCCAGTGCCGTACCGAGCGTGACCGGGAACGGGCCGGCCCGCAGTCCACCCGGCCCGTCCGACAGGGTCAGCTTGCCCCCCATCTCCAGGACCCGGCCTCCGGTGTTGCTGACCTGTGCCAGGACCTCCGGCCTGCCGTCCCCGGCCCGCGCCGGCACCAGCTTCTCGACCTGGAAGTCCGAGGCGGGTTCGCCGCCGACACCGACGTCGAGGTAGACGCGGATGCCCACCCGCGCCGCCACTCCGATGTTGCGCGTGCCACTCGGCGGAGCGTCGGTCTGCGCCCAGACCACCGCGTAGCGCTCCCCCTCCGATGCCGTGTCGGGGACCCGGATCGTGGTCGTCACCACGGCATGGCCGCGAGCGGGCACGTCGAAGGCGGGGCGGTCGAAGGAGATCCAGCTCGTCAGCTCGTTGCGTGCGCTCCCCGCGCCCGCGGTGAACCGGTGCCGCTCGATCGTCGCCGCGGTGGCGCCCATGCCGACGTGCAGCGGCTTGGCCGAGGTGTTGGTGACCTGCACACGCCTGCGAATGGTGCTTCCCGGCTTCAGGTGGTCGACGATCTCATAACGGGCGCGCGGGTCGTTCGCGCGGTTGACCGGAGCCTCCAGCAGCCGGATCCCGAAACGGCCGCCGTCGTCCCGGCCGCCGGAGACGTCGGCGGCGGCATGCGGACCGCCGCCGCCCACGCCCAGCACGAGCGTGAGCAGCAGCGACGTCGTCAGCACACGGAACACCGGGAGCAGGCGATCAGGCGACCAGATGGGTCACCGTCCCGGTGTAGTCGACCGCCGTGGCCGTGTTGGGCACCGCCATGGCCAGCGTGGGGTTCCAGCCGGCCGCGTTGCTGCCCGTACCGGCCGTGTGGGAGAAGGCGGTGATGGGAGTGGTGCTGAGCGGGCCGGCCGTGCCCGGCGTGAAGGTTCCGTCGCCGACCGTCGATGTGGCGTCCCCCGGGGTGTACGTCACGGCGGACGCGGGGATCGCCGGCACACCGGTGGCGGCGAAGTCCGTCGCGGACACCGTGGCGGTCCAGGCGGCCGGGTTCGCGCCCCGCAGGTCGGTGACCGTCACCGTCCCCAGCTGTCCGGTGATCGTGGTCCCGGGAGCCCCGGACCCGATGGTCACGGCGGCGGGCACCGCGATCGACAGCGCGCCCGCCGTCACGGTGAACGTCGTCGTGGTGTCCTCGGCGTTCGCCGGGGCGACGTTCATCACCGTCAGGGCGGCGGCACCGGCCATGAGAAGGGCGAGGCGACGCACCATTTCATTACTCTCTTTCCTAAAAAATCGGATTATTAGACCGCTTAATGACTGAACCGCCCACACGGGCACGCGATCACTTCCGGAGGTTATGCGCGCCGGTCGGCGGTCACCGGGGGACATGCCGAGCGCACACCTCAATGGGATGGCGTCTTTTCACCCCTGTGAGGGAGCGGCCGGGTGGACCTGCCGTTATGGGAAGATCTGTAACTGTTGTGATGGTTTTAGACGGATGATCGTGACGACTGCTCCCAGTCGGGTGATCGGTGGCCGCTACCGGCTGCTCCGCCGACTCGGCCAGGGCGGCATGGGCACGGTCTGGGAGGGCCACGACGGCCTGCTCGACCGGCGCGTGGCGGTCAAAGAGGTGACGCTTCCGCCGGGGACGAGTGACGCCCACCGGGCCGAGACGATCGAACGGGCCACCCGCCGGGAGGTGGTGCAGGTCATCTCCACCGGGTCGTCGCTCTGCTACCTCCACTGGCAGGTGCGTGAGAAGCACTGGGAGACCTACGAGCCCACCATGCGGGCGGTCTTCGCCTCCTGCACCGCGCCCGCCTGATCAGGAGGCGACGATGAGGGTCTGGGGGGCGATCTGGCGCATCAGCGTGCGCAGCCACAGCAGATGTGCCGCCGTCGCGGCCCCGCAGTGGCGGACGGCGTCGACCAGTTCCTCGTCCCCGACGCCCTCGGCCGCCTGCGCGATGAGCGTCCACGAGATCTCGCACTGGGTGGCCAGCAGATAGAGGTCGTGCAGGTCGCGCAGCAGGCCGAGCCTGCCCCGCCGGGCCCCGGAGAACAGCGCGGAATGCATCCGCTCGGGCTCCTCGGACAACTGCGCCGAATACCTCCGGACGAAGGGCTCCAGCCGCCGGGCGTTGTCGCCGCACTGCTCGGCCAGTCGCTCGCACACGCCGATCAGGTCGGGCTCGTCGGGATGGGCGCGCCGTACCGCGCACAGGGCGTCGGCCAACTCGTGCTGGGACCGGTGAAGCAGACCGAGGTAATGGGCGAGATGCATTCTCATCGGCCGTCTCCCTCCGGCTCGGTTGACCTGTCCCCGCTTCAGCCGCCGGCCGTCACCTCCCGGAACTCTTCCGCCAAATGATCACGCAGGATGGGATGCCGTCAGATCGAGGGGGGAGGCGACGGAGTAGTCGCCGCCGGTCTCGGCCGCCCTGGGCACCACGCGGACCAGCGCCGGGGCGAGCAGCGGCTGCCTGGCGACCGGATCCCAGCCCGTGACGACCAGCGCCCCGTCCATCACGCCGTCCATCACGCCGTCCATCGCTCCGTCCATCGCTCCGTCCACCGCGCCGTCAGCGCTCCCGTTCAGGACGTCGAGGTGCGCGCCGTTCAGATGGGTGCCGTTGGGAGACCCGCCGTTCAGGTGGCCGCCGTTGAGCGACGCGCCGTCGAGCGGAGCCTCGGCCTCCTGCGACGGCTCGTGGTCCGCCGCCGGCAGGAAGGCCCGGTCATGGTGTCCGGCCGCCCGGTTCTGCCGCGCCCCCGGCCGTGCCCCCTGGTGCGGCTCCGCGCCGTGCTCGGCTCCGGTCACGAGGTCGTGGCCGTACGTCTGGCACACATCGGGTCCGGTGTTGAAGCGGCCCCCCGCGTACAACCGCTCGGTGCCGTGCGAGGAGGACGGCGTGCAGGGCCACTGGACCCCGCCGCCGCGGCGCAGCCGCTCGTAGGTGATGCCGGTGTAGTCGCACGGGCGGCCCTTCGAGCACGCCTGCCACGCCTCGAACGCCGACCGGGCGTCGTACCAGCCGACGAGAGGCGCGCCGTCCCGGTCGCGGAAGTCCATCCGCCGCGCGTAGTCGAGGAAGATGTCCAGGTCGGGCCGGGCCTCGCCGGGCGGCTCCACGGCCCTGTCGCAGATGTGCACGGTGCGGTCGCCCCCGGTGACGGTGCCGGCCTTCTCGCCCCAGCCGGCCGCCGGGAGCACCACGTCGGCGAGCCGGGCCGTCTCGGTCAGAAACAGGTCCTGGACGACCACGAACAGGTCCTTCCGCCGCAGGATCCGGCCGGCGCCGGGCAGTGAGCGCACGGGGTCGGCCGCCGAGATCCACAGCAGCCCGATCGACCCCTCCTCGGCGTACCGGAAGATCCGCATGGCGTGGGTGGCCGGCCCCCGGCGCGGGAGGTCGACGTTCCACAGGGCGGCGAGCTCGCGCACGTGGCGGGGGTTGGCCCAGTTGCGCAGCCCCGGAAGGCCGCCGGCCGCGCCCGTCTCCAGCGCGCCCCGCGCTGACGACGGCCCGCCCGCGTGCAGGATGCCGGCCCCCGGGTGGCCCAGCATGCCGCGCAGCAGGTGGACGTTGCCGACCTGGCAGGTGGCCGCCGTGGCCTGCCAGGCCAGGTGGAAGCCGCCGGCCACGACGGACACGAGGCGTTCCGCCGCCCCGAGGATCTCGGCGGCCTGCTCGATCAGGCTCACCGGCACGCCGCAGATCTCGGCGGCCCGTTTGGCCGGATAGGCGTCCACGGTCAGGCACAGCTCCTCGAAGCCCGCCGTGTGGTTCGCCACGTAGGCCTCGTCGTACCAGCCGTTGGCGATCAGCTCGTGCAGCAGGCCGTTCATCAGGGCGACGTTGGTGCCGCGCCGTACGGCCAGGTGCACGTCGGCCTCCCGCGCGGCCGGCGTGCCCTCCGGGCCGACGACGATCAACGCCGGGGGGCCGGGGCCGAGGCGGCGGTCGAGCACCCGCTCCCACAGCACGTGCTGCACGCCCTGGCCGCTCCCCCCGCTCTGGCCGCAGCCCCACAGCGCGAGCGCGTCGCAGTGGTCGACGTCGCCGTACGAGCCGGGCGGCCCGTCGGTGCCGAAGCTCTCCATGAGGGCCGCGGCCGCGGCCGCCGCGCTCAGGCGCGTGTCGCCGTCAAGGTGCGGCGTGCCGATCCCGGCCCAGCCGATGACGGCCAGGGTGTAGCACTCCTCGAGGAACAGCCGCCCGCCCGTGTGAAAACCGATGCGGCCCCATCCCCCGGGTCCGGCCAGCAGTTCCAGGGAGCGGGCGACGACGCGCTCCATGGCGGCGTCCCAGGTCGTCTCCACCAGCCGGCCGTGCTCCCTGACCAGGGGCCTGGTCAGCCGTCCCGGCCGGTCCTGCCCCACATGCCGCCAGCCCTGCCGTTCCTGGGGGTCCAACCGGCCGTGGTTGACCCGGTCGCCGGCCCTCCCCCGCATCCCCACCACGCGGCCGCCGCGCACCGCGAGGTCGAGCGCGTCGCCGTGCGCGGAGACGGCGGGCACCCACGTCTCGACATCGGCCTCGGTGGTCCCCTCGTCGAGGAGGACGTCGACCCGCACCGGCCAGGGGCTGCCGAGGCAGATCTCCGCGGGCAGCGCGTCGCGCAGGCGGCCCGGGAGGGCGGCGGCCAGCCGTTCCACCGCCCCGGGAGGTCCGTACGGCGTGCGCGGTCCACTGAGCACCCCACCATTGAGGGCGGCGGTCCGGTCCAGCACCTGACACCTCCGCGGTGACGATGTGTGAACGACGCTCCCCGTACCCCGTAGTAAGCACCCCTCATCGCGGAATCGGGGGAACTGACCGGTTGCTTTTCGAATACTTGCCAAATGCCGTTAATTACGGCGTGTGACCCCTTTGACGGCTAGAGATCTGTAAAGTGCATTTACTGGGCCCTGTCGACACGGCTGACCGGGATCGAGCAGATCCCGTCACTTGGGGTAGGAATGGATGAACGTACGGCCCGGCCGGTCGTGACGGGCGCTCAGCCGCCGCTGGTCGGCCGGCGGGACGTGATCGACGCGCTGCGCGGCGCACTCGACGCGAGCCTCCGGGAGGGATTCCAGTTCGTCGCGCTGGCCGGCGAGCCCGGCGCGGGCAAGACACGGCTGCTCGGCGAGCTGGCGGAGCTGTCCGCCGAGCGCGGCTTCGTCCGGCTCTGGGGGCGGGCCGCCGAGTTCGAGCAGGTGATGCCGTTCAGCGCGCTCGTGGACGCGCTCGACGACCACCTGGACGCACGACGTCCGGAGATCGCCGAGACCCTGCCTGCCGCGCACGCCGCCCCGCTGGCGCGGGTCTTCCCCGCGCTGGCCGCCACCGGGCCGGTCTCCGAGGCGCCCGAGGGGGAGTTCGACGACGACGAGCGCAGTGGCCTCGGCCGCTACCGCGTCTACCGCGCGCTGCGCCGGCTGCTCGCCGCGCTGGCCGGGCCCTCGGGGCTCGTGCTGATCCTCGACGACGTGCACTGGGCCGACGAGGGCTCGATGGAGTTCCTCGACCACATCGTCAGGCACCCGGTGGGCGCACCGATTCTGATCGCGGTCGCGTACCGTCCGGCCCAGTCGACGCCGCGCCTGACCACGCTCGTCCACGGGGCGGGGCGGCACGGCCACGAGATCGTGGTCGGCCCGCTCGGCCCGGCCGAGGCCGCGCAGTTCCTCGGCCGCTCGGTCACCCGGGGCCACGGCCGGGCGTTGTACGAGGCGAGCGGCGGCAACCCGTTCTATCTGGAGGCCCTGGCCCGGATGTACGACGCCGACGTGGCCGCGCTGCCGCCCACCGCGCTGGCCGCGCTCCGGATCGAGCTGGACGGCCTGCCCCCGGCCGCGCTGCTGCTGGCCCAGGCCGCGGCGGTGGCCGCCGACGAGTTCGAGCCCGCCGTCGCGGCCGTCGCCGCCGAGATGCCGCTGCCCACCGCGCTGGACGCGCTGGACGCGCTGGTGGAGCGGGACATCACCCGGGCGGCCGGGGCCGGCAGGTTCCGCTTCCGCCACCCGCTGGTACGGCAGGCCGCCTACGAGTCGGCAGCGCCGGGGTGGCGCCTGGGCGCCCATGCGCGCATCGCCGCGCATTTCGCCGCTCTCGGCGCCCCCGCCACGGCGCGGGCCCTCCACGTGGAGCAGTCGGGTTCGTTCGGCGACAGGGAGTCGATCTCCGTGCTGGTCGAGGCGGCCCGGGCGGTCGTCGCGCACGCGCCCGCGACCTCCGCCCACTGGCTGCGGGCCGCGCTGCGGCTGATGCCGGACGACCAGGAGGCGTGCGAGGACCGGCTGGCCCTGCTGATGGAGCTGAGCTGGGCACAGGGCATCAGCGGCAGGCTCGCCGAGGGCCGCGACACCGCCCGCGAACTGCTGCGGCTGCTCCCGGAGGACGACTACGCGCGCAGGGGACGCGCGGCCCGGGTGTGCGCGCTGATGGAGCGCCAGCTCGACCGTCCGCACGAGGCCCGCGCGCTGCTGCTCGACGAGCTCAGCCGCATGCCCAACCCGCGGGCGGCCGAGGCGGTGCCGCTGCGGATGCGGCTGGTCGCCGAGAGCATGATGCGGGTCGACTTCCGCGCCGCGCAGGCGGTTTTGGACCTGATGCCGGACTCGGCCGACGACTGGGAGCCGGGGCTCGCCGTCGCCGTCGCCGCGCTGCGGCCGATGCCGGCCTTCGCGGCCGGACGGACCGAGGACGCGCTGCGCAGCGCGGAGACCGCCGACCGGCTGCTCGCGGCCGCACCCGACGAGCACCTGTCCGAGTGGCTGGACGCCATCGCGTGGCTGTGCTGGGCGGAGAGCTACCTCGGCCGGTACGGCGACGCCCTGCGCCACTTCGACCGGGCCGCGGCCGTCGCCCGGTCGACCGGACAGAGCTACATCCTGACGAACCTGCTGGCGGGCCGCGCCAAGACGCTGGTGGCGCTCGGCCGCCTGGACGAGGCCATGGAGACCGCCGAGGAGTCCGTCGAGGGCGCGCGGCTGCTCGACTCGGGCCAGCAGCTCGTGTTCGCGCTCACCCAGCTCTGCCTGGCCGCCTCGTGGCGCGGCGACGACGAGACCGCCGTGCTCGCCGGCGACGAGGCCGTACGGCGCGGCGTCGGCGGCGGCGAGGTGTGGGAGGCCACCGCACGCTTCGCCAGGGGCCAGGCACTGATCAACGCGGGACGGCCGGAGGAGGGCGCCGAGGCCGTGCTGGACGCCTGCGACCGGTTCGAATCGCCGAAGCTGGACCGGGGGACGCTGCTGCAGGCGTGCGAGGCGCTGGCCTGGGCGGCGGCGGTCCGCGGCGAGGACGCGCAGGCGGCGGCCTGGGCGGACCGCACGGCACGGCTCGACGACCCCCGCCTGCCGGCCTTCGCCGGGCTCGTCCCGCTCGCCCGCGCACACGGCCTGCGCCGTACCCGCCCGGCCGACTCCGCCGCGGCGGCCGAGGAGGCGGCCGGCCTGCTGAGGGGGTGCGAGCGGCGCCTGGACGCCGGGCGCGCCATGCTCGCGGCCGGGCTGGCGCATCTGGAGGCCGCGCAGCGGAGCCGGGCGCGCGACTGCCTCAAATCCGCCGTCGAGATCCTGGAGGCGTGCGGCGCGCGGACCATGACGGCGCGGGCGCACCGCGCGCTGCGCCGGCTCGGCGTCCGCGTGGCCACCGCCGCCGCGCCGACGGCCGGGCTCGGGCTGTCCCCCCGGGAGTGGGAGGTGGCCAAGCTGGTGGCGCAGGGCCTCACCAACCAGCAGGTCGCCCAGCGGCTGTTCCTCAGCGTGCGCACGGTCGAGACGCACCTGTCGCGGATCTTCACCAAGCTCGAGGTCTCTTCCCGGGTCGGCGTGGCCACCGCCCTGAGCCGCGCACGATGATGTACGGGTTTTCCACGATGCCGACATCCGCGGCGGGACTGGAATGGTTGCCCCGTGCCCTGAACGCGGGGGCACGAGGAGGCGAGAATGGGTCACCGCATCCCGCGCTTCACGTCGGCGGGAGTGGCCGAGGCCGAGGTGTCGGTGCATCCGTTCACCACGGAGGACGAGTTGGGGCTCACCCTGACCCGGTTCCGCCGGGGCGGCCAGGACGGTGGCGACGGTCACGACGACGTCGTGCTGCTCGTACACGGCCTGACCTCGTCCAGCGACATGTTCATCATGCCGGAGCAGGTGAACCTGGTCCGGTTCCTGCACGGCAACGGGTTCGGCGACGTGTGGGCGCTGGACTTCCGGATGAGCAACCGGTTTCCGTACAACGTGGAGACCCGCCGGGACACGCTGGACGACATCGCCTGCTTCGACTTCCCGGCCGCGCTGCGTGAACTCCGCCGCCACACGGGGGCGCGGCGGGTTCACGTGATCGCGCACTGCCTGGGGTCGGTGTCGTTCCACATGAGCCTGTTCGGCGGTGTGATCGACGGGATCGCGAGCCTGGTCGCCAACAGCGTGGGCCTGACGCCCCGGGTGCACGGCTGGGCCCGGCTCAAGCTCATGCTCGGGCCGGAGCTGCTCGAGTACGGCCTGGGCCTGCCGTACCTGGATCCGCGTTTCCGGGACGCTCCCCCGCTCACCCGCCGGTGGCTGCTGGCCCGGGCCGTCTCCCTGGCCCACCCGGAATGCCGGGAGGCGGCCTGCCACATGCAGAGCTTCATGTGGGGCAGCGGCAGGCCCGCGATGTACCGGCATCGCAACCTGCGGCGGGAGACCCACGTCCACGGGCGCCTCGCCGACCTCAACGGCGCCTGCTCGCTGCACTACTACCGGCACGTGCGGAAGATGGTCGCGGCTGGGCGGGTGGTGCGGTTCGACGCCGGCGACCCGCGGCACGCGGCGCTGCCGCGCGACTACCTGGCGCGCGCCGCCGAGATCGACACGCCGATCCTCTACCTGACCGGCGACCACAACGACGTGTTCACCGACTCCAACGTGGCCTGCCACCGGCTGCTGTCACGGATCAGTCCCGGGCGGCACGAGCTGCGGATCATCCCGGGCTACGGGCACATCGACCCCCTGATCGGCGGGAACGCGCACCTGGACGTGTTCCCGCACATCCTCGACTTCCTCAAGCGGACCTCCTCAGGCTGAGAGCACATAGATGGAACACGTCGACGCTGTCGTTGTCGGCTCTGGATTCGGTGGAGCGGTGGCGGCCTACCGCCTGGCCGAGGCGGGGCTGTCGGTGGTGGTGCTGGAGCGAGGCCGGCCCTACCCGCCCGGCTCGTTCCCGCGCGGCCCCGCCCAGCTCGGCCGCGCCTTCTGGGATCCCGACGCCGGGCTGTACGGCATGTTCGACGTGTGGAGCTTCCGCGACTGCGACTCGGTGGTCGGCTGCGGGCTCGGCGGCGGCTCACTCGTCTACGCCAACGTGCTGCTGCGCAAGGACGAGGAGTGGTTCGTCCACGAGCAGCCGCTGCCGGACGGCGGCTACGAGTCGTGGCCGGTGACCCGGGCCGAGCTCGATCCGCACTACGACGCGGTCGAACGCATGATCGGCGTGTCGCCGTACCCGCTGGCCCATCCGGCCTACGCCGACACGCTCAAGACGCTGGCGATGCGGGACGCGGCGGCCGAGCTCGGGCTCGACTGGCGGCTGCCGCCGCTGGCCGTCGGTTTCGCCCCCTCCCCCGGCGCCGAGCCGGGTCTCGGGCTGCCGATCGCCGACCCCGAGTACGGCAACCTGCACGGGGTGCCCCGCCGCACCTGCCGGCTGTGCGGGGAATGCGACATCGGCTGCAACGACGGCGCGAAGAACAGCCTGGACCACACCTATCTCGCCGCTGCCCGGCATCACGGGGCCGACCTGCGGACCCTGCACGAGGTGCGCGGCATCCGGCCGAGGGTGAACGGCGGCTACGACGTCGCCTACGTCGTGCACCTGCCGCCGGCCTCGCCCGACGAGGAGGAGCGGCTGCGGCCGAGATGGACCGGCCCGCACACCATCAGCTGCGACCGGCTCGTCCTCGCCGCCGGGACGTTCGGCACGTCCCGGCTGCTGCTGCACGACCGCGCCGCCTTCCCCGGCCTGAGCCGTACGCTCGGAACGCGCTTCTCCGGCAACGGCGACGTGCTGGCGTTCCTGCTGCGGGCCACCGATCGCAGCAGGACCCGGCCGATCAACGCCGCCAGGGGGCCGGTGATCACCAGCGCGATCCGGCTGGACGACTCCTACATCGAGGACGGCGGCTACCCTGCCTTCGTCGACTACCTGGTCGAGGGCGCCGACGTCAGGGCCGGTCTCGGGCGGGCGGCGCGGTTCGTGCTGGAGCGGCTGCGCGGCCTGCTGACGAACGACACCAACCTGTCGGCCGAGCTCGCCCACCTGATCGGCCGGGGTGAGCTGTCGGGGAGCTCGCTGCCGCTGCTCGGCATGGGCCTGGACGTGCCGGACGGGGTGCTGCGGCTGCGCGACGGCCGGCTCGACCTCGTCTGGACGGCCGAGACGAGCAGGGCCTACTTCGACCGGCTGCGCACGACCATGCGCAGGATCGGCGACGTGCTGGGCGCCGACTACGCCGGCAGCCCGTCCCGGTGGCGCGACCGCGTGATCACCGCGCATCCGCTCGGCGGGGCGCCGATGGGGCGCCACCCCGGTGAGGGGGTGTGCGACGCCCACGGCGAGGTGTTCGGCTTCCCCGGGTTGTACGTCGCCGACGGCGCGGCCATGCCGGGACCGGTCGGGGCCAACCCCGCGCTGACCATCGCCGCGCTGGCCGACCGGATGAGCACGAGGATGCTGGAGACGCGCACGCCGGTCCGCCGGCGGGACGGACACCGGCCGGGGACGGCGACGGCGCTGTGGTTCGTCGAGGAGATGCGGGGCGTCCTCGGGGCCGACCCGTGCACCTTCCGCCTGACCATCACCGTCGACGACGCCGAACGCTTCCTCGCGGAGCCGGAGCACCGGGCCCGGGCCGAGGGCTGGATCGACGTCGCCGGCTGCGGGGGCCGTCGCCCCGTCGCGCAGGGCTGGTTCAACCTCTTCGTCCCCGGAGCGGAGCCCGATCAGAGGCGCATGTGCTATCGGCTGCACTTCTGGGACGACTCGAACCGGCCCCGCACGCTGACGGGCTGGAAGGACGTCGGCCACGGCCCGCCGACCCGGCTGTGGCTGGACACCTCCACGCTGTACGTCCGGCTGCTGGCCGGACATGTGGCGGAGGGCGAGGACGGGGAGGCGGAGGAGATCGCCTCGGGGACGCTGCGGATCACCCCGGCGGACCTGGCGAGGATGCTGTCCACCTTCCGCACGGAGGGACCGGACGGCGCGGGGGCCCTCGGCCGCTTCTGCGGGTTCTTCCTCGGCGAGCTGTGGGACGTCTACCGGCCGCGTCAGGGGGCCTGAGGTCGTGTCCCGCCGATCTTCCCGCCCGCCGCGGGCGCCGCGGCGAAGATCAACGCACACTCCTAGATCACCCCTCGGCAACAAGCCTCGCGTTGGTTCTACTATTCGACCGGTTTCGCCCTAGAATCCGCCCTTGTGAACGAAGGTCACGAAGAGCCGCCGCGGCTTCCCATGCGGGAGCGGTCCCACCGGCCCGGAGGCGGACGGCACCGGCGGCCGCTGCCGGCGGATCTGCCGCCAGAAGCGCCGACCCTGGTCCTGGCCGTGCCCGGAAAAGTCGGGGAGGCGGCCGACGACGTGGACGTGGCGGCCGAGGTCGCCGCCATCGTCCGGCTCGACAATCCCCAGATCGACCTTCGTCTCGTCTCCCTCGCCGACGGCGGCGCCGAGCTGACCAAGGAGTTCGGCACGATCGCCGCCGGGCGCACCGCCGAGGGCCCGGCCGCGGTGGTGGTCCCCCTGGTCACCGGCCCGCACCCCCGGTTGCTGCGCGCCGTACGGGACGCCGCGACCCAGAGCGAGGCCAATGTCAAGATCACTGATCCGCTGGGGCCCCACCCCGTGCTGGCCGAGGCGCTGCACGTCCGGCTGGCGGAGGCGGGCCTGGCCCGGGTCGACCGCATGCGGCTGTTCAACGTCTCCTCGCCGGTCGACGGGATCATCGTGGTCACCGCCGGGGGCGACGAGGCGGCCCGGGGGGCCGACGCCACCGCGGTCCTGCTGGCCTCCCGGCTGACCCTGCCCGTCGTGCCGGCGGCGATCGACGGCGTGCCGACGGTCCGGGACGCCGCCGAGCGGCTGCGCAAGATCGGCGCCAACCGGCTCGCGCTCGTCCCCTTCGTGATCGGGCCGGAGGCGGATCACAGTCGCATCGCCTCCGCCGCCCAGGCCATCGAGGCGGGCTGCGCGGCTCCGCTCGGCGCCCACGAGGCCGTCGCCCGCATGGTGTGCGTGCGGTACGGCGCCGCCTTCGGCGAGCTGGACGGCTTCGACGACCTCTCCGACTGACCCCGTCCCACCCCCACACGCACACCCCCACCCCACTCCCCACGGTGATCTTGCGAATTCTGCCAGGGAAGCCTTCTGACCTGCGCGGACCAATCCCGTGATCTTGCAGTTTCTCGCAGTCAGGCTCTCTGACGTGGGCCTATGCATTTCGTGATCTTGCAGTCGCGATGAAGCGCAAGATCACGAGCACTGTCTTCGCAGCTCAGGGGATAGACCTGCAAGGAATTGCAAGATCACGAACGTGAAATGCCTGCTCTCCGTACCCACCTGCGAGTTTTCGCAAGATCACGGCCCTGGGGGGGTGTGGGGTGTGGGGGTGTGGTTCGCGGGAGGTTCGCGGCCTCCGGATCCCTGGCCTGGACGTCGATGTCCACGTTGTCACTCATGCCTTGCGCTGGGTGCTGTCCCAGCCCACCATCCGGTCGCCGGCGATGTGAAACCTAGGCGTCATTGGCGAGGTCGATCTCGGCGAGCGTGTCGGCCGTGTCCTGGAGAAGGTCCAGTCCGGCTTGCCGATCACCTCGGCGTCGTGCTCCGCGACCAGTTCGTGGACCGCCATGGCGTCGGCCCGATCGGGCCGTCTGATGTCGAATTCGTGTACGCCATTGTTAGTACGATGCGACACTCGGCGGTGACTTGCTTGTGATTAGCAGGGATCCGGGTGGAGATCCGCGGTTCGGATCAGGAGATTGCGATCAACGTCGATCGTCGTGCGGTCAGATCAGCCCCATGGCGAGCATCGCGTCCGCCACGCGCTTGAACCCGTCGATGTTGGCGCCGGCGACGTAGTCCCCCGGCATCCCGTACTCGTCCGCGGCCTGCAGGCAACGGCCGTGGATGTCCCTCATGATCTCCTGCAGCTTCCGCTCGGAGTATTCGAACGTCCACGAGTCGCGGCTGGCGTTCTGCTGCATCTCCAGGGCACTGGTGGCGACGCCGCCCGCGTTGGCGGCCTTGCCCGGCCCGAACGACACCCCCGCCTCCTGGAAGATCCGGATGCCCTCGGGGGTCGTGGGCATGTTGGCGCCCTCGCCGACGGCCACGCAGCCGCCCCGGACCATCGCCTCGGCGTCCTTGCCGGTGATCTCGTTCTCCGTGGCGGACGGCATCGCCACCTCGCAGGGCACCTCCCAGACGCTGTGCCCGGCCACGAACGTGGCGTCCGTGCCACGCCGTTCGGCGTACGCGTTCAGCCGGCGCCGCTCGACCTCCTTGACCTGCTTGAGCAGGTCGAGGTCGATGCCCTTCTCGTCCACGACGTACCCGGAGGAGTCGGAGCAGGCGACAACGGTGCCGCCGAGCTGCTGGACCTTCTCTATGGTGTATATGGCGACGTTGCCCGCACCGGAGACCACGACGCGCTTGCCGTCGAACGACGTGCCGCGCGCCTTCAGCATCTCCTCCACGAAGAACGCGCAGCCGTACCCGGTGGCCTCGGTGCGCACCTGCGCGCCGCCGAAGGTGAGCCCCTTGCCGGTGATCACGCCGGATTCGTAGCGGTTGGTAATGCGCTTGTACTGGCCGAACAGGTAGCCGATCTCGCGCCCTCCGACGCCGATGTCACCCGCGGGCACGTCGGTGTACTCGCCCAGGTGACGGTAGAGCTCCGTCATGAAGCTCTGGCAGAAGCGCATGATCTCGCGATCGGAGCGCCCCTTCGGGTCGAAGTCGGAGCCGCCCTTGCCGCCGCCGATGGGCAGCCCGGTCAGGCCGTTCTTGAAGATCTGCTCGAAGCCCAGGAACTTGACTATGCCGAGGTAGACCGACGGGTGGAAGCGGAGCCCTCCCTTGTACGGCCCGAGCGCGCTGTTGAACTCGACCCGGAAGCCGCGGTTGATGTGCACCTCGCCGTTGTCGTCTTCCCAGGGCACCCGGAAGATGATCTGCCGTTCCGGCTCACAGATCCGCTCGATGATCTTGTGCTCGGCGTACTCGGGGTCCTTTCCGAGGACGGGCCCGATGCTCTCCAGCACTTCCCGGACCGCCTGATGGAACTCGATCTCGCCCGGGTTTCGGCGCAGCACGTTGTCGTACACCGACGACAGTCTCTCGTGCAGCATCGACCATCCCTTCTCTTGATGTCGTGATATTGCCCGCTTCACTGTAAGCGCGACCGCAAGTAACGGCCACATCGGGTCAGGCCCGGCATCTAGTCCAACCAATGAGGTGACGCCAAAACCCCCCAAGACCAGGCAAAACATTGCCGAGGAAACCGGGTTGCCCGAGGGTCGTGCCGAACGGCAGGCTGGGCGGATGATGATCCGCAGGGAGACCTCCGCAGACGTCGGCGCCATCCGCGCCGTGACCGCCGCCGCCTTCGCCAAGAAGCCCGGCGAGATGCCCGCCGAGGCGACGCTGATCGACGAGTTGCGCGACGACGAGGGCTGGCTGCCCGCCCTGTCGCTCGTCGCGGTCACCCCCGCCGGGGAGGTCGTGGGGCACGTGGTGTGCAGCCGCGGTCACGTCGGCCCGGTCCCGGCGCTCGGCCTCGGACCGCTGAGCGTGCACCCGGACCACCAGGGCAGCGGCGTCGGCTCGGCGCTGATGCACGCCGTGCTCGGCGCGGCCGAGGCAACGGGAGAACCACTGGTGGCGCTGCTCGGCGATCCCGGCTACTACTCCCGGTTCGGCTTCGAGCCCTGGGACAGGCACGGCGTCACGCCGCCGGACCCGGCCTGGGGACGCTATTTCCAGGTGCGCGTGTTCGACGGGCCCGTCCCGTCGCCGCGCGGCCCCTTCACCTACGCCGAGCCGTTCTCACGAGTCTGACTGTCGTGAGCTATGGAGCGATCGGTTCGAAGGGATTGATGACGGACACGCCGGTGCCCACGAAGTCCTGACGTTGCGACTGACCAGAGTCCGGCCGTTGACTCTGGCGGTCGCCATGGCGGGTGACCACCTGAGGACCATCGCTCACCGCACGCCGGATGACCTCACTGAGGCGCTGTTTCGCTTCCTGGACCTGCCAGCCATTCATCGGCCGCCCCCGTTCCGTCCATGCCGTTCGGGCTGTCCAGACTGTCCAGACCGGACATACCCCCACCAGGTGATCACCTGCCGCGACTCGGCGGAAGGTTGACGGGGCGGGCCCGGTATGACATCTAGCTCTGTTGTGAAGAAGATCCTGGGCGCCCTCCCCCTGATCATCGCGCTGAGCGGCTGCCAGAGCGCGGCCGTCACCCCGGCTCCGCGACCCGCCCACTCCGCGGCGTCCGTGATCTCACAGGAGGCCGTGGACGGCCGGACGGACAGACTCGTGATCGACTCCCCGGCGACGGGCGCCCGGCGCTCGGTGTGGGTGGTGAAGCCGTCGGCGTGGACGGCGGGTTCCACCGGCTGGCGTGCGCTGTACCTGCTGCACGGCTGCTGCGCGGGCGGCGGCTGGGACTGGCTCCAGACGGGCGAGGTGGCCGAGCTCACCACCCGCCTCGACGCGGTCGTCATCGTGCCCGAGGGCGGCCCGATGGGCTGGTACGCCGACTGGCGGGACGGCCCGGCCTGGGAGAGGTTCCACATGACCGAACTGCCCGGCCTGGTCGAGCCGCGGTACGGCATCGGCACGCGTCGCGCCATCGCCGGCTATTCGATGGGCGGCCACGGCGCTTTCGGCTACGCGGCCCGGCATCCGGGCGTGTTCGAGGCCGCGGCCTCGTTCTCCGGCGTGCTCGACACCCGCTCCGACGTCCGCGGGCATCGCGCGCTGTTCGCCGACTACGGCCTGGACACGGCGGACGTCTGGGGCGATCCCGACAGTTGGGCGGAGCACAATCCCACCGACCTGGTCGCCCGCCTCAAGGGCGTGCGCCTGTACGCGGCGTCGGGCAACGGCACGTCCGGTCCGCTGGACCCCGGCAAGGGACCGAAGGACCACACCGAGGCCTCGATAATGCGGCAGAACCTGAATTTCGCCGCGGCCGCGGAGAAGGCCGGCGTGGAGGTCACGACGGACTTCTACGGAGACGGCACGCACACCTGGCCGTACTGGATCAGGTCTCTGGAGCGGGCACTGCCGGTTCTCCTTCCCTGAGATTCCCGCCGACGTGATCAGGGATGGCCGGCCGGCCGCCCGATCCCCTCCAGCACCAGGCTCACCGCCCGTTCCGTGAACTCCTCGTCGAGGGGCGACTGCCGGAAGACCGTACGCAGCCAGACGGCTCCGGCGAGCAGATCCATGACCATCATGGGGTCGGTCGCCGCATCGATCTCACCGCGGCCGACGGCCCGTTCGAAGATCGTCGCCTCACGAGCGAGCCGGTCGGCGAAGAAGTCCTTGGCCGCTGCCGCCAACTCCGGGTTGTTCACCGCGGCCCCGAGCGTGGCGACGGCGATGTCCGACGCGGGCGGCCGGGTGAGCAGCACCGCGAGGCCGTCGAGCAGCAGGTGGAGATCGCCGCGGATGCTCCCGGTGTCGGGCACGTCGATCTCGAGCGACGGCGACTCGAGCAGCGCCGTGCCGAGCAGGGCCGCTTTGGACCGCCACCAGCGATAGATCGTCGTCTTGTTCACCCCGGACCGCTCGGCCACCCCCTCGACCGTCAGACCCTCGTACCCCTTCTCCGCGAGAAGTTCGAGCGTGGCGTCCAGGATCTCGCGTCTCTTTCTCGGTCCCATGTCGCCAAGCCTAGCCGTTTGCAACGCACCGTTGCGTCGTGCTTTAATCCAACGCAACGATGCGTTGCGTTTATGGAAAGGGTGTGACGTGCTCCCAGTCGTCTTCGTTCACGGGATCCGGGTGAGCGGCACGATGTGGTCGCCGGTGAGAGCACTGCTCGACCGGCCGTCGGCGGCGCCGGACCTGCCCGGTCACGGCACCCGGCGGGGTCTGCCGTTCGACCTGGACGCCGCCTGCGAGGTCGTCGCCGACTCGATAGCCGAGCTCGGCGGGAGGGCGCTCGTCGCCGGATTCTCACTCGGCGGCTATGTCGGCTTCGCCACCGCCGCGCGCTATCCCGCCCGCGTGGCAGGGCTCGTGGCGATGGGATGTACGGCACGGCCGCCCCGGACCATCGCCGGCCTCTACCGCCGGGTCGGCCGAATCGCCGCACGCCACGCCGCGACGGCCGAGGCGGTGAGCCGGTACGGCTTCCGCCGGGCCCTGCCGGGCCCCATGGGCGAGGCGATCATCGAGGGTGGGCTGACGACCGAGGTCATCCCGTCGGCGGTCGAGGCCGTCGCCGGGAGCGACCCGATCGCGGCGCTCGCCGCCTACCCGGGCCAGGTCTGGCTGCTGAACGGCTCCCGCGACCCGTTCCGCGCCGACGAGCGGAGGTTTCTCGCGGCCTGCCACGATGGAACCCTCGCCCACCTGCCCGGACGAGGTCACCTGACCATGCTCGCCGATCCGGGTCTGGTGGCTCGTTTCGTCGAGAAGGCCGCACGCGCCGCCGACGGCGCCGGAGTCGAGGCCGCGACGGACGTCCAACGGGCGCTGCCCGCTCTCCTACCCTGAGATTCATGGGACGGGTGAACGACGACGCGGCGGCCGCGCTGCAGGAGTACGCCGAGCTGTTCGCGCTGAGCGGCGGCGACGCCTTCCGGGTGCGGAGCTATCAGAAGGCGGCCAAGTCCATCGCCGGGTTCCCCGAGGACCTGCGGCAGGCGGACATCAGAAAGATCCCCGGCGTGGGCGAGGCCATCGCCAAGAAGGTCGAGGAGTTCCTGTCGCGGGGAAGCTTCCGCCAGCTCGACGAGCTGCGCGGCCGGGTGCCCGAGGGGGTGCGCGAGCTGACGCGGGTCCCCTCGCTCGGCCCGAAGCGGGCGCTGTTCCTGTTCGAGGAGCTCGGCATCGACTCGCCGGCCGCGCTCGCCGACGCGATCAGGGCCGGCCGGCTGGCCGGGCTGCGGGGTTTCGGCCCGAAGACCGAGGAGAACCTGCTCAAGGGTGTCGAGCAACTGGAGCTGTCGGGCGGCAGGGTCCACCTCGGCATCGCCATGGACCTGGCAGAACGGGTGATCGGATCGCTGCCAACCGAGCGGATCGCCTACGCCGGCTCGCTGCGCAGGATGCGCGAGACGATCGGCGACATCGACATCCTGGCGGTCGGCCCGCCCGGCCTGATGGACCTGTTCTCCCGTCAGCCGTACGTCACGGAGGTGATCGCGAAGGGCGAGCGGAAGACGTCGGTGCGCACCGACCGGGGACTACAGGTGGACCTGCGGCTGGTGCCCGACGAGTCGTGGGGCGCCGCCATGATCTACTTCACCGGCAGCAAGGAGCACAACGTCCGCATCCGGGAGATGGCGGTCAAGAAGGGCTGGAAGCTGTCGGAGTACGGACTGTTCGACGGCGACGGCCGCCTGATCGCGGCCGAGACCGAGGAGGACGTCTATGACGCGCTCGGCATGCGATGGATCCCGCCGACGCTGCGCGAGGACGGCGGCGAGGTGGCCGCCGCGCTGCGCGGCGAGCTGCCCCGGCTGGTCGAGCTCGCCGACCTGCGGGGCGACCTGCACACGCACACCGATCTGACCGACGGGATCGCCTCCCTGGAGGACATGGTGGCCGCGGCCGCGCTGCGCGGCCATTCCTACTACGCGGTCACCGATCACGCTCCGGACCTGGTCATGCAGCGGATGACGCTCGACAAGGCGCTCGCCCAGCGCGCCCGCCTCGCCGAACTTCAAGCCAGATATCCGGACATGCGGTTGCTGCACGGCACCGAGCTGAACATCGCTCCGGACGGCTCGGTCGACTGGCCGGCGGAGATTCTGGCGGGCTTCGACGTCTGCGTCGCCTCCGTGCACTCGCACTTCAACCAGTCGCGTGCCGAGATGACCCGCCGTTTCATCACCGCCTGCGAGAACCCCCACGTCCACGTCATCGGGCACCCGACCACCCGCAAGATCGGCAAACGGCCGCCGGTGGACGCCGACTGGGACGAGGTCTTCCGCGCCGCCGCCCGCACCGGCACGATCATGGAGATCGACGCCTATCCGGACCGCGCCGACCTGCCCTCCGATCTCGTCCGGCTCACCCGCCACCACGGCGTGCGGTTCTCGATCGACAGCGACGCCCACGCCGTCCCGCATCTGAACCACCAGCGGTTCGGTGTCGGGATCGCCCAGCGCGCCTGGCTCACCGCCGACGACGTGGTGAACACCTGGCCGCTCGACCGCCTGCTGGCACTGCTGTACGGCACCGCCTGATTGAACGGAACAGGCCACGGGAACGAGAGACTCGTGGCAGGGGGACGGATCTCCCGCTGGCCGTTGCTGCGGCAGCTCCGGGGAGAGGACGGCAGGCGGGACGCCGCGCGCTCGTCGCGGACCGACGCGCTGCGGCCGCGGGTCGAGCGGGCCGACACCGTGGCACGGTCGGTCTGCCCCTTCTGCGCGGTCGGCTGCGGGCAGCTCGTCTACGTGGAGAACGGCCGGGTCACCCAGATCGAGGGCGATCCCGACTCGCCGATCTCCCGGGGTCGGCTGTGTCCCAAGGGCTCGGCGAGCAAGCAGCTCGTGACCCATCCCGGCCGCGCGACGAAGGTTCTCTACCGCCGGCCGTACGGCACGGACTGGGAGCCGCTCGACCTCGAGACGGCCATGGACATGATCGCCGATCGGGTGGTCCGCACCCGGCGGGAGACCTGGCAACAGACCTTCGACGGCAAGGAGGTCAGGCGGACGCTGGGCATCGCCCATCTGGGCGGGGCGACGCTCGACAACGAAGAGAACTATCTGATCAAGAAGCTTTACACCGCCCTGGGCGCGATCCAGGTCGAGAACCAGGCGCGCGTTTGACACTCCTCCACCGTCCCCGGTCTGGGGACCAGCTTCGGGCGTGGCGGCGCGTCGACGTTCCAGCAGGACCTGGCGAAGTCTGACTGCATCGTCATCCAGGGCTCCAACATGGCCGAATGCCATCCCGTGGGGTTCCAGTGGGTGATGGAGGCGCGGCTGCGCGGGGCGAAGGTGTTCCACATCGACCCGCGGTTCAGCCGGACCAGCGCGGCGGTCGACCGCTATCTGCCGATCCGGGCCGGGTCGGACATCGTGCTGCTCGGAGCATTGATCAATCACGTGCTCACCCACGGACTCGACTTCCGCGAGTACGTGCTCGCCTACACGAACGCGGCGACGATCATCAATGCGGAGTTCCTGGACACCGAGGACCTCGACGGCCTGTTCTCCGGTTACGACCCGGAGACCGGCCGGTACGACCCGTCGTCCTGGGCGTACGAGGGCGACGTGGAGCAGGTGCGCACGCTGAGCGAGGGCGGCCTGGCGCACGCGCAGGCGGCGGGGTCGGACTCCTACGGCGCGCGCGGGCCGGGGGCCTCCGCCCGTCCGCCGGCGGATCCGACGCTGCGCCACCCGCGCTGCGTCTACCAGATCCTCAGGCGGCATTTCTCCCGATACACCCCGGAACGGGTCGAAGAGCTGTGCGGGATCTCCCGTGAGCGGTTCGCCGAACTGGCCGAGGCGATCACCGCCAGCTCCGGCCGGGAGCGGACCACGGCCTGGGTGTACTCGGTGGGCTGGACCCAGCACACGACCGGGGTGCAGTTCATCCGCGCCGCCTCGATCCTGCAGCTCCTGCTGGGCAACATGGGCCGGCCGGGCGGAGGGATCCTGTCCCTGCGCGGGCATGCCAACATCCAGGGTTCCACGGACGTCCCGACGCTGTTCAACCTGCTGCCCGGGTACATCGCGATGCCGAACGCCCACCGGCATGCCGGTTTGAACGACTACCTCGAGCGGGAGGGCGCGGACACCGGCTTCTGGGGGAACCGGCGGGCCTACACGGTGAGCCTGCTCAAGGCGTGGTGGGGGGAGGCGGCCACCGAGGAGAACGACTTCTGCTTCGGCCACCTGCCGCGGCTGACCGGCGACCACGGACACTACGCGACCGTGATGGGTCAGATCGACGGCACGGTGAAGGGCTATTTCGTGATCGGGGAGAACCCGGCGGTCGGCTCGGCGAACGGCAGGGCGCAGCGGCTCGGCCTGGCGAACCTGGACTGGCTGGTGGTGCGTGACCTGACCCTGGTGGAGACCGCGACGTTCTGGCAGGACGCCCCGGAGATCGAGACCGGGGAGCTGCGCACCGAGGAGATCGGCACCGAGGTGTTCTTCCTGCCCGCCGCGAGCCATGTGGAGAAGGAGGGCACGTTCACCAACACACAGCGGCTGCTGCAGTGGCGGGAGAAGGCGCTCGACCCGCCGGGCGACTGCCGCAGCGACCTGTGGTTCTTCTACCACCTGGGCAGGCGGATCAGGGATCGGCTGACCGACGACGAGATCGACCGGCCGGTGCGCGAGCTGACCTGGGACTACCCCGAGGAGGGCCCGTACCGCGATCCGTCGGCGGAGGCCGTGCTGCGCGAGATCGGCGGCACCGGGCCGGACGGCCGGGCCCTGTCGCACCTCGGCCGGCTCAGGCCGGACGGCTCGACGAGGTGCGGCTGCTGGATCTACTGCGGGGTCTACGCCGACGAGGTGAACCAGGCCGCCCGGCGCAGGCCGAGGGAAGAGCAGTCGTGGGTCGCGCCGGAATGGGGCTGGGCCTGGCCGGCCAACCGGCGCATCCTCTACAACCGGGCATCGGCCGATCCCGAGGGCCGGCCGTGGAGCGAGCGCAAGCGGTACGTCTGGTGGGACCAGGCTCGCGGCGCGTGGACCGGGCCCGACGTGCCGGACTTCGAGGAGGACAAGCCGCCGGACTACGACCCCCCGGAGGGGGCCAAGGCCGAGGCGGCGCTGCGCGGCACCGACCCGTTCATCATGCAGTCAGACGGCAAGGGCTGGCTCTACGTGCCATCCGGGCTGTCCGACGGCCCGCTGCCCGTCCACTACGAGCCGCACGAGTCACCGGTGCGCAACACCCTGTACCGCACACAGGCGAATCCGGCCCGGCGGATCTTCCACCGACCGGACAATCCGTACAATCCGCCGCTCTCGCCGCGGTTTCCGTACGTGTTCACCACCAGCAGGCTCACCGAGCACCACACGGCGGGCGGCATGAGCCGGACCCTGCCCTACCTGACCGAGCTGCAGCCGGAGCCGTTCTGCGAGGTGTCGCCGCAGCTCGCGGCCGAGGTCGGCCTGGTCAACGGTGGCTGGGCGACGATCGTGACCGCGCGCGCCGCGGTCGAGATGCGGGTGCTGGTGACCGAGCGGGTCAGGCCGCTGCGCCTGCGCGGCACGACCGTGCACCAGGTGGTCCTGCCCTACCACTGGGGATATCGCGGGCTCGTGACCGGGGACGTGGTCAACGACCTGATCCCGTTCGTGCTCGACCCCAACGTGTTCATTCAGGAGAGCAAGTCCGGGACGTGCGACGTGCTGCCGGGGCGGCGGCCCAGGGGTACGGCGCTGCTGGAGCTCATCGAAAGGTACCGGCATGGCTGAGCGAATGGGCTTCTTCACCGACACCAGCATCTGCATCGGATGCAAGGCGTGCGAGGTGGCCTGCAAGGAGTGGAACGACGTGCCCGACGACGGGTTCGTGTTCCGCGCCACGTCCTACGACAACACCGGGGCGCTCGGCGCGGACACCTGGCGGCACGTGGCGTTCATCGAGCAGGACGGCCGGTGGTTGATGTCGTCCGACGTGTGCAAGCACTGCACACACGCCGCCTGTCTGGACGTCTGCCCTACCGGCGCGCTGTTTCGCACCGAGTTCGACACGGTGGTCGTGCAGTCCGACGTCTGCAACGGCTGCGGCTACTGCGTCCCGGCCTGTCCGTACGGAGTCATCGACCGGAGGGAGCGGGACGGCCGGGCGTGGAAGTGCACACTCTGCTACGACCGGCTGCGCGGCGGCCTGGAGCCGGCCTGCGCCAAGGCCTGCCCGACCGACTCGATCCGGTTCGGGCCGTTGGACGAGCTGCGCGCCCGGGCCGCGGAGCGGGTCGAGCGGCTGCACGCCGACGGCGTGACCGAGGCCCGGCTGTACGGCGAGAGCCCGGACAACGGGGTCGGCGGGACCGGCGCGTTCTTCCTGCTGCTGGACGAACCCGAGACGTACGGCCTGCCGCCGGATCCGGTGGTGACGACCCGGGACCTGCCCGCGATGTGGCGGTGGGCCGGCGGCGCCGCGCTCGCCCTGGCCGCAGGCGTGGCCGCCTGCTTTCTGCGGAGGACGTGAATGCCCAAGCGCCGGGATGAGATGGTGCCGGACGCCGGCTTCCGGTCCTACTACGGCCAGCCGGTCATCAAGGCACCCGTCTGGCACGAGCCGCACATGCCGGTCTATCTCTATCTGGGCGGCATGTCGGGGGCCGCGTCGATGATCGCCGCCATGGCGCGCGTCACCGGGCACGACCGGCTCGCGCTCGCCGCGCGGATGGCCGCCGCCGCCGGGGCGGGCGTGGGATCGGTCTTCCTCATCACCGAGCTGGGCAGGCCCGAACGCTTCCTCAACATGCTGCGGCTGTTCAAGCCGAGCTCCCCGATGAGCGTCGGCTCCTGGACGCTGGCCGCGCACGGCGGCCTGACGGCGATCGGCGCCGCCTCCGCCGTGACGGGCGTCCTTCCCGCCATCGGGGACGCGGCGACCGCGGCGAGCGCGGTGACCGGCCCTGTGATGGCCGCCTACACGGCCGTGCTGCTGGCCGACACGGCGGTGCCCGCCTGGCACGAGGCCATGCGCGAGCTGCCGTTCCTCTTCACGGGCAGCGCCCTCGCTTCTGCGGGCGCGGCCCTCATGCTGACCACCCCGCGGACGGCGGCCGGGCCCGCCCGCGCGGTGGCCGTCGCGGGAGCCGCCGCCGAGACGGCCGCAGGCATGCTGATGGCACGCCGTCTCGGCCTGGCCGGTGAGCCGTACCGGCTGGGCAGGGCGGGCAGGCTGATGAGGGCCTCCCGGATGCTGACCCTCGGCGGCGGCCTGCTCGCCACGATGGCCGGGCGCAGCCGTGCGCTCACCGCGCTGTCCGGCCTCGCCATCACGGCCGGCGCGCTGTGCACCCGGTTCGGCGTGCTCGAAGCCGGACGCGCCTCCGCCGCCGACCCGAAGTACACGGTCGTCCCGCAGCGGCGGCGCGTGGCGGCGGGAGATCTCGCCTCCGTCCCCGGGAGGTGCCGCCCGGCAACGAAGCCGTAGGAGCCCCGGGCCGTTCACGGCCGAGAGGCCTACGCGAGCCGGAGGACGGCGGCCTCCCTCGGTACGAGCTCGCCGACGACCGGCGCACCGGGGATCTCCCCCGCGATGAGCATGCCTCCGGAGGTCTGGGCGTCGGCCAGCAGGAGCAGGTCCTCCTCGCCGAACCGGCCCGCATCGAGGCGGGGCGCCACCCAGGTCAGGTTGCGGCGGGTGCCGCCGCTGACGTGGCCGTCGCGCACCGCCTCGCGGGCCCCCTCCAGGTACGGCACGGCCGCGACGTCGACCACAGCGGTGACCCCGCTCGCCCTGGCCAGCTTGTACAGGTGGCCGAGCAGGCCGAACCCCGTCACGTCGGTCGCGCACCGAACCCCGGCGGCCAGGGCCGTCAGCGACGCGTCCCGGTTCAGCGTCGTCATCACCTCGACGGCCTGGGGAAACACCTCCCCGGTCGCCTTGTGCCTGTTGTTGAGCACGCCGACGCCGAGTGGCTTGGTGAGCGAGATCGGCTGCCCCGCCCGGCCGGCGTCGACGCGCAGCAGCCGCTCGGGGTCGGCCAGGCCGGTGACCGCCATGCCGTACACCGGCTCGGGGCCGTCGACGCTGTGGCCGCCCGCCACGTGGCAGCCGGCGGACCGGGCGACGTCGAGACCGCCGCGCAGCACCTCCCGGGCGAGGTCGATCGAGAGCGTCCGCCTGGGCCAGGTGAGCAGGTTCACCGCCACGACGGGCGTGCCGCCCACGGCGTACACGTCCGACAGCGCGTTGGTCGCGGCGATCCGCCCCCAGTCGTACGGATCGTCCACCACGGGGGTGAAGAAGTCGGTGGTGGCGACGACGGCGCGGCCGTCCTCGATCGTGATCACGGCGGCGTCGTCGCCGTCGTCCAGCCCGATGATCAGCTCGCCGTACGCCGGTTCCGGTGGGGGCACGTCACCGGCCCGCGATGCCGACAGCTCGGCCACGATGCTCTCCAACTCACCCGGTGGGATCTTGCAGGCGCATCCGCCTCCGCGCGCATAACGGGTGAGCCTCGTCGCGGCCCGCTCGGTCGTCGTCATCGTCCCTCCGATCCGCCCCCCCCAACCCTTGGGAGGTTAGGTTCCCGGCCCGGATATCCCCCGTACGCCGCGCCGCGCCGGGGAAATGCCGTGACCTGACCACCGGGTTCCGGTTAGATCTCCACGCGGAGTTCCGGTTCTCCCGGGGTCCGCTTCTCTTGGAGGTGTTCGGGCGCCTGGTGGCCCCCGCGGTCTTCAAAACCGACGAGGCCGAGGTCCTCGGCCTGGCGGGTTCGATTCCCGTCCACCTCCGCTCACAAGCTGGAACTACGGGTTTACGAGTGGATCCACGAAGGCGAGTGCCACGTACCGACGCCGTCCTGGCCGATCCCCGGCTGGCCACCCTGATGGAACGGCTCGGCCGCACGATGGTCAAGGACGCCGTCGTCCGAGCCCAGCAGCGGGTGCGGCAGGGCGAGATCGAACCGCAGGACGTCGCGGACGCCGCCGTGTCCGCGCTGCCACACCACCCGGCCGGCCTCCGAGCGGTGATCAACATGACCGGTGTGCTGCTGCACACGAACCTGGGCCGGGCGCCGCTGTCCGCCGCCGCTGTCGAGGCCGTCGCGGTCGCGGCAGGGGCGACCGACGTGGAGTTCGACCTGGCGACCGGGGCGCGAGCCGGCAGGGGACGCGGTGCGCTCGATGCCCTCGCCGGGGCGGTGCCGGCCGCCGAGGACGTGCACGTCGTCAACAACAACGCCGCCGCGCTCGTGCTGACGGCCACCGCGCTCGCCGCCGGGCGGGAGATCGTGATCAGTCGCGGCGAACTGGTCGAGATCGGTGACGGGTTCCGGATCCCCGACCTGCTGGCGTCCACCGGCGCCCGGCTGCGCGAGGTGGGTACGACCAACCGCACCTCGCCCGCCGACTACCGCGCGGCCATCGGTCCGGAGACCGGGTTCGTGCTCAAGGTCCACCCGTCGAACTTCCGGATCGAGGGTTTCACCGGCTCGGTCGAGGTGGCGGAGCTGACCGGGCTCGGCGTGCCCGTGGTCGCGGACATCGGGTCGGGCCTGCTGCGACGGGAGCCGCTGCTGCCCGGCGAGCCGGATGCCGCGAGCGCGCTGGCCGCCGGCGCCGACCTGGTGACGGCCAGCGGCGACAAGCTGCTCGGCGGCCCCCAGGCGGGCCTGCTGCTCGGCCGTCGCGACCTCGTCGAGCGGCTCCGGCGCCACCCGCTGGCCAGGGCGCTGCGGGTGGACAAGCTGACGTTCGCCGCGCTGGAGGCCACGCTGCGGGGCCCCGAGACCCCCGTTCACCGGGCGTTGCACTCCCGGCCCGCCGCCCTCACCGGGAGGGCGGAGGCACTGGCGGAGAAACTGCGCCTGGCCGGGATCGAGGCTGCGGCCGTACCCACCGAGGCCACCGTGGGCGGTGGAGGAGCACCGGGAGCGCGGCTGCCGAGCGCGGCGGTCAGCCTGCCCGAACGGCTCGCCGTACCGCTGCGCACGGGCGACCCGCCGGTCGTCGGCCGGATCGAGGGGGGCCGGTTGCTCCTCGACCTGCGCACGCTGCCGCCGTCCGGCGACGGCGAGTTGCTGACGGCCGTCCTCGGAGCGGCCGGCCGACGGAGGCGGGCCTGATGCACGTCATCGCCACCGCCGGACACGTCGACCACGGCAAGTCGACGCTGGTGCGGGCGCTCACCGGGATGGACCCCGACCGGCTCGCCGAAGAGCGGAGACGGGGGCTCACGATCGAACTCGGCTACGCCTGGACGGCGCTGCCCTCCGGTGAGCGGGTCGCGTTCGTCGACGTCCCCGGGCACGAACGGTTCCTCGGCACGATGCTCGCCGGGGTCGGCCCGGTGCCCGCCGTGATGTTCGTCGTCGCCGCCGACGCGGGGTGGATGCCGCAGTCGGAGGAACACCTGGTCGCGCTGCGGACCCTCGGCGTACGGCTCGGCCTGCTCGCGGTGACCCGTGCCGACCTCGCCGACCCCGCTTCCGCCCTGGAGGACGCACGGGCCCGTCTCGCCGCGGCCGGCCTGGACGAGGCGGAGGCGCTGGCGGTGAGCGGGCGCACCGGTGAGGGGCTGGACGAACTGCGCGCGGCGCTGGACCGGCTGGCGGCCGCACTGCCCACACCGAGCCCCGAGGCACCGGTGCGGTTGTGGATCGACCGCGCGTTCACGGTGCGCGGCACAGGGACGGTGGTGACCGGGACCCTCCCGGCGGGCCGCGTCGCGATCGGCGACGAGCTCGAACTGAACGGCGAGCGGGTGCGGGTGCGCGGCATGGAGTCGCTGAAGGAGCCGGTGACCACCGTCACCGGGGTGGCCCGGGTCGCCGTCAACCTGCGCGGGCGGGTCTCGCCCGAGCGCGGGCAGGCGCTTGTCACGCCCGATGCCTGGTATCCGGCCGATCTGGTCGACGTATGGGTGTCCCCCGCCCAACCCGACCGGATCGCCGAGGCCTGGACGTGGGTCGTCGCGCACATCGGCTCGGCGGCCGTGGCGTGCCGGGTGCGGCCGCTCGGGCCGCTCTCGGTGGACAACGGTGCGGCGCGGCTGCACCTGGCCAGGCCGCTGCCTCTGCACGTGGGCGACGTGCTGCTGCTGCGCGATCCGGGCGGTGTGCCGCGAGTGACGGCGGGGGCGACCGTGCTCGATGTCCGCCCCCCTGAGCTGCGCCGCCGCGGCGCGGCCCGGGATCGTGCGAGCGTGCTCGCGGACGCGACGGCGGACGCGGCGTCCCTGTTGCGCACGCATCTGCTGCTGCGGGACGGTGAGCTCGTCGCCATGGGCTGCCCGCCCAGGGGGCCTGCGGTGCTGGCCGGCTGGCACGCCGATCCGGAGCACTGGGCCGGCCTCACCGCCCGGCTTCCCGAGGTCGTACGGCGCCACGCGGCCCGCGATCCGCTGGAGCCGGGGATGCCGCTGGAGGCGGCCCGCCACGAGCTGGGACTGCCGGACCGCGGCCTGGTCGCGGCGCTCGTGCGGCCCCCGCTCGCCCTGGTCAACGGGCGCATCGTGGCCGGACCCGTCGTGGCCGGGCGCGCGGGCCTGCCGGCTCCGGTGGCCCTGGCCGTGCGCCGCCTCATCGCCGAACTCGCCGACAGCCCGTTTCTGGCGCCGGAGGCCGGGCGGCTGGCCGAACTGGGTCTGGGACCACGCGAGCTGGCCGCCGCCGTACGAGCCGGGGCGCTGCTACGTGTGGCCGACGGCGTCGTGCTGCCGCCGGGCGCCGATGCGCGGGCCGCCGCGCTGCTGGCCGCGCTGCCCCAGCCGTTCACGGTCAGCCAGGCGAGGACCGCCCTGCGCACCAGCCGCCGGGTGGCGGTGCCGCTGCTGGAACACCTGGACAGAGAAGGGCTGACCGAGCGGCTGGACGAAATCCATCGCCGTTTCCGGTAGAGATGCATCAAAAGCCATACAAAGCGACAAGTATGGCGAAATAGCCGGGTAGTGGTGCCGAAGTGACGACACCGACTGCGCCCGCTCCGGTCGTCCCGTTCGACCCGGGAGGCGCGGCGGACCTGGCCGCGGCCCGGATGCAGATGGCACTGTCCCTGGGCTGGCACATCGTGCTGGCGTGCCTGGGCGTGGGCATGCCGGCCCTGCTGCTGTACACCCGGTGGCGTGCGATCCGGACCGGTGACCCCGACCACCTGCGCCTCGCCCACCAGTGGGCCAGGGCCGTGGGCGTGCTCTTCGCCGTCGGAGCCGTGTCCGGAACGATCCTCAGCTTCGAGATGGGGCTGCTCTGGCCGGGACTGATGGGCGTGTACGGCGAAGTGTTCGGGTTCCCGTTCATGCTGGAGGGCTTCGCGTTCTTCCTTGAGGCGATCTTCATCGGCATCTATCTCTACGCCTGGAACCTGCTGCCCCCGCGCGTGCACCTGCTGTCCGGGGTGCCGGTGCTGATCGCGGGTGTGGCCTCGGCGTTCTTCGTGGTGTCGGCGAACGCGTGGATGAACCAGCCCAGGGGGTTCGTGCTGGAGAACGGGCGGGTCACCCGCCCCTCGCCGTGGGAGGCGATGTTCAACCCGGCCACGCCGCCGCAGACCATCCACATGATCCTCGCGGCGTTCATGGTGTCGGGGTTCCTCACCGCCTCGGTGTACGCGGTGGGGCTGCTGCGCGGGCGGCGGGATCGGTACCACCGCCTGGGGTTCTCGGTGCCGTTCACCCTCGCGGCCGTGGTGACGCCGTTCCAGATCCTGGCCGGTGACTACGCTGCCCGGTTTCTCGCGGAATACCAGCCGACCAAACTCGCCGCCATGGAGGGGCTGCACCGGACCGGGTCGCACGCGCCGCTCACGGTGGGCGGGGTCTACGTCGACGACCGGCTGCGCTACGGGCTGGAGATCCCCAACGGCCTGTCACTGCTGGTCGGCTACAGCCCCGACGCCGTCGTCCAGGGGCTGGACCGCACTCCCCCCGCCGACCGGCCTCCGGTGACCCCCGTGCACCTGTGCTTCGACCTGATGGTCGGCATCGGCTTCCTCCTGCTGCTCCTGGGGTTGTGGCTGGCCGTGAACTGGTGGCTACGTCGGGAGATCCCGCGCTCGCGACTGTTCCTCTGGCTCGCCGCGGCGGCCGGCGCGCTCTCCGCGATCGCCGTCGAGGCGGGCTGGGTGGTCACCGAGGTGGGCCGGCAGCCCTGGACGGTGTACGGCAAGCTGCGCACGAGCGAGGCGGTCAACCCGGCCCCCGGCCTGTGGCTGGGGTTCGTGTTCCTCACGGTGATCTACGTGATTCTCACGGTCTCGACCGTCTACGTGCTGAGATACCTGGTACGGCGCGAGCGGGGCGCGCCGCAGGAGCGGGTGGCGGCGTGATGGATCCGGCACAGATCCTCCTGGCCGTGATGTGGGTGGGCCTCACCCTTTACGCGGTGCTGGGCGGAGCCGACTTCGGCGGTGGCTTCTGGGACCTGCTCGCCGGACGCAGCGGTCCCGGAATGCCGCAGCGGCGGCTGATCGAGCACTCGCTCGGCCCGGTCTGGGAGGCCAACCACGTGTGGCTGATCTTCGTGCTGGTCGTGCTGTGGACCGGCTTTCCGCCGGTGTTCGCCGCCGTGATGTCCACCCTCTACATCCCGTTGACGCTGGCCGCTGTCGGGATCATCGCGCGAGGAGCCGCGTACGCCTTCCGTAAGAGCAGCACGCAACTGTGGCAGCAGCGTCTGTTCGGCGGGGCCTTCGCGCTCTCGTCCGTCCTCACCCCGTTCTTCCTGGGCACGGTCGCCGGCGGGATCGCCTCCGGACGGGTTCCGCCCGGGCTCGCGGAAGGCGACCTGATCGAAAGCTGGATCAACCCGACCTCGTTACTGGGCGGCGTGCTCGCGGTGGGCGTCTGCGCCTACCTCGCCGCGGTCTACCTCTGTGACGACGCCGTACGGGCCGGTCTCCCGGAGATGGCCGAAGCGTTCCGGCGCAGGGCGCTGGCCGCCGCCCTCGTCGTCGGGGCCCTCGCACTCGGCGGCATCGCCGTGCTGAACGCGGACGCCCCCCTGCTGTTCGCCGGTCTCACCGGGCGGGCGCTGCCGCTCGTGCTGGCCGGCGCCGTGCTCGGAGTCGTCTCCCTCCTGCTGCTGCGGTTGCGTCGTTACCTGCTCGTGCGGGGCAGCGCCGTCCTGGCGGTCGCCACGGTCGTGTGGGGCTGGCCGATGGCGCAGTACCCCTACATGCTCCCGCCCGGGACGCCCTACCGGCAGGCCGCCGCTCAGCCGGTGGTGCTCACCACGGTGCTCGTCGTGACCGCGGTCGGAGCGCTGCTGCTGATACCGTCGATCGTCTGGCTTCTGATCATCCAACACCGCCTGCCGTACGAAGAAAGCCACTGAAGAGCGGCGGCGGAAGCGGGCAGACCGAGCACCCGCCGGTCGAGCACGTGACCGCTCTCTGGGCGGCCACCGGCTCTGAGGCTTTGCGGACGGCTTACACCGTCATGGGCCGTCGCTTCGGCCGGACGGCGGCGCGTGCCGTTACCGTCATCCGGAGAACGAGCCAGGGGAGAGGACGGCGATGCGCCAGCTGACGGCACTCGATGCCCAGTTCCTGAGCGTGGAGTCGGCCACCACGACCGCCCACGTCGCCGGGGTGGCGATCCTCGACCCCGGCGCCGGCGAGCCGGTGACCCGCGACCGGCTGGTCACACTGCTGCGTGAGCGCCTGCACCTGGCCCCGCCGCTGCGGATGCGGCTGGCCGACGTGCCGTTCGGGCTCGACCGGCCGTACTGGATCGACGACGTGGCCGTCGATCCCGCCCGCCACGTGCACGAGACCGTCCTGCCCGGCCCGGGAGACGACAGGCAGCTCGCCGCGTACGTGGCCCGGGTCCACGCGCGGCGGCTCGACCGGCGGCGCCCGCTGTGGGAGGCGCATCTGATCCACGGTCTGGCGGGCGGCCGGGTCGCCTTCTACACCAAGGTCCACCACTGCGCGATCGACGGCGTGACCGGCTCGGAGATCCTCTCCGCGCTGCTCGACCCCTCCCCCGAGCCACGCGTGGTCGAGCCCCCGCCGCCGGCGCGCCCCGACCCCGGGCCGGGGGTCTTCGGGATGCTGGCCGGCGCGATCACCCGGTCGGTCGTCCAGCCGGTCGAGACGCTGTGCTCGCTCGCCCGCGCCGCGGCCGACCTGGACGCGCTGCCCATGCTGGCCCTGCCGCGTACGCCGTTCAACGGCCCGATCACGTCCGAGCGGGCCTTCTCGTTCGGATCGCTCCCGCTGAGCGAGGTCAGGCGGGTGGCCCGGGCCTTCGGGATGGGCCCGAACGACGTCGTGATGACGCTGTGCTCCTCTGCGCTGCGCCGCTGGCTGCTGGCCCGGCACGCGCTGCCCGATCGTCCCCTGGTCGCGGCCGTCCCGGTCGCGCTGCGCAAGGCGGGCGACGGGGTCGGCAACCGGATCTCCGCCATGATCACGCCGATGGCCACCGACGTGGCCTGCCCCAAGGAGCGCCTGTCGGCCGTACGCTCGGCGATGGCGACGGCCAAGCGGCGCTTCGCGCTCTCCCGCCGGAGCTGGCTCAGCGACGTGTGCGCCGCGCTTCCCCCGCCGCTGTCCACGCTGGCCACACCGGTGGCGTTCCGGCTGGCCGGGCTGACCGGGACGGGGGTCAACCTCATCGTCTCCAACGTCCCCGGGCCGCGGAAGCCGCTCTACCTGTGCGGGGCGCGGATGGTGTCATATCACCCGCTGTCCGTGGTGACCGACGCCACCGGCGGGATCAGCATCACCTGCGTGTCCTACGACGGGCGGCTGGACTTCGGGATCGTCGTCTGCCCGTCCCTGGTGCCGGACGTCTGGAGCATGATCGCCCACCTGCGGGAGTCCATGGACGAGCTGCTGGATCTCCTCTAACCGAGGTTGCCGAGGGCGTGGGCGATCAGCTCGGCGACGGCGTCGGGGTCGATGTGGTGACCGGTGAGCAGGCAGATGCTCTCCTGGTAGAGCAGGACGGCGGCGAAGGTGGCGGCAGCGGCCTCCAGCCGGGCGGCGTCCCCGCGGCTGCCGGGCAGGGCGAGCTCAAGCGCGAACCGGGCCCTCCTGATGATCTCGCCGTTGAGCCGGCCGAGCCGCTCGCGGACCGTGCGATGGGTGTCGGCCTCGCGGAACAGGATGCGCCGCATCGCCGGGGACGCGCGCAGCGGCATCCGGCGGGCCAGGCGGGACAGCGTGCCGGCCGGATCTCCCGGTACGGCCTCGACCTCCTCCTCGGTCACCACCGTCCGCTCGTCCACCAGCGAGATGAGCACGTCGATCTTCCGGGGGAAATAGTGGAAGACGAGTCCCTTCGGCACCCCGGCCAGCTCCGCGATCCGGGCCGTGGGGGTGCCGTCGTAGCCGCCGCCGGCGAACAGCTTCTCGGCGGCGTCCAGGATGCGTGCGCGAGCACCGGCGTCCGGCGCTTCCTTCCTGTCCACAGGCCAGACGATAGTCACTGCGACCACCCCCGCACCATGCCGCCACGGTCAGGGCGACCACACCCCGACCGTGGCGTACATCCGATCCTCGAATGATCAGTGCTTGGCCGCCTTCTCGGCCCCGAGGCCGGTGAGCGAGCGGACCTCGATCTCGGCGTACTTCGCCGCGTTGTACTCCTTGCTCAAGATCGTCCCGATGTATCCGGCGAGGAAGCCGATCGGGATCGACAGGATGCCGGGGTTGGACAGCGGGAACCAGTGCCAGTCGGAGTCGGGGAACATCGACGTCGGCGCGCCGGACACCACCGGCGAGAAGAAGACGAGGACGACCGAGGCGATCAGACCCGCGTAGATCGCCGAGACCGCGCCCGCCGTGTTGAACCTCTTCCAGAACAGGCTGAAGAGGATCGCGGGCAGGTTGCCCGAGGCCGCGACCGCGAAGGCCAGCGCGACCAGGAAGGCGACGTTCAGCGACTGGGCGAAGATGCTCAGCGCGATCGAGATCGCACCGATCACGAACGCGGCGATCCTGGCGACCACCACCTCCTGGCGCTCGGTGGCGGTGCCGCGCTTGAACACGTGGGCGTACAGGTCGTGCGCGAAGCTGGAGGAGGAGGCGAGCGTCAGGCCGGCGACCACGGCGAGGATCGTGGCGAACGCGACCGCCGCGATGACCGCGAGCAGGATCGTGCCGCCGAGCTCGCCGAAGAGGATCTCGCCCGCCTTCTGCGCGAGCTGCGGGGCCGCCGTATTGCCCGCCTTATCCTGTTCCGCGATCGCCTTCGAGCCGACCAGGGCGGCCGCACCGAAACCGAGCACCAGCGTCAGCAGGTAGAAGACGCCGATGATGCCGATGCCCCACTGGACGGACTTGCGCGCGTCCCGCGCGGTCGGCACGGTGTAGAAGCGGATCAGGATGTGCGGCAGGCCGGCGGTGCCGAGCACGAGGGCGAGGCCCAGGCTGATCAGGTCGATCTTGCCGGCGATGCCCTGCGCCTCGGTGCCGTACTTGAGACCGGGCTGCAGGAACGCCTCGCCCTTGCCGCTCTGGGTCGCGGCCTCGCCGAGCAGCCCCGACAGGTTGAAGCCGAACTTGCCGAGGACGATCAGGGTGACGAGCGCGGCGCCGGCCATCAGCAGGACGGCCTTGACGATCTGCACCCAGGTGGTGCCCTTCATCCCGCCGAAGACCACATAAATGATCATCAGCAGGCCGACGGCGATGATCGTCCAGATCTTCCCGGCCTCGGAGTGGATGCCGAGCAGCAGGCCGACCAGTGCGCCTGCGCCCACCATCTGGGCCAGCAGGTAGAAGATGCTCACGACGATCGTGGACACCCCGGCGGCGGTGCGCACCGGACGGGGCGACATCCGGAACGCGAGCACGTCCGCCATCGTGAACTTGCCGGAGTTGCGCATCAGCTCGGCGACGAGCAGCAGCGCCACCAGCCACGCCACGAGGAAACCGATCGAGTAGAGGAACCCGTCGTAGCCCGACAGCGCGATGATGCCCGCGATGCCGAGGAACGACGCGGCCGACATGTAGTCGCCACCGATCGCCAGGCCGTTCTGCAGACCGCTGAACGACCGGCCGCCCGCATAGTAGTCGGCGGCGGTCTTGGTGTTGCGGCTCGCCCAGAACGTGATCCCCAGTGTGCCCGCAACGAAGATCAGGAACAGGATCGTGGACAGCGCTTCGTGGCTCACTTGGCCTCCTCCTCGGCGCGCAGCTCGTCGGCGATCGGGTCGAGCTTGGCCGCCGCGTGCCGTGAGTAAAGCCAGGTGATCAGGAACGTCGAGACGAACTGCAGGATCCCGAAGAGCAGCGCCACGTTGAAGTGGCCGAACAACCGGGTGCTCATGAAGTCACGGGCGAAGCCCGACATCAGCACGTACAGCAGGTACCACACCAGGAACGCCACTGTCATCGGGAAGGCCCAGGAGCGGTGGCGCCGGCGCAGCTCCTGGAACCGTTCACCCGCCTGTATCCGCTCGTAGACCGATGAATCATGCTGGACGGTCACGTGCCCTCCTCAAAGAGTGATCTGGATCACCCCAACGTACGAGCACGCTCCCGCCCCTTTCGAGACCCGCGCGGCATCGCGTCGCCCAGCCGTACCGCCCGGTCGTTCACATGAGGGGCACGTGCGGCGAAAGGTCGATCGTGTGCGGCGAACGGTCGTCAGGACCGGCTCGAACGGTCGCCGGGCCGAGGTCGGACGGTCGTCAGGCCGAACGCGAACGCCAGTCGCCGCGGTCGACGTTCAACGTCTCGGGGGTGTGCAGGCGGACCATCGTCCGGGCCACGCCGGACGGCACCCGCGACGGCGTGAGCAGGGACACCGTGATCATCACGGCGAACGCCACGGGCACCGTCCAGGCCGCCGGCTGGGACAGCAGCGCGCCGGCCCAGCCGTCGTACGGCCCGCCGGTGATGGTGGCGAGCACGGCCGCGCAGGCGAGCCCGCCGCCGACGAGCAGCCCCGCCATCGCCCCGGCCGTGGTGAGCCTGCGCCACCAGATGCCCAGCACGAGCAGCGGACAGAACGACGAGGCGGCCACCGCGAAGGCCAGCCCGACCACGGTGGCGACCGGGAGCGACCTGGCGGTCCCGGCCAGCGCGAACGGCACGACGACCGCGAGGATCGTGGCGATCCGGAACGAGCGCACCCCGCCGCGCAGGATGTCCTGCGCGATCACGCCCGCCACCGACACCGTCAGCCCCGACGACGTCGACAGGAACGCGGCGAAGGCCCCCGCCGTGACCAGCGAGGTCAGCAGCTCGCCCAGCGTCCCGCCGATCACCCGGTCGGGCAGCGCGATGACCACCGTGTCGCTCTCCGGCAGGTCGTACACCCGGCCGAGGTAGCCGTAGGCGGCGGGGATCAGGTAGAAGGCGCCGAGCAGGCTCAGCACCACCAGCGTCGTCCGGCGGGCCGCCCGCCCGTCGGGGTTGGTGTAGAAGCGCACGAGCACGTGCGGCAGCCCCATCGTGCCGAGGAACGTCGCGAGGATCAGCGAGTACGTCTCGTACACCACGTGGTCGCGGCCGTGCAGCGGCAGCGCCCACGGGTCGCCCGGGTCGAGCCCCGGCGCGCCGTCGGCCCGCCACGCGAGCATCATGAACACCAGCGGCACGGCGAGCGCGGTGAGCTTCAGCCAGTACTGGAACGCCTGGACGAACGTGATCGACCGCATCCCGCCCGACAGCACGTTGACCGCGACCACCACGGCCACCAGCAGGCAGCCGGTCCAGGCGGGCGCGCCCGTGATCGTACGGAACACCAGCCCGGCGCTCTGGAACTGCGGCATCAGGTAGAGCCAGCCGATCAGCACGACCAGCACGCTGGACACCCGGCGCACGGTCATCGACTCGAGCCGCGCCTCGGCGAAGTCGGGCAGCGTGTACGCCCCCGACCGGCGCAGCGGGGCCGACACGAGCACCAGCAGCACGAGATAGCCGCCGGTCCAGCCCACCGGGAGCCAGAGCATGTCGGCGCCGTGCGCGAGGATCAGCCCGGCGATACCGAGGAACGACGCGGCCGACAGATATTCGCCGCCGATCGCCGACGCGTTCCACAGAGGTGAGACCGTCCGCGACGCGACGTAGAAGTCCGAGGTCGTGCGCGAGAAGCGGATGCCGAAAGCGCCGATCAGGACGGTCGCCAGCATCACGATGACGACGGCGGTGATGCCGCTCACTCAGCGTCCATTCACTCGGCGTCCATTCACTCGGCGTCCATTCACTCGGCGTCCATCAGCTCGGCGAAGTCCCGCTCGTTGCGCTCGGCCTGCCGTACGTAGAGCCAGGCCCCGGCCACGAAGGCGGGGTAGATGAGCCCGGCGAGCACCGCCCAGGCGAGCGGCACGCCGAGCAGCCGCACTCCGCGCAGCTCGGGGACGAGCAGGAACAGCAGCGGCAGCCCGCCCACCACGCAGGCGAGCACGGTGCAGACGAACAGCGCCAGGCGGAACTGGGTCCGGACCAGCGACTTCATGTAGACCTCGCCGAGCTGGGTCTGCTCGTCGATCTCCCGGGTCAGCGGGTGCCGGGGACGGCGCGCGGCGCCCGTGCGCGGACTGGTCACCACCACCCTGCGCGGTTTCCCGCTCATGCCTCACCCACCGTCGTATCCACGCGACCGGTCATCCGTCCCGCTTGGCCCGGCGGGCGCGGCGCACGAGAAGGTCACGCAGCTCCCGGGTGTGGCGGCGGCTCACCGGGATCTCGGTCTCTCCGATCCGCACGACGCACTTGCCGGAGTCTATGTGCAACTCGTCGATGTGCTTGACCGCGACGAGATGGCTGCGGTGCACGCGCAGGAACCCCGCCGAGGCCCAGCGTTCCTCCAGCGTGGCCAGCGGAATGCGCACCAGGTGGCTGCCGGTCGCGGTGTGCAGCCGGGCGTAGTCGCCCTGCGCCTCGACGTACCGCACCTCGGTGCTCGCCACGAACCGGGTCACGCCGCCCAGCTCCACCGGGATCGTGTCCGCCTGCGGCCCCTCGGCCACGTCCGTACGGCTCCCGCACACGCGTCTGATCGCCTCGGCGAGGCGCTCGGGCCTGACGGGTTTGAGCAGGTAGTCCTCGGCCTTGAGCTCGAACGCGTCGACCGCGTGATCGTCGTAGGCCGTTACGAACACGATCTTGGGCGGCCGGGTGAACCGGGTGAGCAGCCGGCCGAGCACGACACCGTCCAGGCCCCGCATCCGGATGTCGAGGAACACCGCCTCGACGGGCCGGCCGTCCGCCATCGCCCGGTCGAGCAGCTTCAGCGCGGCGGCGCCATCGCGGGCGGTCAGGACGTCCCCGATTCGGGGATCCGCTCTCAAGAGGTAGGCGAGATCCTCCAGCGCGGGCTGCTCGTCGTCCACCGCCAGGACGCGCAGGCCGGTCACCACATACCCCTCTCGCCGACGAATCCGCGGGAGTGTCTGACCTGGCCGCGCGCAGCGGGGCGTGATTTGTCAGACACGACCTAGAGCGTGATGACCCGGGCACCGGAAAGTCAACGACTCTCACCATCACGACAGGGTTACGTCCGATGTCAGAAGTGGTATGGCGACGCCGGGTCGGGTCAGGTTGAGACGGCGGGGTGATATTTGGGGACCCGGAGGGTGACCTTGGTGCCGGCGCCGGGGGCGGTCTCCACCACCAGGCCGTACTCGTCGCCGTAGACCTGGCGGAGCCGCTCGTCCACGTTGGCCAGGCCGATCCCGCTCCCACCCGCGCCGGAGCGGTCCTCCCCCGCCAGCACCCGCCGGAGACGCTCCGGGTCCATGCCCGCGCCGTCGTCCTCGACGCTGATGGCGCACTCGGCGCCCGCGTCCTCGGCGATGATCGTGATCCGGCCGACGCCCTCCAGGCCGTGCCGTACCGCGTTCTCGATCAGCGGCTGCAGGCACAGGAACGGTACGGCCACCGCGAGCACCTCCGGCGCGATGCGCAGCGTCACCTGGAGTTGGTCGCCGAACCTCGCCCGCTCCAGCGTGAGATAGCGGTCGATCGACCGCAGTTCCTCGGCGAGCGTGGTGAAGTCGCCGTGGCGGCGGAAGGAGTAGCGGGTGAAGTCGGCGAACTCCAGCAGCAGCTCGCGGGCCCGTTCCGGGTCGGTCCGGACGAACGAGGCGATCGTGGTCAGCGAGTTGTAGATGAAATGCGGGGAGATCTGCGCGCGCAGCGCCCTGACCTCGGCCTCCATGAGCATGGTCCGGGACCGGTCGAGCTCGGCCAGCTCAAGCTGGGAGTCGACCCAGCGCGCCACCTCCTGGGCCGCCCTGACCAGGCCGGCGGAGGCGTGGTCGCCGTAGGCGGCGAGCGACCCCACCACACGGTCGTCGGTCGTGAGCGGCACGACGACGGCGTGCCGGATCGGGCACTCGGGCGCCCCGCAGTCGAGCGTGAGCACCTGGGTCCTGCCGTCCTTCAGCGTGGCTCCGGCGTGCCCGAAGGCCTCGCCGGCGTGGTGCTCCCCCGCGCCGTCGTAGACGAGCAGTTCCTCACGGTCGGTGATCGCGATGGCCGGCGACCCGAGCAGTTCCCGCAGGTGGCGCGACGCCCTGAGCGCGCCGGCCTGGGTCAGCCCGGCCCGCAGCGGCGGCGCGGCGAGTGAGGCCGTGTGCAGGGTCACGAACGTCGCCCGCTCGGCCGGCCCGCCACCGAGGTCGCGCCGGCCGCGCAGCACCCGCCACAGCACCACGGCGGGCACCCCGATGAGGGCGGCGACGACCAGTACGGCTACGACGGGTTCCACGCCGCCGGAGCCTACTCGGTCACCTCACGAGCGCCTAAGGGGCGTTTCAAAAGTGCCGCCCGTCGCGGGCGTGGATCCGGACGGATGCATCGCAAGGCGGGCGAGGAGCCCATGGCCGCGCCCTATGGGCGACGAGACCGCCGCGGCGAGGCGTCATCCGGGCCGCGCGGCAGGGCATGGCTTCTGCGACACGACCTA